>DASYEE010000048.1:0-7514 GCA_036499165.1 Galbitalea sp. | reverse complement strand
AACAAGGACACCCGCAAGCTGGTTGCCGAGGCGATCAAGATGGTCGGCGAACTGCAGAAGGGCAAGTCAGTGGATGTCAATGACCCGACCTCGTACAACAACGGCGCCAAGATCGTGCCGACCTTTTTGCTCACGCCGCAGTTGGTGACCCGCGAGAACGCGGCGCTGTCGTACGCGAACGACCCCACGCTGGAGCCGCTGACGCAGGGCTGAGGGTCGCCTGGTGACCGCAATGCGGCGACGTTCTCGGATAGACTAGGCGAATCGATTCGCTACGCGAAAAGGAGTCGGCCGCATGACAACGATCGTCGACGTCGCCCGAATGGCGAACGTCTCCGTCTCAACCGTGTCGCACGTCATGAATGGGACGAAGAAGGTCAGCGATGAGACCCGCATGAGGGTTGAGACCGCGATCAAGGAATCGCAGTTCACGCCGCATCAGATGGCCAGATCGCTCCGCAGCGGGCGGACGAAGACCATCGGCCTCGTTGTTTCTGACACGAGCCAGTTCATCTTCGGGCAGGTGATCTCGCAGGTCGAGCAGGGGATCCGCACTGCCGGCCAAACGCTCGTTCTTGCAAACTCCGGAGAAGACGCGACGCAGGAGAAGCAGGTCGTGCAGACCCTGCTGGATCATCGGGTCGACGGGATGATCATCGCTCCAGTCGCCGACTCAGATCCCGCGATCTTCGAGCTGTGTGCAGCCGCCGACTGCCCGGTGGTCGTCATCGACCGCATCTCCGGGCGAGGTATCGACCGAGTGGGGATCGACAACGAGGCCGCGATGCGAAGCCTCACCCGCCATCTGATCGACGCCGGCCACAAGCGGATCGCGTTGATCGCGGGAGACGTCGGGGTCTCGACCCTGCGTGAGCGCGCAGACGGGTACCTCAACGCCTTGGACGAAGCCGGTCTGCCGGTGCACACCGAGCTCTTGGTGACCACCGATCGAGGGCTCGGAGACCATCACCGCGAGATCGAGACTCTCCTCAGTCAGCCGTCGCGACCGACGGCGATGATCGCGGCGAGTGGACTGCTGACACTCGGAGCTCTTCGCGCCTTCCGTGACGTCGAACTCACGGTCCCTCGGGACATCGCCTTCGTGAGCTTCGACGGGGTTATGAACTCCGAGTTCATCGAGCCTCAGCTCACCTGTTACCTGCATCCTGTGGAAGCGATCGGGCGAGAGGCCGCGAAGCTGCTCGCACGTCGGCTGGCTGACAGGAACGCGATGCCCGTCACGATCCGGGTGCCCGGGGCGTTGTTCCACGGCACATCCTGCGGGTGCGGCGGTCTCGTTCCGTTGACGATGGTCGCTCCGTGACCATGACGTTCATCGGGGTCGCAGATCTCGCCGACCTCGCCGACCGTGCGAGGTCGATTCAGGCCGGCGCTGGACGACGGGTCATCATCGGGATCGCGGGCCCCCCTGGAGTGGGAAAGTCGACCATCGCGTCCCGTCTGGTCGATCTTCTTGGTCCTTTCAGTTCGCTCCTGCCTCTGGACGGGTACCACCTCTCGAACCGGATGCTGGCAGAACTGGGGCGCTCGTCGCAGAAAGGCAGTCCGGATACCTTCGATGTGTTCGGCTACCTGTCGCTCCTTGACCGGCTTCGCCAGAATGAGGAGGAGACGGTCTACTCGCCGAGCTTCGATCGACAGCTCGATGAGCCGATCGCAGGTGATATCGCGATCCCGAGGTCGTCGCGCATCATCATCACAGAAGGCAACTATCTCCTCACGGCTCGCGAGGGCTGGACGGCGGTGAGGGGAAAGCTGGACGCCGCGTGGTACGTCGACGGGCCGCACGACGTCCGCCTCAGTCGCCTTACCGCGAGGCACATCGAGTTCGGTAAGGACCCGGAGTACGCGAGGTCGTGGGCGAGCGGACCTGACGAAGCGAACGCGGCATTGATCGCCGAGAGCCGCGATGCGGCGGACATGATCGTCGTCAACGGCTGACCCGCCAGGTCAGGGTGCGATCGCGTACCAGTACCCGGTTGCCGTGAGCTCGTCATCCCTCAGCTCGTACTTGCCGTCGGGACCGATACCCATGACTTGCACCGCAAGCCGCACACCATCGTCGAACCCGATCGGATCGTTGATGTGCCAACGGTATAGCACGATCTCGCGCGGATACCCCTCGTTGGATTCCAGGTAGGGCGCCCCAGCGTAGAGCCCCGCGTATGGGCGCTCGCCCTCCGGACCATTCCGGAGGAAGGTCGTGTCGCGTCCAAAACCCCACGCGCCGCCGAAGTAATCCTCGGTCCCGGTATCGACGAGCGTCGGGAAATCATCGTTGCCGAGGTAGACCTTGATCTCGCCCTCGCCCCACCAGCGTGGTCGCATAGCCCGCCAGTTGATCGACGTGCCGACGATCAACCCTCGTCCGATTGCCGTCAGCACGTCGACCTCGAAGTCGGGGGTCGTCGGGTGACCCGAGGTCGTCATGGCCCGGAATCGTGACGGTGGAACGTCGGTGACCGAGCGTTCCTCGTAGGTGACCTTGTACGCCACCACCTCGGCGTCGGTCGAGCCGCGATTCTCGAGTTCGAACACGGCGCCCTCACGGAAGGGCATTGCCCACGAGCTTGAGCAGCCTCGCACCGGTCCGACGTTGATCGGGATCGAGGCCACCTCGTGGTGCTGCCCCGGGCCGCCCAGGCAGAAGAACGAGGCGATGTTCACCGATACCGAAGGTTTGCTCTCGCCGTCCCACCGGATGTCCAACCAGAGATCGCTCAGATCGACGATGTTACTGGTGAGGAAGAAGTTCGTCACAACCCCGGCTCCGGCGATTGCCGCAATCGTTCGGCGCTCGCCGGCCCCGACGCGGATGAAGGGCCGGACCTTATATCCGCGCCCCAGGTTCACCGCGTGAACGCTGTGCGGCAGGTCGGGGTCGGACGGATTCGGAACGGTCATCGCTCCGGCTCCCCGGGCGCCGTCCGGATTCTCGGGCGAGATCTGGCGCGTCACCAACGGACCCGCCCATGGCAGGTCGGCAAGGGATCGGCCGGATCGTGGCATCCAGGTCATCCCTTGACCGCACCGACGGTCATACCGGCGACGACCTGCTTCTGGAAGATGGCGTAGATCACGAGCTGCGGGATCAAGATGATCGTGCTTGCCGCCATCATCGCGCCGTAGTCGGTGCTGTACTGCCCTTGGAACTGGGACACGGCCAGTGAGACCGTCGTCATCGCCGGGTTGTTGATGAGGATCGAGGCAAACGGGTACTCGTTGAACACGTAAATCACATTGAAGATGAGGATCGTCGCGAAGACGGGACGCATGAGCGGGACGACAACCGACCAGCACATGCGCCACAGCCCGACTCCGTCGATGATGGCGGCTTCCTCAAGCTCTGGCGGGAAGTCGCGCAGGAATCCCGTGAGAAGGAGGGTGTTGAACGGGATCGTGACGGCGATGTACGGAAGGATCAGCGCAGCGTATGTGCCGAATACCCCGAGCGCGATGTCCAGCCGGTACACCGGGAACAGCAGGATGTAGATCGGGATCGCGAGCCCGGCAAGCAGGTACAGGCGCAGCCCTGACTGCAGGGGGCGCCGGAGGAACACCATTCGCGTCAGGGCGAACGACGACATGAACGAGATCACCGTGCCGATCGTTACCGAGACCAGCGCAAGGATCAGAGTGTTGCCGTACATCGAGGCGAGCGGCACAGTCGTGAACACGTTGATGTAGTTGTCGAGGTTGAACGAGGTCGGCGACAGCGGATCCGACAGGATGCGTGAGTTGGGCTGGAATGAGAGCACCGCGATCCAGAGCAGCGGCAGAAGAACCGCGAAGGTGATCAGGTAGGCCGCCGCACCCGCGATGAGCAACGCAACCCGGCCGCGTCGCGGTCGCCGCCCCGGGGCAGTCGCTACGGCAGTCATGCCACCACATCCTTGCGTCCGCGAAGCAGGATCAGATAGCCCACCGAGACGAGGGCTCCCAGCAGGGTGATGATCACGGCGAAGGCCATCCCGGGTCCGTACTGCTGGCTGGTGAAGGTGATGTAGTACATGTAGCTGACCAGGGTCTCCGACTTGTGGATCGGCCCGCCGCCGGTGAGTTGATAGACCAGTTCGAAGATCTTGAACACGTTGGTCACCACGAGCACGGTTGTGATCGCGAAGGTCTCCTTCATGAGGGGGATCGTGATGTTCCACGCCTGCTTGACCGAGCCGGCCCCGTCGAGCGAACTGGCCTCGAGCACGTCGGCGGGAAGCAGTTGAAGTCCCGCGTAGAAGATTGTCATGGCGAAGCCGAGGGTGCTCCAGATGAAGACCAGGGCGATCGAGATCGGCCCGAGGGTCGATCCGCCGATCCAGGTTGGTGGATCCGTAACGCCCGCTCGGGTCAGGAGCTGATTCACCAAGCCGATCTTCGGATCCAGAATGAACACCCAGATGAGACCGACGAGGATTGGTGCAATGATGCCGGGCGCGAAGACGAGAGCCCGCAGAATTCTCGCCCCGCGGAACGGTCTGCGCAGCAGGAGCGCAAGGAGGAATGACAGCGGGATCAAAAGAAGGACGCTGATGAGCAGGATGACGACGGTATTGCGAAGCGATGTCCAGAACAGCGGGTCAGCGAACAGGTTCGCGTAGTTGGCCGCGCCGACGAACTTGGCCGCCCCGAATCCGATGAAGTCCGTGAGGCTGTAATACGCCGAGTATCCGACGGGATATACGACGAAGACGGTGAAGAAGACCAGGGCTGGGATGACCATCACCGCGATCTTCCACCGGGAGCTCAGCCAGGTCATGTGTGGATCCTCTAAGTGTGCGTCTGGATGAGCTCACCTGCTCGGGGGAAAGCCAGCCCCCGAGCAGGTGAGCGAGTGTTACTTATTGGCCGCGATGGCCTTCTGAACCATGTCCACTGCTGCCTCCGGAGTCAACTGACCTTCGATGACGCCGTAGATGCTGTCGTACATGACGTTCTGACTCGCGGTCGAGAGGTACTGGTCGGGCTGCGCGAGCGGCACGGCCAATCCCTTGGCAGCATCCAGAACGGACTGGAAGACAGTGTTCGTCGCTGCGACCTTCGGTGAGACGGTCGTCACCGGCGGCTGACCGTTGTCAGCGAAGATCTGCTGCCCCGCGTCGCTGTAGTAGAAGCCGATGAACTTCTCGACCGCCTTGTACTCGGCGCTGCCCTTCTTGACCTGTGCGCTGACCGCCAAAGGGGCACCGACTACGTTCATCACGATGTTCTGTTCGCCAACTCCGTTGGAGAACTGCGGCCCCACCCAGAAGCCAGTGTCCGCCCCGACGGGCGAGGACTGCAGCTGGCCCGAAGCCCAGACACCCGAGTCAAGGAAGGCCGCCTTGCCGTTGGCGAAGTCGCTGACGGCCTGGTCATAGGTCTGTGTGGCGACGTTCGACGAGAACGCTCCAGCTTTCTGCAACTCGGCAAGGGCCTGATAGAACTTCAGGAAGTCCGGGTTATCGTAGCTGGCCTTGCCCGACAGGATGTCCTGGATCACGTCGTCGTACCCGAAGCGATCGAGGCAGGTCAGGAAGGCCCAGACACTGAACGAAGACTGGCTCGCCCCGTTGGAGATCGTCGTGATCCCCTTGCCGCTGAGCACCTTCGCCACGTTGACCAGATCGTCCCAAGTGACCGGCTGCTTGAGCCCGTTGTCCGAGAGGATCTTCTTGTTGACATAGAACCCGGTCAGCAGAGCTTGATACGGCACGCCGAACTGGGTGCTGCCCTCCTTGAAACTGTTGAGCACGGTGGTGTTGAACTTGGACGTCAGCCCTTCGTCCTTGAGGATCGGGCCGAGATCGAGGAGCGCGCCAGCCTTGGTGAGCTTCTTGCCGGTGTCAGCGCTGAACAGCCAAAACACTGTCGGCAGCGTGTTGCTCTGTGCTGCAACATCGATCGCCTGATTGTGCTGCGCGACCGGCTGACCGGTCACCGTCACCGTGATGTTGGGGTACTTCTTCTCGAAAGCTTGGACGATCGCCCACGTCGTCGGGTCGCCCTTCTTCACATCGGTTTGCTGCATCGACAACGTAATGGTGGTCTTCGCGTCGGATCCGGAAGTGCCGGAGCATCCGGCGAGGAGGAATGCGACCGTGGCGGCCGTCGCCGCGAGAGCGGTGACTGTCCGCCTCCGGAGGGGGGTGCTGGCTGCTTTGTACATGACAATCTCCAATGATGATCAAGCAGGACTACCAGGATGCAGGAGCATCCACGGTTTAGCGAATCGTTTTCTGCGAATCGTTTTTCCAAAACTAGGTGTGGTCGCTCAGAGTTGTCAAGAATGACTTTGTTCGGGGGCAGAGTTCGAGTTGACAGTCCTGAGGGTGCGCCCATATCTTGTGAGAAAATCGATTCGCATTGAGGGCGCCGAACCGCTTGCCAGTTCGATGCCCTAGGCAAGACGAGGAACCCATGCTTGAGAAATTCCGGATGGACGACAGGGTTGCGGTGGTCACGGGCGCGCAACGAGGCCTTGGGCGCATTTTCGCGCTTGCGCTGGCTGAGGCCGGTGCCCACGTGGTGATCGCTGGACGCGAGTCTGACGCGTCGCGGGCCGTGGCCGACGAGATTCGTGCACATGGTGTGCGCGCCCTGACTGTCTCGGTCGACGTGACGGTGAGGTCCGACCTCGAATCAGCGCTGCAGGTGACTCTTGAGGAGTTCGGCCGCGTGGACGTGCTAGTGAACAACGCTGGAGCTTTCCTCAACGAGCCGGCGCTTTCCATCAACGACGACGAATGGTCGCGCATCATGCGGACGAACGTCGACGGGGTCTGGCTGGGGTGTCAGATCTTCGGCAGGCAATTCGTCGCGCAGGGCTCGGGGAACATTGTCAACGTGGGGTCCATCTCCGCGGACATTGTCAATCGACCCCAGTGGCAGCCGCCGTACAACGCATCAAAGGCCGCCGTCCACCAACTGACCAAGAGTCTGGCTGCGGAATGGGGTCCTCTCGGAGTTCGAGTGAATGCGCTCGCCCCGGGCTATATGCGCACCGAGAACTCGGAGGTGCATAAGCCGGAGTTCCAGCGGTATTGGATCGATGACGCCGCGCTTAAACGTGCCGGCGAGCCGGAGGAACTCGGGCCTGCCATAGTGTTCTTGGCTAGTGACGCGTCTTCCTTCATGACTGGTTCGATCTTGACGATCGACGGCGGCTACACGCTGTTTTAGAACGCCGCCTCAAGCCGCTGACGCAGGGCTAGACCGCGAGAGGCTCCAGCAGTCGGTGCGGGCGGGTCATCGCCAGACTGACCGGATCGGTCGCGGCGCCGGCATCGCGAGCCGGCAGCACCACGTCGCGCGCCCCGGGGGTCACCTGGCAGGTGGCGCAGAAGCCGAGGGAGTCCAGTGGCGTGCCGCAGGGTTCGTGGGTCGCGATGCGGCGCGATCCAGTGGGCATGTAGTTGTCATTGCCCCAGACGATGAGCGACCAGACGACTGGCCACAGCGTCTCGCCGCGCGCGGTCAGCTCGTACTCGTCGCGCGCGCCGCCGGAGCGACCGGGG
>DASYEE010000047.1:0-1571 GCA_036499165.1 Galbitalea sp. | reverse complement strand
TTGCCGATTTCTGGCCCCACGGCGCCGTCGCCAAGGAGTACGGGGTGTTTCTCGAAGAGAAGGGTTTCGCGAACCGCGCGACCTTCGTGATCGATGTCAAGGGCGTCATCCGGGCCTCGTTCATCACCGCTCCTGGCGAGGCTCGCCAGATCGACGAGTACCGCGCGGCGCTCGACGAGGTGTTGCCCTCGCGCGTCTGAGCCGATTCGTCGTCACCCGACGCGGTGAGGTCTAGGTCAGGATGTTGACCGCTCGCGCAATCACCAGCGCGAGCAACGCGAAGCCCGTGATCGCCTGCAGTCCCATGAGCGCCTTGGCACGGGCCGTGAACGGCATCACGTCGGTGGGGCTGAACGCCATCATGTTCGACAGCGAGAAGTACAGATAGTCGAAGAAGGCGGGGCGCCAGGGCACCGGCCTGCCCAGATCCTCCTGCGGAAACCGGAAGTCGCGGGCCTCGGGATCGGACGGCAGTCTGCGCGAGACCGGGCCGCGTCCGTCGAGCTCCCAGAAGGCCAGACCGAACGCGATGATGTCGGTCGCCCAGACCTGCGCGGCATTGAGCAGCACGCTCGGACCGTGGGCATTGCCGCTGAGCAGCTCCTTCAGGATGCCGACCACCTCGACCTGGTTGAAGCACACCAGCACGGCGGCCAGCGCGATCGACAACCAGCGCGACCAGGCGGTCTCGCGGGTGAAGTGGTGCGGGTTCAGGATGATCAGCGGGATCGCCATCAGCGTGGTCAGCACCGGCAGGATGAACCGTGGAATCGGGATGAACGTCGACGGCAGCAGGGTGTAGATCACCACGGCGATCACCACTGCGACGATCGCCGGCCAGCGGTGCTCCGGCTTGTCGGGGACCTGCGGGGCGGAGCGGGCGGCGGCCATGCTGCGAGTGTATGTCCGGCGATCGGTAGCATCGGAGGCAGCACGCGCACGGGCTCTTAGCTCAGTTGGTTAGAGCGCCACGTTTACACCGTGGATGTCGGGGGTTCGAATCCCTCAGGGCCCACTCCCGATCCCCCACAGTTCGGAGTCCGCATGCCCGAAGCCGCGCCGGAGCCGCCGCCCCTTCCTGCCGACGCCGATCCGCAACTCGGCCCGGAGTTGCGCGGGCGCCTCTCGCGCTATGGCGCATCCGAGCCGACGACCGCGGACGAGGTGCTCTTCCATGCGGGTGATGTCGACCCCGACTTCTTCTTTCTCGAGAGCGGAACGGTCGACATCGTCCGCGAAGGCTTTCACGCCGAGCCCGAGGCGATCACCCGGTACACCGCCGGTTCGTTCATGGGCGAGTTGGCGATCCTCGCGCACAGCGAGGTCTACGTCACCGCGCGGGTCGTCGAGGCGGGGAGCGTGCTCCGTGTGCCCTCGCAGGACTTCTTACGGCTGATGGCCGTCGAGGGCGAACTGTCGGACGTCATCCTGACCGCCTTCGAAGCCCGTCGTCAGGTGCTGCTGACGGCCGCATCGCAGACGATCGAGGTGGTCGGTCGCACCGGCACCGCGCCGTCTCTTGCCCTGCTCAGTTACCTGCTGCGGATGGAGCTTCCGCACCGCTGGCTGGA
>DASYEE010000046.1:0-3110 GCA_036499165.1 Galbitalea sp. | reverse complement strand
TTGACTCGGCGCCTTCGATACCGCAAGATGGTCGATTGTTGCAATCGATTGCGCATCGGCCTGCAGAATTCGGTGTGAGGAGGACGGCATGACGTCAACGATGAAACCCACGATCGGGTGGGTGGGTGCAGGTCGCATGGGGGCAGCGCTTGCCACCCGATTGCTGGATGCCGGCTATGACGTATCCGTCTACAACCGCACGCGATCGAAGGCGGAGGCCCTGTCGCCCCGGGGAGCCACCATCGCCGACCGCCCCGTTGATCTCGCCGATCGCACCATCGTCTTCGTCATGGTGTCGGCCTCGCATGACCTGGAGGCGGTGATGACGGGCGAGGGCGGACTTCTGACCGACCCCGACCGCATTCCGGAGCTCATCGTCGATTCGTCGACGGTGTCGTCGGAGGTTTCGGCGAGGATTCGGAAACAGCTTGCCGACCGCCACGCCGAGTTCTTGGCTGCGCCGGTCAGCGGCAACCCCAAGGTGATTGCGTCCGGCAAGCTCACCCTCGCGGTTTCCGGGCCGCGCGCCGCGTTCGATCGCGCGGAGCCGCTATTGAGGGTGCTGGGTCGCGGCGTCAGTTACGTCGGAGAGGGCGAGGTGGCGCGTCTCGTGAAGATCGCGCACAACGTCTTCCTGGGAGTCGTCATCCAGTCGCTGGCCGAGATCACCGTGCTGGCCGAGCGCGGCGGGGTCAGCCGCGCTGCGTTCCTGGCCTTTCTCAATGACTCGGTCATGGGGTCGACGTTTACCCGCTACAAATCACCGGCCCTGGTGAACCTCGACTTTCATCCGACCTTCACCAACGTGCTTCTGAGCAAGGACATCGAACTCGGGCTCGCCGCCGGCAGGCAGCTCGGCGTTCCGATGCCCATCGCATCGGCAACAGGGATGCTCGTTGCCTCGGCGATCGGAGCCGGGTACACCGACGACGATTTCGCCACGCTCGTGCTCGAGCAGGCTCGCCGTTCCGGGTACGACATCGCAAGCGAGAACACCCCCGTCGATGACGGTCTCGCGCCCGAAGGGGATCGGTCGTGACCGAGCAGGCGCGTCCGATTGGCGCCCCCGGACACATGGGCGTCGACTACGAGGAGCGTGTCGATTTCGATCGACTTCGTCGGTACCGGATCGAGCGCGCGAAAGCCGCTCTGGAGGCCAGCGAGTGCGGGGCGTTCCTGCTGTTCGACTTCTACAACATCCGGTATACGACCCAGACCTGGATCGGTGGCGCCCTAGGCGACAAGATGATCCGCTATTGCCTCTTGACGCGCGACGAGGAGCCGATCCTCTGGGACTTCGGCTCAGCGGTTCGGCATCACAAACTGTATTCACGCTGGCTGCCCGATGAGAACTGGCGGCCTGGCTTCTTGGGGTTCCGCGGTGCCGTGGCACCCGATGCCGGCCTCATGCGGGATGCAGTGACCGAGATCAAGGGTCTGCTGGTCGCCGCCGGTGTCGCCGATGCCCCGATCGGCATCGACATCGTCGAGCCGCCATTTCTCTTCGAGTTGCAGCGGCAGGGACTGCGGGTCGCCGACGCTCAGCAGCACATGCTCGATGCGAGGGTGATCAAGTCGCCGGACGAGATCATGCTCCTCAACCAGGCCGCAGCCATGGTCGACGGCGTCTATCAGAACATCGTCGACGTGCTCAAACCCGGAATCCGGGAGAACGAGATCGTCGCATTGGCGAATAAACGACTCTACGAACTCGGCTCCGACCAGGTCGAAGCCGTCAACGCAATCTCGGGGGAGCGGTGCAATCCGCACCCGCACAACTTCACCGACCGCATCATCCGGCCAGGCGACCAGGCGTTCTTCGACATCATCCACTCGTTCAATGGCTACCGGACCTGCTACTACCGAACCTTCGGTGTCGGAAGCGCGACCACCAGTCAAAGGGACGCGTACAAGCAGGCACGCGAATGGATGGACTCGTCGATCTCGGCGATCAAACCGGGTGTCTCGACCGACGTCGTCGCCAAACTACTCCCGAAGGCGACCGACTTCGGTTTCGAGAACGAACTGGCCGCGTTCGGACTGCAATTCGCCCACGGTCTCGGGCTGGGTCTGCACGAACGGCCGATCATCTCGCGGCTGAATTCGCTGGAACACCCTCTGGAGCTGCAGGTGGGCATGGTTTTCGCCATGGAGACCTATTGCCCTGCGAACGATGGCGTCTCCGCGGCGCGTATCGAAGAGGAAGTCGTGGTCACCGAGAACGGCACCGAGATTCTGACGAAGTTTCCAGCTCAGGATCTGTTCGTCGCGAACGAGTATTGACACGCAACACACCACTGCCGCGGCATCCTGGGACGGATGCCGCGGCAGCGGTGTTCGTGAAGCGGGGTGCTTAGGCGCCGACATTGGCGACGACCGGCTTCGACAGCCGCTCGCCCGAGGTGGCGTCGAAGGCGTGCACGTGCTCAGCGACGGGAGTGATGACCACCTGGTCGCCCGGGTTCGGGTGCGTGCGGCCGTCGACGCGAGCCACGATGTCCACGCGGTTGCCGTCGACCTCGGTGTGACCGTAGAGGTAGCCGTCGGCGCCGAGTTCTTCGACGACGTCGACGTTGACCTTGAGGCCATCGCCAGAGGTGGCGATCTTCACGTCTTCGGGACGAACACCGATCGTGACCTTCTTGCCGGTGGCGTTCTGCAGCACGTCGCGGTCGACCTTGGCAGTGGCCGAGCCGAACTTGATGCCGCCATCGACCAGGTCCGAGGCGAACAGGTTCATGGCGGGGCTTCCGATGAAGCCGGCAACGAAGACGTTCTTCGGCGACTCGTACAGGTCGCGCGGGGTGCCGACCTGCTGCAGCACGCCATCTTTCAGCACCGCGATGCGGTCGCCCATGGTGAGCGCCTCGGTCTGGTCGTGCGTGACATAGACGGTGGTGACGCCGAGGCGGCGCTGCAGCGACGCGATCTGGGTGCGGGTCTGCACGCGCAGCTTCGCGTCGAGGTTAGACAGCGGCTCGTCCATCAGGAACACCTGGGGCTGACGCACGATCGCGCGACCCATGGCAACGCGCTGACGCTGACCACCCGAGAGCGCCTTCGGCTTGCGGCCGAGGTAGGGCTCCAGGTCGAGCAGCTTGGCGGCCTCG
>DASYEE010000045.1:0-15376 GCA_036499165.1 Galbitalea sp. | reverse complement strand
CACCGCGGTAGATCTGGAAACCGCCGGTGAGCAGAAGAATCGTGATCCACGCCGCGGTCGGCCAGCTGATCCTCTGCCGCGCGACCTTCTCGCTCACGCCCCCATGCTAGCCACGCGCGCCAGCAGCGGGGGCGAGACGATCGCGCAGGATTTCGATGGCAGCCCGCCTGTCCGCAGTTGCGCCGGCCTCGTGGCCTGCGCCCGGCCACTCGGTGAGCGATACCTCGGCCGCATATGCGGCCACCGCGGCGCGCGTGGTCTCGGGTGGGCAGATGGGGTCGGCGAGCCCGGATGACAGCCATCCGGGAGCGGTCGCGTGTCGGGCTGAGGTGACGCCGTCCACGTATGACAGCGTGCGGGCGACTCGATCGGCGTGATCTGGGTGCTCCGCGAGATAGCCGCGAAGTTCCAGCCATGGCCCTGCGGTCGCGAGACGGAGGGCGCCCGGTGCGTCGGTCAGGAATGGCGCCTGGGCAAGCACCGCGCGGAGCCCTGGCACGAGAGCGCCAACACCGAGTGCGATGCCTCCGCCCTGGCTGTTGCCGATCATCGCGATGCGGTTCGGATCGACGCCATCCAGTTCCCGGGCGGCGTGCACCGCGCGTGCGACGTCGACGAAGACGCCGCGATAGTAGGAGCGCTCGGGCTCCAGGATGCCGTCGAGGAGGTGACCCGCGCTGGCGCCGCCCTGCCCATGGATGTTCACGGTCAGGTGCGCATAGCCTGCGGAAGACCAGGTGAGGTCGTCGATCGGGTCGAGTCTGCCCGCGCCATATCCGTTGGCGTGAACCACGACTGGCAGTGCATCGGATCGCTGGCGAGGCATCCGCAGCCAGGCTCCGACGCGCCGCCCGGCGTGCCCGGCGAACGACACATCGAACACGTCGATGGTCGCAAGACCGGCATCGACCGGGGCGCGCCGCACATCCAGGGGATGGCGGGACGCCTCGTCGATGGCCGCGTCCCAGTAGCTCCGATAGTCATCGGGGATGGGGAGCGGCTCACGGCCGAGCGGGGTCGGATCCACAGCTACACCGTGTAGCGGATCACGTCAGAGCGCAGGATGTCGCCCGACCGCTTAACCGCCTGGAAGGTGTGCTTGCCATGTCTCAGGCCGGCAATGGTGAATACCGTCTGCTGCGTGCGCCGCACATCGCTTGACGTGTCGACCGACTTCACGAACTTACCGTCGATGTAGATGTCGACAGAGCCCTGGTCTGGCCCCGTCGGCGTGATCCACTTGACGCCCGTTCCGGAGAAGACATACGACACGGCATCTCCGTTGTGGGTCGTTGCGTGCACATCATCGAGGTAGTCGCCCTTGAACTCGAAGGTCAGCGTCGCGGCGCCAACCGGCAGTGTTGCGAGGTAGCTCGATGTCAGCGTGACCGTCGAGCCCGACAGCGTGTAGTCGGTGCCTTTCGTGAGCGTCGTCGACCCCGCCTCGATGCCTGCAAGCTCGGCGGGATCGCGCAGCAGCTTCACCGCGGCTTCCGCCGGTGCCTTCTTGTCGAACGACACGGATGCCGGATCGAGCAGGCCCTGCTGGGTCACGTCGATACGGTCGAGCAGCATGTACCCGCCCGATTTCTTGACGACCTTGATCGTGTGGCTGCCGTTGGTGAGCCCGGTGGCGGTGTAAACGACCTGCTGAACGAGTCGCGGTTGCCCGTCGGCTCGCCCGGTGTCGACCGTCTTGACGAGATTTCCGTCGATGTAGACGTCGTTCTGCCCCTGCGAGGTGTCTTCCTCGGTGACGTACGAGACGCCGGTGCCGGTGAAGGTGTACTGGAACGAGTCGCCGTCCGTCTGCGTGTAGTGCACGTCGTCGTCGTAATCGCCGAGTCCCCGGTTCGTGCTCTGGCTCCACGATCCCGTGTAGACGATGCCAGAGTCGCCGTCATCGACCTTCGTGGTGAGCGTCGATCCGGAACCGGATGGCGGGGTCGGCGTGCCGGTGTCGGTCACGTTGACCGTGAGCGGCTGCGAGGTCGCAGCAACTTCTGATCCGCCGTTTCGCGTCCAGTTGCCCGTGTAGCCGACGCGCAGGGCGTCGTCATTCACCGAGACCCTGTCGCCCGACTTCGGCGTGACCTTCAGCAGCCGTACGCCATGAATCGCGACATCCTTGGCGGTGAACTTGCCCGTGAACGTGCCGAGGTTCTTGTGCGACCACAGGTCACGAACGGATGCCGCACCCTTCAGCCCGATGTCAGACCAGTTGGCCGTCACGTCCTTCTCGGTCTGGCCGAGGTTGAACAGGGCGACCGTGTAGCTGCCGTCGGGGTTCAGCGAATACCAGGTCTGCTGCTTCGTCGAGATCGAGACAGGTCGCGCCGGGGTCCCAGCCTGGTCGACCGCGACGACCTCGGGGTTGGTGAGGAGGCTGAGCCCATAGGAGTCGAGCTTCGTGAGGTCGTTGCCCGTGTACATCGGCGCAGCGGAGATCGCCCAGAGGGAGGTTGCGCTCTGGCGCTCATCGCGGGTGAGGCCGTCCATCTCGCCGTTTCCGACATCCAGTGAGTCGAAGTCGTTCCACTCACCGTCACCGGCGTTGCGCCACCAGGTGGCGGCATCCGGGAAGAGACGGGCGATGTTGTCCCAATCGGTGAGGGCGTCATTCGCGCAGTAGCACTCGACATCCCACTCGACCCGCCAGCCATTGGCTTTCGAGTGCCAGTACGCCGCGTACTTCGGGTCGAGCGCCCACGACAACTCGAACCAGATCTTGTGGGCCTTCAGGGCCTTCGACCAGGCTGCGACATCGTCGCGAGCATCGAGCGAGAGATCGCTCACACCGGAGCCGGGCGTCACGCTGTCGAACTTCACGAAGTTGACGCCCCACGTGGCGAACAGATCGACGATGGAGTCGATGTACTTCTGCGAACACGGGTTCGAGAAGTCGATCTTGTAGCCGATGTGCCAGTAGTCGGATGGCGTGGTCGGCTGGGCAACGATGTCGTGCGTCGTGCAGCCCGGTGCGCCCGCGATGGGGAGCGCGGCCTGGTACACGGCGGGCGAGATCCCGGGGATCATGTACACACCGAACTTCTGGCCGTTGGCGTGCACGTGGTCGATGACACTCTGGAAGCCCTGGGGGTAGAGCTTCGCGCTCGGCGTCGGCCGGCCGTTGGCGTCGACGCCATCTGCCCAGCCTGCATCCACGTTGATGTAGTCGTAGCCGAACTTCTGGAGCTTGGCGTGCATGGCGTCGGACTCCTTGATGATCTGGGAGCCGGTGATCCACTGCGAGTTGCCGCTGTAGACCTGCATGCTGTAGCTCGACCAGCCCATGTATGGCTGGGTCGCCCACGCGTCAGCGGTTGAAACCGGCAGCGCCGGGGGCGGGGGAGCAGGTGGCGTGGTGGTCGCGGGTGCGCCTGTTGCTGTTGCCGTTGCCGTGGATGTCGGTGTCGCCGTGGGCGTGGATGTCGCGCCCGCCGGCAGCACAGCGCTGATAACGAGGCCGACTACGGCAATTGAGCCGCTGGCGACCGCGAGCACTCTGCGTGGTCTTGCTGATCTCTTCATGGTGTTCCTTCCTGCGTTGAGCCCGTCGCGTCGATGCCAGTGGCGCCGTTCGAGCGGGCAGATTGCGGTGGGTCGTCTCATGGCGATCGGCTAGGGACCAGTCGCGAATATCGCGGGTTATGGCAGTCGTGTCACATCCAGGAGGATCGCCTGTTGCGGGTCGAGGGTGGGAAGCGGGACGCCAGCCAGGGCGAGCACCGAACCGGGCAGCTCGGCGCCGTCGGCGTCGGCCGCGACCAGCCACTGCGGGTCATCCGTCTGCCTGCGGCTGGCGTCGCCGATCTCGTGGCGCACCGTGACGAGGTAGCGGGCGTCCGGGTCGAGCCCGGGCAGACGCACCCGACCGGATTGGCCGGCACCCGAGGTGCCGAGCCGCGCCCAGGTGTAGAGAGCGCGGGCGCCATCCTGCGCGACGATGCCGCTGAGCATGGTCTCGTCGTCGGCCAGGTCTGCGTTGACGATGCGGCCGCTGTGGATGAGGTCGCGAAGTTCACGGTACAGCGCCGACCACGACGCGATCGCGTCGAGATCGGCCTCGGACGCCTGGGCAAGGTCCCATTCGATGCCAGCGTGCGCGGTGAGCGCGACGGCGAGCCGGAACGAGAGGTCGGTGCGACGCGCGGTCGTGTGCGACTTCTCGGCGCCGAGGTGCGAGCCGATGAGTTCGGGCGGCACGAGCATCCTGGTCCAGCGTTCGATGCGAAGCCGCTCGACGGGATCATTGCAGTCGGATGCCCACAGGCGGTCGGTGCGATCGAGCACCCCGAGATCGACCCGCCCGCCGCCGCCGGAACAGGTCTCGATCTCGAGGCCGGGGTGACGGCGACGCAACTCGTCGAGCATCCCGTAGAGCGCCAGGGTCTGTTCGCGCACCACCGGGCGATCGCCGCCGTGCCTGCGGCCGACGGCCTCGAGCAGGTCGCGGTTGTGATCCCACTTGATGTAGTCGATGTCGTACTCGGTCACTAGTGCCGAGACGCGTTCGAGGATGAGCTCGTAGGCGTCTGGCCGCGCGATGTCGAGCACGTACTGGCCGCGCGCCGGGGCTCCGA
Organism: Galbitalea sp.; assembly: GCA_036499165.1. Lineage (GTDB taxonomy): Bacteria > Actinomycetota > Actinomycetes > Actinomycetales > Microbacteriaceae > Galbitalea. The sequence continues at coordinate 10,793 of DASYEE010000045.1, read as the reverse complement.
GGCCCTCGCGCGGGCCGAGGATCCAGTCGGCGTGGGCGCGAGCCAGCTCCGAGTCGAGGTTGACCATCTCTGGCTCGAACCACAGGCCGAACTGCATGCCGCGCTCGTGCACCAGTTCGACCAGTGGATGCAGGCCGTCCGGCCAGACCCTGTCATCGACAAGCCAGTCACCGAGCCCTGCGCTCGCATCCCGCCGACCGTTGAACCAGCCGTCGTCCAGCACGAACCGCTCGACGCCGACTCGCGCGGCGCGATCGACCAGATCGGTGAGCCGTTCCAGGTCGTGGTCGAAGTAGACGGCTTCCCAGCTGTTGAGTGTCAGCGGTCGGGCGCTGGAGGGATGCCCGGGCCGGGCGCGCAGCCGCCGGTGCAGCCGATCGGCCAGGCCGTCGAGCCCGCGGTCTGACCACACGAACACTACGGTCGGTGCGTCGTAGCGCTCGCCGTCGCGCAGGATGATCTCGCCGGATTGCAGAGCGCCGCCCGCGCCCAGCACTCCCGAGAACGCCCCCGCGCCCTCTGGCAGTCGCTCGGCGAGGTATTCGCCGTTGCCGCTCCAGGCGAGGTGGGTCGCCCACGCCTCACCGTGGCCGAAGCCGAACCCCGCGGTGCCAGCGATGAGCAGGAAGGGGGAGTCGTGACCGGGCTTACCGCGATTCGCGCGGCGGAGGTGCGTGCCGAAGCCGAACGGAGCTCGCTGTGGTGCGCGCTCGCGACACCACTTGCCAGCGAAGTCGAGGAGTTCGCTGGCGCGCTCCGGCAGCGGCATCAGCGCGCGCAGGCCATCGAGCGAGTACGGCGGCTGGTCACCGTCCGCGAGCGAAACGTCGCGGATGAGCGCCATGTCGATGGCGAGCACCCCGTGATTGTCGAGTCGAACCGTCAGTTCGGAGCGAAGCGCGGTGATGTGGTCGATGAGCTCGAAGGCGATCTCGCCGCCGCCGACCGGGTCGATCTCCAGACGCGTTGACACGAGTTCCGGGCGCGGGGTCGTCGCCGTGCCCGCCGCGTTGCCGGACTGCGCGGGGGTGCCAGCCCAGGAGTCGTATTGCGTCGGCCAGAGCGTGAGAGTGCGCGGCGCATCCGGCGAATTGTTCAGCACGGCGGGAGTCGCGCTCTCGCGAAGCGCCCGCGCCGCGGCCGCATCGAGCGGGCCGAGGTCGGCGCCCCAGTGCAACACCTGGGGTACACGTGCGGCCGCATCGATCACGATCGAGACTCCTGCTGCCCGCAGGATGAGTACGGCGTCGGTGCCGTCGAGCATTGAGGAACTCCTGAGCTTTTTCGGTATTACTTGACGTCGTCAATAAATCATGTTTACTCTAACCGTGCAACTACCAAATCGAAACGGGCCTCCCGGGACGGTGAGGGTGGCGGCACAATTCCGGCAAAGCTGCCGGACTCGACAAGGAAGACCGATGACGTTCTCGAACCCAGCTCCCGCCGCCGCGGATACGGCCGCAGCTCGGCGTCGCCGCAGGGCAGATGGCCGCCGCGCGCTGAACTCCAACGCCCCTTCACACCGCGGGGATGCGCGCCTCGCGTGGATCCTGATCGCTCCCGCTGGCATCGGATTCCTCGTCTTCGCGGTCTATCCGACCATCCGCGGCGTCTACTTCAGCTTCACCGACTACCACCTGCTGAGCGCGCCGCAGTGGATCGGCTTCGCCAACTTCATCGAGATGGTCCAGGACCAAACGTTCTGGGCATCGGTGCTCGTGACCGTCTACTTCGTCGTGATTGCGGTTTCGCTGACGCTCGTCATCTCGATCCTCACGGCGGCTGTTCTTCACCGGGTCACCAAGTCGACGGCCGTGCGGGGGCTCATCATCCTGCCGTTCCTGATCTCGGGCGTGGTCGCAGCGACCGTGTGGTCGTGGATGCTCGATGCCCAGCTCGGCATCGTCAACGAGGTGATCCGCGCGCTCGGCGGCCATGGCATCCAGTTCCTCACGTCCCGCCAGTGGGCGATCCCGTCGCTCGCGTTCATCCAGGTCTGGAAGAACATGGGGTACACCTCGATCATTATCTTCGCGGGGATGCAGACGATCCCGGCATCGATCTACGAGGCCGGCCGCATCGACGGAGCGAATGAGCGGCAGATGTTCTTCCGCCTGACGCTCCCGCTGCTCCGACCGATCCTCGCGCTGGTGCTCGTGCTGAACGTGATCGGTGCGTTCCAGGTGTTCGACATCGTGTCGGTGGCGACCAAGAACGGTGGGCCGGCCAACGCCTCCAACGTGCTCCAGATGTACATCTACCAAAAGGGCTTCGGGCAGTTCGACTTCGGCTATGCGTCGACAATGTCGCTCGCCCTGTTCGTAATCCTGATCATCATCACCTTCTTACAGATGCGGCTGCTGCGCGCGAACGAATCGGACAACGCCTGATGACCACAGCCACCAGCAAGCTCGTCCTGCCAGCAGCGACGACCCGCAAGCGCCGTCGCGCGGCCTCACCCGGTCGAGTGATCGCCTGGGTCTACCTGATCGCGATCATCGTGATCACGCTCTTCCCCTTCTATTGGATGCTGCGTTCGGCGTTCTCCAACAACTACTCGATGATCGCCGACCCGACGTCCCCGTGGCCGGTCGGCTTCACGCTCGGCCCGTTCGAGCGGGTCCTGGGGCTGGCGACCACCCAGCAGTCGCTCGCGGAGGGCGGCTCCGGCGCATCCGTCCCGATCCTCCACTACCTCGGCAACTCGGTCATTTACGCGTCACTCTCGACGGCCTGCATGGTGTTCTTCTCGCTCATCGCCGCCTACGCGTTCTCACGGCTGCAGTGGCGTGGCCGCGAGTTCGTCTTCTCGCTGTTCCTCGCGGCGCTGATGGTGCCGGCGATCCTGACCCTCTTGCCCAACTTCGTGCTGGTGAAGGAGCTCGGGCTGCTCAACACGTTCGCGGGCATGATCCTGCCGACGGGGCTGTTCTCCGCCTTCAACATCTTCTTCCTGCGGCAGTTCATGCTCGGCCTGTCGACCGAGATCGAGGAGGCGGCGTTGCTCGACGGCGCGAGCAGGCTGCGGGTGCTGTTCGGGCTGACCATCCCGATGGCGAGCGGGCCGATCATCACCCTGTCGATCCTCGGCTTCATCGGGCAGTGGAACGACTACTTCTGGCCGCTGCTCGTGACCTCCGACGCGTCGGTGCAGCCGCTGACTCTCGGCCTCGCTGTGTTCAAGCAGTCATCGCCGCAGTCGCAACCCGACTGGGCCGGGCTCATGGCCGCGACGATCGTCGCTGCGCTGCCCATGCTCATCCTCTTCATGGTGTTCGGAAAAAGGATCGTCAACTCGATCGGATTCTCGGGACTCAAATGAGCGGCGACACCCTTCAACTCGCGTGGGCGCGACCCGCGGATGACTGGATCGAGGCGATTCCGATCGGCAACGGTCGCATCGGCGCGATGGTCTTCGGCGGGCAGCCCGCGCGCTACCAGATCAACGACGCGACAGCGTGGTCAGGCACACCTGATGGCCCAGCGAGCGAGCTTGCTCGCCTGGTCGCGGGCGGCGCTGGCCCCGCCCGCCTCGCCGAGGTGCGGGCTGCGCTGGATGCTGGCGATCTCGATCGCGCGGAGGCCCTGCTGATGACCTTCGAGGGTCGGTACACGCAGGAATTCCTGCCCCTGCTCGACGTTCTCGTCGACATCCCCGGCGCGGTTCCGGCCCCGGGCCAGCCCGCGCGTGTGCTCGACCTCGACACCGCAGTGGTGGAAGAGAAGCTGATCGTGGGGGAGGCGACGCTCACGAGACGGTCCTGGGTTTCCGCACCGGCAAAGGCGCTGTTCATCGAGCTCGAAGCGGATGTCGCGCTCGCCGACCTCGAGGTGACGTGGTCGACAGCGCTGCGGGAGATTGGCCGGGCATCGTCTGGCGGTGCACTGACGATCGACCTCGAACTTCCCGTGGATGGTGCGCCTCTGCACGTGACCTCCGTCGACCCGCCCCTCACTTACCGTGCCTCGGACGATGGCACCTACGACCCCTTCGCCGCCGCGGCGCTCGCCTACCGAAGCGACGGAACCGCGGAGGTGGAGGAGGGCAGACTCCGCATCAGGGGAGCCCGCCGGCTGCTGATCGCACTCTCGACCTCGACCCGTGCTGACTTGTGGTGGGCCGATACGGGCGACGAGTGGCGGAGAGCCTCCCGTGAGGCGATCCGGGATCGCGCACGGTCGAACGCGGAGGGCGCCGTCAGCGCCGCCGCGGACGACCGACTCACCGAGCACGGCGCCGACGTGCGCCGGGTCTCGGGTGCGCGGTTCGCGATCGGTGGGCGGCGGGGCGGCTGCTGGGATGTCGAGCGCGACATCCTTCGCAGCGGCGACCTGGCACTGCGCGCGACGGTTGCCGCCGAATACGGGCGCTACCTGCTCACCGCTGCCTCCCGCGCCGGGAATCCGGCCGCAAACCTGCAGGGTATTTGGAACGATTCGCTGCGCCCGGCCTGGTCGTCGAACTACACGATCAACATCAACACCCAGATGAACTACTGGTCTGCCGGCCCGCTTGGCCTCGACGACCAGCTCGAGCCGCTGATCGCGCTCACCGAGCGACTCGCGCAGACAGGGGCCGACACCGCCCGGGAGCTGTACGGAGCGCGCGGCTGGGTTGCACACCACAACACCGACCTGTGGGGCTGGAGCCTCCCCGTCGGCATGGGTGTCGGCGCGCCGAGCTGGGCGATCTGGATGATGGGCGGCGTCTGGCTCTGTCACACCATCTGGGATGCGCTCGAGTTCTCGAACGACGAGACCCTCCTGCGCGAACGCGTGTGGCCGTTGATGAGTGGTGCCGTCGAGTTCTGCCTCGACTGGCTGCAGGTCGACGAGCATGGCGTCGCATATCTGTCTCCATCGACCTCGCCCGAGAACATGTACCGGGATGCCGCTGGCCGCCCGCGCGCACTCGGCCTGACCGCGACATCCGACATCGCCCTCATCCGCAGCCTCCTCCTTCGCGCGCTTCGTGCGATCGACCGAGTAGATCCGGGCAGCGATCTTCGCGGCGAACTCGAAACGGTACTCGCCTCCATCCCGGCCCCGGGCATCGGCGCGGATGGCGCGCTGCTCGAGTGGTCGGCGGAGGTGCAGGAGCACGAGCGAACGCACCGACACCTCTCGCCCGTCATCGGGCTCTACCCGCTAGACCTCATCACGCCGGACACGACTCCGGAGCTGGCCGACGCCGCACGTCGCCTGCTTGATCGCCGCGGCCCAGGCGCAATGGGCTGGTCGTGGGCATGGAAGATCGCGCTCCGCGCGCGACTTGGCGATGCCGACTCCGCGTATGAGCTCCTCACGGAGGCCCTCACTCCTTACGACGGCGATGCGCACCGTCACGGCCCCGTCGACGGGTCGGAGTGGGGCGGCCTCCTTCCCAATCTCTTCAGTACTCATCCACCGTTCCAGGTCGACGGCAACCTGGGATTCCCGGCCGCGATCGCCGAGCTGCTGCTGCAGAGTCACGGGGGAGTCATCCACCTGCTCCCGGCGCTTCCGGATGCCTGGCCGGACGGTCAGGTCGACGCGTTGCGCGCCCGGGGCGGGGTCGCAGTCGACCTGCGCTGGGCAGACGGCGCGCTCGTTGACGCAACTCTCACCGACCTCACCGGATCCGCACGCGAAACGCATGTGCAGATCGGCGACCACTACTTCGACATCGTGCTCCCAGCCGGGGGCACGGTCGTCGTCACAGACCCACCACACCCGACAATCACGACGCCAACGATGGCGTCATCGATACCACAGTGAGGAACTCATGAAAAAGCTCCGCATCATCGCCGGCATTGCCCTGGTCGGCCTCGCGGCCGCAGGTCTTGCCGCATGTTCGACCAGCGGCACCGCATCCGCTGGCAAGACCACCGTCAACTGGTGGACCTGGGATGACCAGCAGGCCGCGGCATACAAGCTGTGCCTGCCCGGCTTCGAGAAGGCCAACCCCAACATCAATGTCAACATCACGCAGTACAACGTGAACGACTACTTCACTAAGCTCACCGCGGGCTTCGTCGCGGGCACTGCCCCGGATGCGTTCCAGGACAGCGTTCCGCAGCTGGGCATCTACGCGAGCCAGAAGCAGATCCTGCCGCTCGACGACCTTATCAAGAAGACGAACTACAACCTCGGCCAGTTCGATGTCGGCGTCGACTCGTGGAAGTACACGGATGGCAAGCAGTACGGCATCCCGCTCGACTGGGCGGGGGCGGCGATCTACTTCAACGAGGACATGATCAAGAAGGCCGGCTACACCGACCAGGACATCGACAACCTCACCTGGAACCCGACCGACGGTGGCACGTTCGACAAGGTCGTCGCGCACCTGACGATCGACAAGAACGGTGTTCGCGGCGACCAGCCTGGCTTCGACAAGAACAACGTGAAGACCTACGGCATCGCGTCCCTCGCAGCCCAGGACTTCAACGGCCAAACCTCCTGGAACCCGTTCGTGACGACGCTCGGCTGGAAGCTCGGTGGCACCAAGGCCGCATGGCCGAAGGAGATCCCGTACAACGACCCGAGCTTCGTCTCGACCCTGAACTACATCAAGAAGCTGGGCGATCGCGGACTCATGCCGAAGTACGGGCAGTTCACCGTGTCATCCGCCGACCAGATGGGCGCAGGCAACGTCGCGATGGCACAAGATGGCACGTGGAATGCCACCTCGCTCACCAAGGTTCCCGGGTTGAAGGTCGGCATCGCGCCGACCGTCAAGAGCGCAGACGGCACCCGGGGCATGATCTCCAACTCCAACGCGAACAACATCTTCGCGGGGTCGAAGCACATCGACCAGACGTGGAAATGGGTGACGTACATGGGTTCGACCGCGTGCCAGACCATCGCGGGTAAGACGGCAACCTTCCTGCCGTCGATCGCGTCGGCGCTGCAGTCGACGGTCGACTACCAGAAGACGCAGGGGGTCGACATCCAGAGCTTCGTGGATGCGGCCAAGAACAAGGAGCTCTACCCGGCGCCGCCGATGGCTAATGGCCAGGAGCTCGCCGACACCATCCAGCCTGAGTTCGAGGCATTCTTCACGAACGAGAAGGGCGACAGCATCTTCAAGACGATGCAGACACAGTCGCAGCAGATCCTGACGAAGAAATAGCACCCATCGCGTCGGTGCGGGCGGGCGTTCTGCGCTCGCCCGCACTAACGTGAGCACAAAGTGAGGAACCAACCGTGAACAACGAAGCAACTGCGCGAACAGCGCTCCTTCGTTCGTCGTCTGATGCGGCGTCGCGCGTGTTCGCGACGATTCTCACCCGCAGCCCGATCAGCCGCATCGATGTCGCCCGGTTCTCGGGCCTTTCGCAGGCCGCGGTGACCAAGGCTGTGACCCCGCTCATCGCCGCCGGTCTGATCGACGACAGCCTGAACGGACCCAAAGACGGACTGCGCGGGAGGCCGGCAAACCCGGTCGCCGTTGTGCCGAATGCCCTCATCTCGGTTGGCATCAAAGTCAACCCGGACGAGCTCGTCGGAGTCGCGACCGACCTCACCACGAAGGTGCTCGCATCCCGTCGGCCTGAGCTCTCGACGAGCGACGCGTCGTACGTGATTGACCAGATTGCCGACCTGGTTCACGAGCTGGAGGTCGAACTCGGCATCCTCGGAGCCCACATCGCGTGCGTCGGCATCTCGGTCTCGGGTGACGTTGACGTCGAGCGCGGCTTCGTGCGCGAGTCGGTCAACATGGGCTGGATCGATGTTGCGCTCGGTGACGAGCTCCGGGAGCGCCTCGGGCATCCCGTGATCGTCGAAAACGACGTGCGTGCCCTCACGATCGGCGAGCACTGGTTTGGCGTCGGCCTTGGCACCGAGTCATTCGCGATCGTCACGATCGGCCGGGGCATCGGCTCCGGCCTCCACCTGAACGGCGAAGTCGTCGAGGGTGCTTACGGTGTCGCAGGCGAGATCGGGCACCTGCCGCTGACCTCCCCAGACAAGATCTGCGCCTGCGGACGACGAGGATGCGTGGAGGCCGTGGCTGCGACCGCCGCGATCGTCGCGGCCATCTCTGCGGCTCACGGCAGACCGGTGACCATCGAGGAGGCCGTCGACCTGGCGCACCAGGGGGACGCCGCCGCGGTTGCCGCGTTCAGCGAAGCCGCGACCGTCATCGGCACCGCGATCGCGAGCCTCGTCAACATGGTCGGCCCCGAGGTTGTGATCATCGGCGGTGAGGGAGTGACCAACTTCGACCTGTTCGAGGATCACCTCATGGCGGCCTTCCGCGAGCACGCCTTCGGCGCCGCCGACAAGTGCCGCATCATCGTGCGCCCCCACACCTTCGAGGACTGGGCGCGCGGCGCTGCTGCCGCTGCGATCCGCTCGCTGGTGGTCTAGCTTCGCTCGTTGCTTAGGCGCTCGAGGAGTCGCAGCGCGTTGAACGGTGTGTGCGGCAGGTCGCCGTCTGGATTGTTGAAGTACACGAACACGTCGCGCCGCTCGCTTCGCCAGCTTTCGATCCGCGCCGCCCAGTGGTCGAGCGTCGCGTCGTCGTAGCCGTCTAAGAAGTGCCCCGGCCCGCTGCTGAGCCGCACGTAGACGAAGTCGCTCGTGACCTCATCCAGCTGAGGATGCGCGGGGCCGTTCGTGTGCGCGATGGCAATGTCACTGGCCCGCATCAGTTCGACGAAGCTCGGGTCGACGAAGGTTTGGTTGCGGATCTCGATGGCGTGCCGGAGCGGTGCATCAGCGAGCGCGGCGTCGATCCACTCGACCTTCCTGGACTCTGCGGCGAGAGCGGAGGCCGCGGCGACGCTGCGCGGGAGCAGCGCTGCGAACTCTGCCACCTCATCCAGCTGCAGCTTGCGGTCTTCGGGCAGCTGCCACAGCATGGGCCCGAGCTTCGCTCTCAGCCGCAGGATCCCGGACGCAAAGAAGTCGGCCAGCGGCGCCCGCGCATTCGCAGCCCGCCGTGCCGTCACCGGCCCGTACCCCTTCACCGCGAAAACGAAGGACTCCGGCGTCTCATCCCGCCACTTGTCAACGCTCGCCGCCGTCGCGAGCCGATGGAACGTCATATTGATCTCAAGCGAGCTCAGCCGTCCAGACACGAATTCCAGCTCGAGCCGCTGCGCCAGCCCGCTCGGATAGAACCCGCCTCGCCACTGCGGCTTCACCCAGGCGGATGTCCCGACAAACGCTCTGCCGCGCTCTGCACTCATCGCGTCCACCCTATCCACGCGCTTTTGCCCATGATTGTGCGCTCGGCGTGCTGACGGATCGCCTGGTCAGGCCCCGCCCACGCCGCCCGGATCTTGCAACTACTTCGAGCGGGGTGTTTTGCGCATAACTCACGCCACAGGCGCGTGTTACCGGCCACGGGCCGCGGCGGCTCGCGGTTCTGACGACGCCCGGCGCGCGCCCAGCCTGAGTTATGAACGGACTAAACTCAGGGGGCCAGCCTCTGTAGCTCAATGGAAGAGCAGTTCCGTCCTAAGGAAACGGTTGGGGGTTCGAGTCCCTCCAGGGGCACCGTGTGATGAGTCGAGACATCGTTGATAGATGACTCGGGACATCGTTGATATTTATGAAGAGCCCGGCCATCGGCCGGGCTCTTTTGTTTGGTTGCGCCAGTAGTTTTTGTCGGGATCGATGAGGTAGTTGCCGAGGATTTCGCCGGTGTTGTGATCGGTGATGGTGACGCTGGTTTCGTCGGCGAGGATGAGGACTGGTTTTCGGGCGTGGTCGTGGCCGACTCCGAGGTGGTGGAGTGTGCCGGCCCTGCGGAGGGTGAGTTTGCCGAATTGGTCGACGATGTCGTGGCGGACTCGGTAGTGGGCCGAGAGCGGGTGGCCGGCCGGGGTGGCCTTGATGGTCGCGTCGTAAGCCTGCTGGGGTGTCTGCCGGGCGAGAGCGCGGTGGGGTCGTTGCTCGTTGTAGATGGCCCGGAATTGGTCGAGTTGGTGTTGTAGTTCGGTGATCGAGGTCGCGGCCGGTCTGGCGGCGAGCCAGCGTTTGAGGGTTTGGTGGAAGCGTTCGATCTTGCCCTGGGTTTGCGGGTGGTAGGGGTGGCCGTTCTTTTGGGCGATGCCGAGGGCGGCGATGAGGTATTCGAACGCGTTGCGGCCGCCGCCGAACTTCGCGGTGTAAACCCTGCCGTTATCGGTGAGGGTTGAGGCTGGGAGCCCGTATTCGTTGGTGTTTTGGGTGAAGGTGTCGACGACGTCGGCGCCGGTGACGTGGTCGTGGGCGGTGCAGGAGAGAAGCAATCGGGAGTGGTCGTCGAGCCAGTTCAGGATCTCGATGTCTTGGCCGTCAGCAAGAGCCCAGTGGGTGAAGTCCGATTGCCAGGTCTCGTTGGGTTGGTCGGCGGCGAAGCGGATGTAGGAGCTGCGGGGTCGTTTGGCGGGTTCCGGGGTGACCAGGCCCGCGGCGGTGATGATGCGGCGGATGGTGGAGATCGCGGGCGGGGTGCGGCCTTCGTGTTCGAGGTGCCAGGCGATCGTGACCGGGCCGGCGTCGAGACCTTCGCCTTCAAGCCAGGTGCGAAGGGCGAGGATGCGGGCCTGGACCTGGGGCGGTGTGGATCGGGTGCTGGTCTTCGGGCGTCGACTCCGCGGCTCGAGGGCTTCGAGGCCACCAGCTTCGTATCGGGTGACCAGGGAGTGGACCCATTGCCAGGACACGTCGAACTTTCTCGCCGCCTCGGCCTTTGTCAGGCCCTGCTGAACGACGGACAAAACGATCACTCGCGCCTTCGACATGCCCCATCATCGAAGCAGGCCCACTATCAACGATGTCTCGACTCATCTATCAACGATGTCCTGAACTCGGACACC
>DASYEE010000044.1:0-13038 GCA_036499165.1 Galbitalea sp. | reverse complement strand
GACCGCACGCGAGCGCGCCGCGGCAGCCGAACCCGTGGCGAAGTCGAACGAACCGCAGCGCTACGGTGAGTCGGTCGTGCGCGAGATCCTCGGCGCGAGCTTCATCGAAGAGCAGACCATCGCCCCGCGTGTGACCCCGAGAGACGACGGCTAAGTGTACGAAGGCATTGTTCAAGAGCTGATCGACGAGCTGGGGCGCCTGCCGGGCATCGGCCCGAAGTCGGCGCAGCGTATCGCGTTCCACATCCTCCAGACCGAGAGCTTCGACGTCACCCACCTCGCCGAGGTCTTGATGACGGTCAAAGAGAAGGTGCGCTTCTGCGAGATCTGCGGCAACGTCACAGAAGAAGAGACCTGCAACATCTGCCGTGATCCGCGGCGTTCGCCCGCGACGATCTGCGTCGTCGAAGAGGCGAAGGATGTCCAGGCCATCGAGCGCACCCGCGAGTTCCGCGGTCTGTACCACGTCCTCGGCGGCGCCATCAGCCCGATCGACGGCATCGGGCCGGACGACCTCAACATCCGAAAGCTCGTCCAGCGCCTGGCAGACGGCACCGTCACCGAGGTCATCATCGCCACCGACCCGAACCTCGAGGGCGAGGCTACCGCCACCTATCTCACGCGCCTGCTCGTACAGCCGGGCCTGCGGGTAACGCGCCTCGCATCCGGTCTTCCGGTCGGCGGCGACCTCGAGTACGCAGACGAGGTCACGCTCGGTCGCGCCTTCGAGGGCCGCAGGCTCGTCGAGCAGTAGCCCACGGCTCGCGGCGCCCTGCGGTAACACAGCCGAGCTGCCGGTAGAATCGTGTGCTGGGCCCATCGACGGCGCCCGAACTTCCCATCACCAGGAGCGCCGCGTGAGCTTGATCGTACAGAAATACGGGGGATCCTCCGTAGCTGACGCCGAGAGCATCAAACGGGTCGCGCGACGCATCGTCGAGACCCGCAACGCCGGCAACGAGGTGGTCGTCGTGGTCTCCGCCATGGGCGACACGACAGACGAACTCATGGATCTCGCGAACGAGGTCGTTCCCGGGCCAAGCGGTCGCGAGCTCGACATGCTCCTCACGGCTGGCGAGCGCATCAGCATGGCGCTCCTCGCGATGGCGATCAAAAGCCTCGGAGTCGAGGCCCGTAGCTACACGGGCAGCCAGGCAGGCATGATTACCGACGCCCAGCACGGCTCAGCCAGGATCGTGGATGTCACCCCCGGCCGGGTGCGCGAAGCCCTCGACTCCGGGGCCGTCGCCATCGTCGCAGGGTTTCAGGGATTCAACCGCGGCACGGGCGACATCACGACCCTCGGCCGCGGCGGATCGGACACGACAGCTGTCGCGCTCGCCGCCGCCCTCAAAGCCGACGTCTGCGAGATCTACACGGATGTCGACGGCATCTTCACGACCGACCCCCGGATGGTCCCCTCCGCTCGCAAGATCGACCGCATCACGAGCGAAGAGATGCTCGAACTCGCGGCAGCAGGCGCGAAGGTCCTGTATATCCGTGCCGTGGAATATGCCCGCAGGCACGGGGTTACCCTTCATGTACGGTCGTCGTTCAATAACAACGAGGGAACGCTGGTCGTCAATCCAGTGGACGGAGAAAGCAACGTGGAAGAGCCACTGATCGCGGGTGTCGCCGCCGACCTGAGCCAGGCCAAGATCACTGTGGTCGGTGTTCCGGACATCCCCGGTAAGGCCGCCCAGATCTTCACGACGGTCGCGCAGGCCGGCGCGAACATCGACATGATCGTGCAGAACGTCTCTGCGGCTGCGACCGCGCGCACCGACATCTCGTTCACCCTCCCGAATACCGATGGCCCTGCGACGCTCGCGGCCCTCGAGGCGGCAAATTCGGACATCGCTTTTGAGGCACTCGAATACGACGACCAGATCGGCAAGCTCTCCCTGGTCGGTGCCGGGATGCGCACCAACGCGGGAGTCTCTGCCAAGCTTTTCACCGCCCTCTACGAGGCGGGAATCAACATCGAGATGATCTCGACGAGCGAGATTCGCATCTCGGTCGTGACGAGAGCAGACACGATCGCCGAGGCCGTGCGGGTAGTCCACTCCGCATTCGATCTCGACAGCGAGGAAATCGCGAAGGTGCACGGAGGGACGGGACGATGACGGATTCGACAGGTTCAGGGCCCGGTATTCGTATCGGCGTAGTTGGCGCGACCGGCCAGGTCGGCACGGTCGTTCGCCAGTTGCTCGAGGAGCGCGACTTCCCGGTTACCGAGATCCGCTACTTCGCGTCGGCCAGAAGCGCGGGCACGACCCTGCCGTGGAGGGGCGAGGAGATCGTCGTCGAGGATGCCGCGACGGCAGATCCAACCGGGCTCGACATCGCCATCTTCTCGGCGGGCGCAAGCACATCCAGAGTCCAGGCTCCCCGGTTTGCCGAGGCTGGCGTGCTCGTCGTCGACAACTCGTCCGCCTGGCGCATGGACCCGGATGTCCCGCTGGTGGTCAGCGAGGTCAACCCGCACGCCATGGCGCGCGCCACCAAGGGCATCATCGCAAACCCCAACTGCACAACGATGGCTGCGATGCCGGTGCTGAAGGTGCTGCACGCAGAGGCGGGTCTCGAGCGCTTGATCGTGTCCACATACCAGGCCGTGTCCGGCGCGGGCCTTGCCGGTGGTGAGGAGCTGCTCATCCAGGCGAAGGCCGCGCTGGGGCAGGATGCGATCGGACTCGTGCACGACGGCTCCGCGGTGGACTTCGCCGCGGCATCCACGTTTCCGGCGACGATCGCGTTCGATGTGATCCCGCACGCAGGCAACTTCATCGACGATGGCCTCGGCGAGACCGACGAGGAGAAGAAGCTGCGCAACGAGTCTCGCAAGATCCTCGAGCTGCCAGAGTTGCTGGTCAGTGGAATCTGCGTGCGTGTTCCGGTGTTCACGGGGCACTCACTCGCGATCAACGCCGAGTTCGGCAGCGCGCTGTCGGTCGAACGCGCGAAGGAGTTGCTGAAGGATGCCCCCGGCGTCGCCCTGATGGATGTCCCGACGCCGCTCTTCGCCGCAGGCAAGGATCCGTCCTACGTCGGGCGCATCCGCCAGGACGAAGGCGTTCCCGGTGGTCGCGGCCTCGCGCTGTTCATCAGCAACGACAACCTGCGCAAGGGTGCCGCCCTGAACGCGGTGCAGATCGCGGAGCTCGCGGCCGCGAACCTCGTCTCCGCGTGACCCTAGAGAACGCCCGACAGGACGGATCTGCTCCTACCCTCGTTCAACAGGATGAAATGGGCACCAGCGGAGTGCCCGTCCTGTCGACTCACGGAGTTCGCACGGGGCGTCCGGATTCGAGACGGCTCACGGTCACGCGCACACACCAGTCGAGGGACGACTGCACGAGTTCGTAGTCAAAACGCAGGTACCCCCACTTGCCGATCACCGAGGCGCCGTCGCGAACACGGTCTCGGTGTTGGGCGACTTGCTTGTCATGGTGCTTCGCGCTGTCGACTTCGATGATCAGCCAATCGTCCACAAGGAGGTCGACGATGCCCACTCCCGCAATGAACACCTGCGACCGTACTCTCAGCCCCGCGCGACACAGCGCGACCCGGAGCTTCGACTCCGTGCCTGACATCGCTGCCGCATCCAACTCGTTTTGGATCGAATGCAATCGTGCCGGCATCAACTGGATGACCTCGCGGGCTCGATCGCCTCGCAGCAGATGCTGGTACAGCGCGCTGTCGACCGACGCGATTACCGAGAGATCGGAGACAATTCGTGCGTGCTGCAGCAGCGCGTCCTCGAGGCTGACCCGCCATCGTCGATCATCCAGGCCAGCGAATTTCTCGGTCAAGCGAACTCTCCGTTCCCCAACGCGCACTGCGGGGAGTCGACTTGCGTGCGGCGCTGTCGCGATGACAAGTCCCACCTGGTCAACCCAAACGCCGTAGCTGGCCAAGGCTGATGCACCGCCCAGTCGCCCGCCCAGAGTGACCGCCCGCAGTGCGTCAGGCCTCGCGTTCCCCAGCGCGAACCATCCGCGCCTTGGCGCCAGCACCCGACCCGCGCGCACGGCGTGGACGAGCGCTTTCGGGTTATGACCGAGTTGCAGGAGTTGATCGCGCCGCATCAGGCCGTCGGCGCGCGCGAGATCCCGCTTGAGATTCCTTTTCACGGCCATACGATCGCACGCGTCCGGATGTTGTGGTGGCAACCCTGCCAACCTGGCAGGTGCAGCAACCCGCGCTTGCCTGGGGAGGAGTAGTGGCCCAACAGGAGCGATGGTCTCCTACACGTGAATTCGTCCTGTTGGACCGGGGTCGGCACGAATAAATCCTGTCGAAATGTGGGTCCGGGGCGAAGCCCGGCGGTGCTTACGGGTACCACGTAAACTAGATCAGTGAGCAAACCCATCGACGTTGCCCTCATCGGTGGCGGGATCATGAGCGCGACCCTCGGAACACTGCTGAAGCAGCTCGAGCCCGACTGGGACATCCGAATTTTCGAGCGCCTGCCTGCCCTGGCCCTCGAGAGCTCCAACCCGTGGAACAACGCCGGCACCGGCCACTCCGCTCTCTGCGAACTCAACTACACGCCGGAGCGCGCGGATGGCTCGATCGACATCACGAGCGCGGTCAAGGTCAACGAGCAGTTTCAGGTAACGCGCCAGTTCTGGGCGCACCTGATCGGCGTTGGCGCCCTGCCAGACCCATCGGCGTTCATCAACGAGACGCCGCACATGAGCTTCGTCTGGGGCGAGGAGAACGTCGAGTACCTGCGCAAGCGCTTCGACGCGCTGAAGGACCACCCACTGTTCCAGGGCCTCGAGTTCAGCGACGACGCATCCGTGATTCGCTCGTGGGCACCACTCATGGTGCCCGGTCGCAAGAAGAGCCAGCCGATCGCTGCAACGCGGATCACGGCAGGCACGGACGTCGACTTCGGTGCGCTCACGAAGCTCCTCACCAATTACCTCACCGACAATGGCGCTGAGCTCGTGCTCGAGCAGCGTGTGTCAGGCCTCCGTCGCAAGAACGGCGTCTGGCGGATCACCACGCGTCATTCGGTTGGCAACACTCCTGAGGTCTACACCGCCAAATTCGTGTTCGTCGGCGCTGGCGGCAACGCGCTCAACCTGCTGCAGAAGTCGGGTATCAAGGAGATCCGCGGTTTCGGCGGCTTCCCCGTCAGCGGCGAATTCCTCCGCACTGACAATCCGGCCATTGTCGCGAAGCACCAGGCCAAGGTGTATGGCAAGGCCGCGGTCGGCTCGCCGCCGATGTCGGTGCCGCACCTCGACCGTCGGGTCGTGGATGGCGTGCCGAGCCTGATGTTCGGGCCGTATGCCGGCTTCAGCCCCAAGTTCCTGAAGACGGGTTCGTGGTTCGATCTCGTGAAGTCGATCCGCTGGCACAACCTCATCCCGATGGTCGCCGCGGGGGCCAGCAACCTCAGCCTGGTGAGATACCTGGTCGGGCAATTGGTTGCCAGCAAGTCGACGAAGTTCGCCGCACTCCAGGAGTTCTTCCCCGAAGGCGACCCCGCAGACTGGTACAAGATCACCGCCGGCCAGCGCGTGCAGGTGATCAAGAAGGATGCCAAAAAAGGCGGTGTGCTCCAGTTCGGCACCGAGGTCGTCGCGGCCGGCGACGGCAGCATCGCGGGCCTTCTCGGAGCCTCGCCCGGAGCCTCAACGGCCGTGCCGATCATGCTCGGGCTGATCGAGAAGTGCTTCCCGGATCGCCTGGATGCCTGGCGCCCGGCCCTCATCGCAATGGTGCCGACCTACGGCAAGCTGCTCTCCGACGACCCGAAGCTCGCAGACGTCACTCTGGCCTCCACGGCCGCGGCCCTCCACATCGAGCGCTGAGCACCGACTTGACGTGCCGCCGTCGCGGCGTCTAACGTCGTACCCGAAATGAAGCTGTAACGACTCCTCCATCCCGCGTCCGAGGCGACGCCAGCCCATGGCTGGTGCCCGGCGGGTTTCTTCGGTTCGCGTTCCTCGCGGGCTATGCGAGATCGGTCGTCCCCATGCAGTTGTCCCCCCTTTTCTCTACCGTCGGCGCCACCGTGCTCGACCACATTCGCGTCGATTCTGTCGCGCGCAGCTATGGCGACCGCACTGTCTTCACCGACGTCAGCCTGGTGGCAGGCCGCGCGGAACGCGTTGGCCTGATCGGCGAGAACGGCGCAGGCAAATCCACGCTCCTTCGCATCATTGCGGGCGTCGAGTTGCCTCACGGTGGCACGGTGTCGCGGCCGCGCCGAACGGGAATGCTCTGGCAGGAGGTGCAATTCGACCAGGACGCCTCGCTCGGCGACCTCATCGAGGCGTCGATCGCCGATGTTCGCGCGATTGAGCGCGAGCTCGAGGATGCAGCGACAGCCCTCGTGACGGAGGCCGGTCCCGCCTCCGACCTGCGCTATGCGGCCGCGCTTGAGGCAGCAGAGTCGGCCGATGTGTGGAGCGTTGACGCGCGACGGGATGAACTGCTCGCCGGCCTCGGTGTCGGCGCGATCCCGCTCGAGCGGGCTCTCCGGTCCGTCTCGGGCGGCCAGCGTTCGCGCTTCGCGCTCGCGGCGCTGTTGCTGTCCCGCCCCGAGGCGCTGCTGCTCGACGAACCGACCAACCATCTCGACGACGCGGCCTCGGCCTTCCTGCGCGACCAGCTCATCCACTGGCACGGGCCCGTGATCTTCGCGAGCCACGATCGCGCGTTCCTCGATGAGGTCGCGACGAGCCTGGTCGACATCGACCCGTCGCGCGCCGGTGCGACGAAGTTCGGCGCGACGAGGATCGGCGGGTCAGGCGCAGATGGCGCGTACACGGCGTACCTCGCGGCGAAGGCCGACGAGCGCGCTCGCTGGGAGGCCCAGTTCAGTGACGAACAGGATGAGCTGAAGCAGTTGAAGCTCGCCGTGGATGTCACAACTCGCACAATCGCGCCAGGTCGTGGCCCGCGCGACAACGACAAGTTCCTCTACGACTTCAAGGCGGGCAAGCAGCAGAAGGCCATCACGAGGCGGGTGCGAAACGCCGAGGGCAGGCTCGAGGAGCTGCGGGAGAGGCAGGTGCGGAAGCCTCCGGCCATCCTCTCGTTCGGCGGCATCCCGAAAGGTTCTCACGCGGTCGAAGACCAAGGGCTGCTGCTGCAACTCTCCGATGCGCGAGTGGATGGGCGACTCGACTTGCCAGCACTGAACGTCCAGTCGACGACCCAGCTTCTCGTCACCGGGCGCAACGGCGCGGGCAAGTCCACGCTCCTGTCCGTGCTCGCGGGCTCGCTGGCACTCGACTCCGGCAGGCTGCAGCGTCGACGCGGGCTGCGGGTCGGACTCCTTGAGCAGGACATCCGGTGGGCCGAGCCCCATCGCACGCCGCGAGCGATCTACGAGTCGACGCTGGGGGAGCACCGAGCTGCAGCCGTGCCGCTGTCGGGCCTCGGGCTCGTCGCGCCGCGCGATCTCGATCGGCCGGTGCGGCTGCTCTCGATCGGCCAGCAGCGCAGGCTCGCGCTGGCCATGATCATCGCAAAACCGCCCCACGTCTTCCTGCTCGATGAGCCGACCAACCATCTCTCGCTGTCGCTCGCAACAGACCTCGAGGATGCCCTTGGCAGCTACCCCGGCGCCGTGGTCGTCGCGAGTCACGACCGTTGGCTGCGTCATCGGTGGGCGGGCGAGAGCATTGCGCTTGACAGACATTAGAACATATGTTCGACTGGGTGCATGCGGTGGGACGGCCAGACTCTCGATATCGAGACAGAGGGAGCATTGCCGGGCCTTGCCCGCCTGAACAACCTGGTGCGCACGGTTCGCACGCCGGAGTTCGCCGGCATCACGTTCCACGAGATCATGGCGAAGTCCGCGCTCAATCACGTCCCGGGGCAAAGTGCGATGCCTTTCGGGTGGACGATAAACCCGTACCGGGGGTGCAGCCACGCCTGCGTCTACTGCTTCGCGCGCAACACCCACACCTACCTCGAATTCGATGCTGGTAAGGATTTCGACAGCCAGATCATCGTCAAGATCAACGTCGCCGAGGTGCTCAGCCGCGAGCTGGCCAAGCCGAGCTGGGGTCGGCAACCGGTTGCCCTGGGTACCAACACCGATCCGTACCAGAGGGCTGAGGGGCGATACCAGCTGATGCCGGGCATCATCGATGCGCTCGCGAACAGCGGTACTCCGTTCAGCGTCCTGACCAAGGGCAGCCTGCTGCGGCGCGACCTGCCGCTGCTCACGAAGGCGAACGAGAGGGTGCCGGTCGATCTCGCGATGTCGATCGCGATCTACGACGACGAGCTACAGCAGGCGGTCGAGCCCGGCACGCCGACCACGACTGCTCGTCTTGCGACCGTCACGGCCGCGCGCGAGGCGGGGCTACCTGTCACCGTGTTCCTGATGCCGATCCTGCCATACCTCACCGACTCCCACGCCCACCTCGACGCGGCGCTCGAGCGCGTTGCCGCATCCGGTGCGACCTCGGTCATGCACACCGCGCTGCACTTGCGGCCCGGCACCAAGGAGTGGTTCATGCAGTGGCTCGAGCGCGAGCATCCTGAGCTGGTCGCCCGCTACGAGTCGATGTACAAGTTCAGTTCGTATGCGCCGAAGGAGTATCGCAAGTGGCTCTCAGACAAGTTCCGGCCGCTTGCGCGTCGGCACGGGCTGAACCGCGGCGAGCCGGATCCGGCCACGGGAACGGTGCGCTCCCGTGCCTTGCGACCGGCGAGAGACTACGTGCCGGAGCCAACGCTGTTCTGAGCGGCTGCGGCCAGTGTTACGCCGCGGGGGCGCGTGGGGTACACGGGTCTGTTTTCGAGTGGCATACTGCGATAGCGGGATGAACCGCGCAGAGACGGCGCGTTCGTCGCAAGGAGTAGCCGTGTCGTTGGACCCCTCGCAGCAAATCGGGCGCCAGATGATCAATCGTGGCTTCTTTCGGTTTGCCCACGTCGTCGGATACCTGTGCATCGCGGCTGCGATCGTGGATGTCGTCGGCTACCAGCTCGCGGCCCCGTCGGTCCTCATCTGGCACGCCATCTTCCCGCTGGTCCTCGCCCTCGCGGCCCTGGTGCTCCTCGACCGGTTTCGTACCACCGGCTACGCGATCGCCTTTCTCGCGATCGGCGGAGTGAGCCAGTACTGGTTCGCGGTCACCCTGCTCTCGCACGAACACAGCCTCTATGCCAACAATCTCGCGATCTCGCTGGTGAACGTCGCGCTCATCATGGTCGGCGGTTCTGGATTCGTCGCGCGTACCAACATCCTCTGGTCGCTGCTCGGTTTTGCGGTCGGCCAGGCGGCATCCATCACCGCCGGGCTGCAGGTCGGGGCCGATTATCACGTCGACGAGGTGGCGATCGAGGTCGAAATCGGGCTGATAGCCGTGCTCGCCACCGTGGGGTTGACCCGGTCGCGGCGGCTGAGCGCGCGCCCCCAGCTCGAGAAGGCCGCATTCGACGACGAGGTCTCCGACCTCAGGTATCGCATCGAGGTGCAGGCAGCCGCGCTCATGCACGACACGGTTCTTGGCCACCTCGATGCCATCGCAAAGTCGAGTGTTGGTGACCTGCCTCCCGACCTCGCGCGCGACCTGGAGCGCGACCTCGAGGTCCTGATCGGGGAGGAGTGGCTGAGCGATCCGTCGCCCGAACTGGATGCGCGGGCGCGCACCGAATGGAGAGCGAGCTCGGTGTTCGCGGCGGTGCAGGAGGCCCGCGACCAGTCCCTGAACGTCGACGTCAGCGGCGATCTCACGGCCGTGACCCGTCTTGATGCCGAGCGCGACACCGCCGCGGGTCTCGCAGTTCGGCAGTGCCTCGTCAACGTGCTCCGCCACGCGCAGGTCGAGAGCGCAGAGGTGGTGATCATCGGTGGCGAGCACGAGGTGTCGATCATGGTGATCGACTCCGGCCGAGGTTTTTCGGAGGAGAAGGTCGGCGTCGACCGACTGGGAATCCGGCAGTCCGTACGCAAGCGCATCGAGGCCGTCGGCGGGGGCGTGAATCTCTGGTCGACCCCGGGGCGCGGCACGTCGATCATGCTGCGGCTGCCTGCCGTCCGGTCGGTCGACGACTCACTGGTCGAGGATACTTCTGGGGCACGCGATGGCTGAGGCGCGGGCGATCCGCAAGTCGTACCAGCAGCTCGATCCGGTCGGGGGCTACAGCGCGCGACCGATCACGATCATCCTCTGCTTCGCGATCCTGGCGTATGCGGGCTGGCAGGCCTACATCGGCTGGTGGGCCGTCATCGACCCGGCGCTCGAGATCGGCGCCCTGGTCGCGATCGCTCTCGCGATGGTTGGTGTGTTTCGCTGGTCGAGCGCTCTGCGGGCCCCATTCCCGCGACATGGATTCGTCGTGGTTGTCGGGCTCGCCATCACCGCGATGTTTCTCGATGCCTTCGCGACCTGGCACGGAGCAGACCTGCCGCCCGGTTTCTGGGGGCCTCCGATGGTCGGGCTGACGATCCTGCAGTGCGCCACCTACCGTCCGGCCAGGGAGGTGTGGATCGCGACCACGGTGGGCGCGCTTGGCGCGGCGGTGGTCGCGCTGCTCCACCCGGCGACGGCCGCATCCGGCACGCCCGGTCTCGTCACCTTCGTCACGCTGACCGTGCCCCTCATGGCGTTCGGTTTCGGGGGAGCGGCGAATGCGTCGTCGCTCGGCCGGGCACTGGCGCGCACCTATTCTTCTGAGGCACAGAACAGCAGGATGGCGTCGCGGGCAGTGCAGGAGCGCATCCGCCAGTCTGTACAACACGACAGGGTCAGCATCCTGAATCGCACTGTTGTGCCGTTCTACACCGAGATCCTGGTGCGGGGGAGTGTCACGCAGGCGGATCGGGTCCAGGCAGCGCAGGTCGCTGCATCCATTCGTTCCGTAATGGTGGCCGAGGCCGAACGAACGTGGCTCGACACGGTCGTCGATGAGCTTGCCGGGGCAGGCCAGGATGGCGCGCTGCCCGGCTCCGAGGTCGTGCAGGATGACGACCTCCTGGCCGGTCACATGGACACGGAGCAGCGGATCGTCCTTCGGGCTCTCCTCGTCTCGCTCTTCGAGGACCATGGGTTCGATCCGGACGGCTTCGGCATCGTGATCACGCGCACAGGCGATCGCTGCGAGGCAGGTCTCACCGCGAAGCTCGACGGTGCTGATTCGATCCCGCGTTCGAGCTTCGCCGCGTATCTCGCCGTGATGCGCATCGTCTTCGGTGACCTCCAGCTAACCTTCCAAGCGCCGACCCTCACACTAAGGTTTTCGTATGGACACAAGTGACGTGCTCGATACGTCTCTACCCGGTAGTCCGAGGGGCGCAAGGGTGCGTCTCGCGATCCTGGACGACCACGAGGTGCTGCTCGACAGCCTGAGCAGCTGGATCAGCGCGAACGCTCCCGATTTCGAGCTCGTGTTGAGCGCGAGCACCTGGCTGCAGCTGGTCCACAGCGAGAATTTCCCGACCGACCTCGTCTTCATCGATTTCCAGCTGAAAGAACCGGTCTCCATCGAGGCCAGGGTGCGCACCTGCCGGGCCGCTGGTGCGAAGGTGATTGTGCTCTCGAGCCTCGACGCGCAGGAGTCGCGTGACCGAGCGCTCGCGGCGGGGGCGGCCGCGTTCCTGTCGAAGACACTGCCGATGCGCGAGGTGATGGATGCCGCCCGCCAGGTGATGGGTGTTGCGCCCGACCCGAATATGGCCGTCGACTGGCGTCCGCTTCCGGGCGGGGCGACGAACAACCACCAGCGTCCGAAGCTCAGCGCGGGTGAGATCGACGCCTTGAAGCTCTACGTGGCGGGTTTCAGCACGGGCGAGGTCGCGGCCCAGCTCAACGTGCAGTACGAGACGGCGAAGACCTACCTCAGGCGTGTTCGCGAGAAATATGCGAAAGTGAATCGACCGGCGAGCAAGAAGGCGGACCTCATCCGCCGCGCTGCCGAGGATGGATACCTGCACTAGTGTCAAAGCTTTATTTCCGCCACGGGGCGATGAACAGCGGCAAGAGCACCGCGCTGCTCCAGGCTGCGTTCAACTACGAGGAGCGTGGGCAGCAGGTGCTGCTCGCGAAGCCGCAGATCGATACCAAGGGCGACGACCTGATCGTGTCTCGCCTCGGAGTCTCGCGCCGCGTGGATTTCACGATTTCACCCTCAGACGACATCTACGTCGCCTTTACGAGCGAGCGCGAGCGGGTGCTCCGCGAGACCGGGCTCGAGGTGAGCTGCCTCCTTGTCGATGAGGCGCAGTTCCTCACCGAGGTCCAGGTGGATGACCTGCTGCGCATCGCCATCCTTGAGGGCGTCCCGGTGCTGGCGTACGGCATCCGCACCGACTTCCAGACGGTTGCCTTCCCCGGCAGCCGGCGCCTGCTCGAGATCGCCCACTCGCTCGAAGAGCTGAAGACCATCTGCCGTTGCGGACGCAAAGCAATGTTCAACGCCCGCAAGATCAACGGCGAGTTCATCTTCGACGGCGCCCAGGTCGCGATCGACGGCGCAGACGTCACCTACGAGTCGCTCTGCGGCGCCTGCTACCTGGAGGAGAGCGGCGGCGTCCTGGGCAACGGATGGCGCCCGAAGGTCGAGTTCAGCTACACCGGCGGCCCCGACTCCGACTTCACCTGACCCGACCCGTCCGCTCCTGCGCGCACAGCCCGCGCTCCCTGCACTTGCACCTTCCGACAATTTGAAGGAGATTGCGAGTTCGTGAACGGCAAAGAGAACAAAAGCGTGGGCGGCGACGACAAAGTCCTTCAATTTGTCAGCTAGTCGGGAGGGCTGCCGGGGGAGGGGCCCGCCGAGAAATAGGGAGCGGCGCGGTCCTTTTGTGAGCGCGCTTATGCCCCCAACGCCCGGGCCGCCCGCGGGCGGGAGGCGGGAGATACACGCAAATCGCCCTTGAGGCGATCAACTACTACTGGTCGGGGTAGCGGTGTCGTGTTTCCGGACATAGTTCACATCTGTCTCCAGACATCGTTCACAGTCTTAGAACGTGCAGAAGAACCGGATTATCGTGATCAGCGTCGTCGTTGAGGGCCGCAGCAAAACCGAAGTCGCGAAAGACTACGGCGT
>DASYEE010000043.1:0-20842 GCA_036499165.1 Galbitalea sp. | reverse complement strand
TGCTCGACCACGAGTACGGTGTTGCCCTTATCGCGAAGCTGAAGCAGGAGAGTGTTCATGCGCTGGATGTCGTGCGGGTGGAGGCCGATCGTCGGCTCATCGAACACATACGTGACGTCCGTGAGCGACGACCCAAGATGGCGGATCATCTTGGTGCGCTGCGCCTCGCCGCCGGAGAGCGTGCCAGCGGGCCGGTCGAGCGAGAGGTAGCCGAGGCCGATTCGAACGAACGAGTCGAGCGTGTCCTGGAGGGCGGCGATAAGCGGCGCAACAGAGGGCTCGTCGAGCGTTCGCACCCAGCCGGCGAGATCGCTGATCTGCATGGCGCAGGCATCGGCGATGCTGAGGCCATCGACCTTCGACGAGCGGGCAGCAGCACTCAGCCGAGTACCTGCGCATTCCGGGCAGGTGGTGAATGTGACGGCCCGGTCGACGAACGCGCGAATGTGCGGCTGCATGGCCTCGCGATCCTTCGACAGGAAGGATTTCTGGACCTTGGGAACGAGACCCTCGTAGGTGAGATTGATGTCGCCGACCTTGACCTTGACGGGCTCCCGGTAGAGGAAGACGTCGAGCTCCTTCTGCGTGTAATCGCGGATTGCCTTATCAGGGTCGAGGAATCCGGAGCCCGTGAAGATGCGCACGCCCCAGCCATCTGCGGTGTATCCGGGAATAGTCAGGGCGCCCTCATTCAGCGACTTCGAGCCGTCGAACAGCTGGGTGAGGTCGATGTCGTTCACGGTTCCCATGCCCTCGCAGCGCGGGCACATTCCGCCCGTGACGGAGAAGCTGCGACGTTCCTTGACCGTCTTGCCCGCGCGCTCCATCGTGACAGCACCGGCTCCGCTGACCGAAGCCACATTGAAGGAGAACGCCTGCGGAGAGCCGATCTGCGGCTGACCGAGCCTCGAAAAGACGATCCGCAGCATGGCGTTGACATCGGTTGCGGTGCCGACGGTGGAGCGCGAGTTCGCGCCCATTCGCTCCTGGTCGACGATGATCGCTGTCGTGAGTCCCTCGAGGACGTCGACGTCGGGCCTCGCCATGTTCGGCATGAATCCCTGCACGAACGAGCTGTATGTCTCATTGATCATGCGCTGGGACTCCGCGGCGATGGTGCCGAACACCAGTGAGCTCTTGCCCGATCCCGAGACACCGGTGAAGACCGTCAGCCTGCGCTTCGGGATCTCGATGCTGATGTCTTTGAGGTTGTTTTCACGTGCACCCCGCACGCGGATCAGATCGTGACTGTCTGCGCTCGGCTGTTCGGATGCCCCAGCGTTCGTCGTGGCCATGCTCACAGGTTACTTGGCGGCGGCAATCCCCAGCAGGGTTCTCCGCGGCTACGCGGACGCGCGCTCGGCCGC
Source organism: Galbitalea sp. (assembly GCA_036499165.1). Lineage (GTDB taxonomy): Bacteria > Actinomycetota > Actinomycetes > Actinomycetales > Microbacteriaceae > Galbitalea. Next base: position 19,475 of record DASYEE010000043.1, on the reverse strand, counting down.
GCCATGATCGAGCGCCGCTGCCAGCTCGACCGCGCTGTATGCGCGACCGAACGCAGGGCCCCCGGGGCCGAGTGCGATGCCCTCTTCGAGGCCACCGGCGTCGACAGCGTCGAAGCCGAGCGCCTCGATCAGCGCCATGACGCTCGCGACCGCCTCGCGGTCGTCCCCTGCCGCGGCGATCCCCACGCGATCGGTGGCCTCCAGCGGTCGCTTCGCCTCCTCGAACTGGTGGTAGCCGAGGTGATTCAGGCTCTTCACGATCCGCGCAGACGGGAAGTGACCAGCAACAACGGCGCTGGTGCCGCGTGGAGCGCTGGCGAGCTCAGCGTCGACACCGTCGATCGGCTCCCAGTAGTTCATTGCGTCGATCAGGATCTTGCCGGCGAAGGCGTCGCCGTCCAGTTCGCGGAACCGGTGCGTCGGAACAGCCAGGACCACGACATCCGAGTGCTCGATCACGTCCTCAGTCGTCGCGGCACGGGCTCCTGGCACGAGCACCTCGATCGTGAGGGCGATGCGATCCACGGTGCCGGAGCCCGAGATGGCAACGTCGTAGCCGGCAGCGACGGCTGCGCGCGCGATCCCCGTGCCGATCTTGCCCGCTCCGACGATCCCGAGCTTCAACTCCAGGTTCTTCGCGTCGAACATGGCTATACCTCGCTCCCTGCAGCGACCGGCTCGCTCTCGGATGTCTTGGCGGCCATCCGATCTGCGAGCAGCTTGCGAACTCGCGGAGCCACCTCGGAGCCGAACAGCTCAATTGAGCGCGCTCGGAGTCCGCGGGACAGGTTACCGATGTCGTACTTGAAGTCGAACCGAGTGAGGTCGAGATCCATCATGTCGTCCGCGACCTTGGCCGCGACCGTATCGGGCGAGCCGACGAAGAGCGCTCCGTGCTCGACTTCTCCGTCATACTGCCGCCGGGTCGGGGCGGGGAACCCGCGATCCAGCGAGGCACCGAGCATCGCCCGGTTCCATTCCGGCCAATATGCCTCGATCGCCTCCTTGTCGGAGTCGGCGACTAGCCCGAGCGAATGTTGGCCCACCGGCAGTCTCGGGTGGCCGAACTGGTCGAGTGCGCGGTAATAGAGATCCACGTACGGGGCGAAGCGGGTCGGCTGACCGCCGATGATCGCGAGCATCAGGGGCAGGCCGTAGTGGGCCGCGCGGATCACCGACTGCGGGCTTCCGCCGACGCCGATCCAGGTGGGGATGCTCGCGGGTGTCGCGAGCGCCGGCGACATGTGCTGCTCGGTGAGTCCGGGGCGTACCGTGCCATCCCAGGTCACGGGCTGCTCGCTCCGGAGCCGCATGAAGAGTTCGAGCTTCTCCTCGAACAGGTGCTCGTAGTCGGCCAGGTCGTAGCCGAACAGGGGGAACGAGTCGGTCGAGGATGCCCGCCCGAGGATCAGCTGCGCGCGCCCGTTCGAGGCCGCGTCGAGCGTGGAGAAGTTGTGGAACAGTCGCACAGGGTCCTGCGTGCTGAGCACGGTGACGGAGGTGCCGAGCCGTATCTTGTCTGTGCGTCCGGCGATGGTGCCGAGAATCATGTGGCCCGCCGTGTCGACGTGACCGTTGCGGTAGTGCTCGCCGATGCTGAACACGTCGAGTCCAACGGACTCGGCAAGTACTGCCTCGTCGATGACCAGGCGTACCGTCTCTGCTTCTGTGAGGAGCTCGCCGCCCGGGGTCTCCGCGCTGACTTCTCCAAATGTGTTGAGCCCAAATTCGAGTTCTTCGATATTCATGACTGTGCTTCTCTCTGCCCGTTCGTGATGTTCGCGACGGGATAGGTAACTAACAGTTACTGGTGTACACTACGGTTACCGGTAACTTCAACCGAACCTCAGTAACACGCAAGTAACCAAGGAAGTCCCCATGTCGCAAGCCACCGTGATGGTCGAAACGCTCCGGTCGATGGGCAAGATGTGCCACGACCATGATCCAGACGTATTTCGGTCCGTGCTTGACCGCATCGGCGACAAGTGGAGCCTGATGCTGATCGGCATCCTCGACGACGGGCCGCGCCGTTTCACCGAGCTCCTCAACATGACGCCGGCGATTTCCCGCCGAATGCTGACTCACACGCTTCGCGCCCTCGAGCGTGACGGCCTGATCACGCGAACGATCTACGCCCAGGTGCCGCCGAGGGTCGAGTACGAGTCGACCGAACTCGGTCGCTCCCTCACGGAGCCCGTCCTGCGCCTTGCAATGTGGGCGGCAGACAACCAGGACTCGATCATCGCTAACCGCGAGCACTTCGACGACGCGGCAGAGCTCAGCCTGCAGCAGTGAGGCATGGGCAGGGCGGAATCGGCACGATATCCAGCAGACAGTTGGCCGCGCTCGCGTGCCGGGCGGGGCACTTAAGCGAGCGGATCCACCAGCAGCAGCTCGGTGTTGCGGTCGACAGGGGTGCCCTGGTGAGCCGCGGTGAAGTTGAGGTCGTTGGCAGAGAATTCGCGGTACAGCGACGCGAGAGCCGCCTGCCCGTCATCGGAGTACGACGCCTGGTATGGCGCAGCCGACTCGATCAGCGTCGTGAACAGCGAGAGTGTGCCGTCATGATTGTTGCAGAGCTCGATCACGCGAGCCTGCTGGGGAAACTCGATGTGGGACGCCGTGTTGATCTCCCAGAAGCCCTGCTTGCGCGTCCTGCCGTGGTGCCCGGTGATCGCGTTCGAGTGGGTGTGCCCGTTGACCCAGGCGAGTACGTTCGGATAGCGCTGCACGAGGGCGACGACCTCCGGGCCGAGGTGTCGTGTCTCAAGCGGGCGGCGAGGATCCGCCAGCTCGTTGTCCATGGTGCGAGTGGTGTGGTGGCTGAATAAGACGAAATAGCTGTCGACGCTCGAATGCCGTACTTCGTCCCCTGCCGCGTCGAAATAGCGACTGCTTCCCGCCTTGAGCACGCTGTCCAGCCAGTCCAGCTGATTGCTGCCGAGCGAGCCGTGTGTGAAGCCAGCCTGGTTCGTCGAGTCGAGGGCGACCCCGACGACGCCGGGCGCGATTGCGAACGTGTAGAACGCGTCACCGGTTGACGCGGCGTCTTCGGTGAATCCGTGGCCGTGCGGGCCGGGTCCGGTCGCCGTCGCGTCGAGGTGTGCGCCGATGAAGTCTGTCGCCGTGAAGGGAGCCCTGGCGGCGTCGGGGGTGACCTGCCAGCGGCCGTCGGGGTGCGCATCCTCGCCCGGCGCAGCCGGTCTTGCGCGGTGGAAGGCTGCCTCGAGAGCACGATTTGCCGGAGCACTCGTGAAACCCGTGAACTTGGTGGAGCCGGTGTAGAGATCCTCGAGCTGAGCCCAGGCCAGCGGGATCGTGCCACCGATCGAATTGTCGTGGTTGCCGAACACGGAATACCAGGGCACCGTAAGTCCAGGGCTTTCGTGGGAGCCCATCGCCCGGCTGAGGAACCCGGGCAGCTCGGGGAACCCGGCTCGCTGGTATCGATCGCGGGAGCCCGACTCGGGCCGATAGAAGAGGTCGCCACCGGCCGACTGCACTCCCTCCCATTCCGTGGAGCTCCCGGTGTTCGGTGTGATCGTGCCGCCGTTCATGACTTTCAGGAACCAGTCGAGCTCGACAGACTCGTTGTTGTCTGAGTTGTCGCCCGTCGAGACCACGCAGTCGAAGACGCGGCCACTGAATGGGCCGACCCGCAGTTGGTTGACCCGGTCCACCAGCTGCGCCGCCGCCTGCGTGCCGAGTGCCTCGTGCGGCCGGAAAGCTGAGGTATCGATGCGGCAGAGGTACTCGAAGCGCATGGGCGATTGCGCGTCCACGATGTGGAGGTCGGTGAACTGGACGATGGACGCCGCGCCCTGCCTGCGGGATTCGCGGCCAGGATGCGCGGGGGCGAGATCTTCGCGGAGGGCAAGCGGGAATCCTGGCCCCGCTACGAGCCTGCTGTATCCGGTCGCAGACGCTCGAGTGGCCGCCTGGCTGAGGGTGGTGCCTTCAGTGAAAAGCGGAAGGGATGCACTGAGCGCGAACGGCCGCTCGAGAGCGCGCGCTGCGCTGACACCGCCAAGGGCCGCCAACAGCAGGCTGCCCCCTCCTGCCATAAGAACTGAGCGGCGGCTGACCGACGGCACGTGGGATCCCCTCGATGATGCGAATTGCACGCACCGGGAGCCAGCGGCCCCCGGACGCGACAACCATCTCGGGGCCAGTTGGCGGCACGGTGAACTCGCGTGCCGTGTCGCGTAAACATCGCGTTTCGGCCGAGCTTGCTCGTCGAGCGGCTACTCGGCCAGCATCCTGCCGTCGTGGAGTTCGATGACGCGGTCGGCCCGCGCCATCAGGATGGGGTCGTGGGTCGTGACGACGGCGGCGACCCGCTGGTCTCGCACCACGCTCGCAAAGAGCTCCATCATCGCCGAACCGGTTGCGCTGTCGAGCTGACCCGTCGGCTCGTCTGCGAACAGCACCCTGGGGTTGCTGGCAAGCGCCCGTGCTATCGCAACCCGCTGCTGCTGGCCGCCTGAGAGCTCCGATGGACGCTGCTCCGCATGTTTCGTGAGGCCGACGGCGGCGAGCAGTTCCCTCACCCTGGCATCCCGTGCCTTCTGGTCGAGCCCCACCAGTCGCAGCGGAACCTCGACGTTTTCAGCCGCCGAGAGCACCGGAATCAGTCCGAAGCTCTGGAAGATGAATCCGAAGTCGTTTCGCCGGATGTCGACCAGCGCCGACTCCGTCGCCGCGCTGATATCGACCTCGCCGAGCATGACGGTGCCGGAAGTCGGGCGGTCGAGTGCGCCAAGAACGTTGAGGAGCGTCGTCTTGCCGGATCCGGACCGCCCACGGATCACCAGCATCTCGCCCGGGTAGGCGTCGAGGCTGATGTCGGTGCACGCTGCGACCTGCGTCGCCCCGGTGCCGAACACCCGAGTGACCGATCGAGCGGAGAGGATGGGCGCAGAGCCGAGTTGGATTGTCGGCGCGGGGCCCGGTGTTCCGACCGCCCGTGAGTCAGTCATGCGTCGCATCCTCGCTCGCCGCGGCAGGTGGCTCGTCTTCCGGCGGGGCCAGTGGATCGGCGTGCCTGCCGCGCCCCGGGAACACCCCGACGTGGTCCGTCTCGAGCGCGAGTCTGACCCGATCGCGCAGGTGCAGGTTGGTGACGTATTCCACTGGCAGCTGAAGGCGGCCGAGGTCGTCGATGACGGTGTAGGTCTGCGCCGACGTTGTGTCGCCGTCGCCCTGGTCGGCGACCGAGCGGCGCAACACCTCGCTTGAGGTGCGACCGTCGCGGATCTGGATTGTGCGGGTCACGTGCTCGGAGACGGTTGGGTCGTGGGTGACGATCAGCGTCGTGACACCGAGCTCCCTGCTGACCCCGCGCATGGCCTCGAGTACCTCTGCCGAGGTCGCGTCGTCCAACTCACCGGTCGGCTCGTCGGCGAGCAGCACGTGCGGAGCGTTCGAGAGAGCGATGGCTATCGCGGCGCGTTGTTGCTCGCCACCTGACATCTCGCTCGGCTTGCGGTCTGCCGTATAGCCGATCTCGAGCAGGTCGAGCAGCTCATCAGCGCGCTTCGTCCGGTCGCGCTTGTGGGTGCCAGCCAGCACCATCGGCAGTGCGACGTTCTCGCGGGCGCTCAGGTACGGCAGCAGGTTTCGTGCCGTCTGCTGCCAGACGAATCCGACGCCGAATCGCAGGTATTCGACGCGCTGCGCCTTCGACATCTTCGTGAGGTCACGCCCGGCGACGGTCGCCGATCCGGCGGTCGGCTTATCGAGCCCCGACAGGATCCCGAGCAGCGTCGACTTGCCGGAGCCCGATGCGCCGACAATGGCCACCATCTCGCCGCTCGCGACCTTGAGGTTGAGCCCCTGCAGCGCCTGCACCTCCACGCCATCCGATGAGTAGATGCGCACCAGCTCGCTGCACTGGATACTCGCGTCAACCGCCGTCGTCGTTGAATGCGAAACCGTTGCCATGACTAATCCTCTCCTGTTGCACGAATAATCGTTGCGGGTGCCGTGCGTCGCGCGATGGCAATGGCAATCGTCGTTGCGACGGCCGCCGCGATAGCGAACACGATGACGGTAGCGCCGACCAGGAGCGGGTCGATCACGAGGAGTGGTCGCACCGTGCTCCCGACGAACCCGGCAAGATTGACTGCTCCGAGAATGACGACGGGAAGCGCGACTCCCACGATCATCCCGGCCACGATGCCGAGGAGCGCCATCGGTCCGAGTTCCCAGGCGATCAGGCCGCTCGACTGGCGCCTCGTGAACCCCAGCACGCGCAGCCGTGCGAGAAGCCGGGTACGCGCATCCGTGTTCATCACGAGGGTCAGGATGAGCGCGATAACGCACATTAACGCAGACAGCAGGACCGCGGCGACGGTCATGTCCTCCAGCCCGTAAACCAGGGGAGCCGCACGGAGCCCGGCGACAACGGTCGGGGTCGAGGTCACGACCGCGGAGCCACCGTTCGCGGTCGACAGGATGCTACCGATCGTGCCGCGCCTGGCGAGGTCGGCGATCTCATGCGAGACCGCCGTCGCGTTGGTCCCGGGGCGGAGCGAGAGGAGGAGCGCCGCGTCCCGATGCGGCAGTTGCGCGCTCGCCGGGATATCTGCGCTGTCGACGATCAGCCACGGGGGATTGGAGACGAACTTGCTCGGGGCATTCTGGGGGTTCTCGATGTGCACGCGGATCGGCGTTCGCGTCTCGATCGAGGAATTGATCGGCGGTTTCTGCTGGAACCCCCCTGCGACAGCGCTGACGCGCCCATCGGTCATCGTGCCGAGCGACGAATACAGCCGAAGCGCGGGCGGAAGCGACGACTGGACGGCGGCGAGGTCACCACCGTTCACCGTGAACAACGAGATGGCGTCGCTTACCCCGGTCAGCGAGATCCCGCCGGCCGACACGATGGTCGCGGAGTGCTCGACCTGGGGAAGGGCCCTGATCTTCGCAGCTGTCGCGGCCGTGATCGGCGCGCCCGTGACGCTGATATCGGCACCGATCTGCGTGAGTGCCGCATCCTGGATGCCGTCCCGCTCCGTGCTGAGGACCGACAGCGAGAAAATCGCGACGCTCACGCCGGCCACGACGGCGAAGACGGGAAGAAACCGTGGCCGAGCGCGGGCGGAGGTTGCCCAGCCGACGTAGCCGACCACTCCACGGCGGCGGCGCAGCAGCGTTCCGATCCATTCGAGGGCAAACGGGAAGAACCGCAGAATGGCGACGCAGGATCCTGCGGCGACCAGCAGCGGAGTCAGCGTGACGAGGGGGTCGGCCCCGATCGCCTGCGACCCGCTCGGGCTGAGACCACGGCCCACGAGCAGGGCGATCGCGAGGGCCGCGAGCCCGACGAGCAGGATCTCGACGATCCAGCGCCACCGACCGCGCGCCGGCCGTCCGGACCGCGACGGCGCCTCGGCGGGAGCATTCACGCGCGCGGCCGCCGCCACCGGAGGGACAACGGCGCACGCGATGGCGGACAGGATCGTCGGGAGTGTGACCGAACCCGCAGTCAGCAGAATTCCCACTGCGGCCCCGAAGACTGCCGCAGGAACACTGGCGATCGCCGTCTCGGCGGCGATGGTCAGCCGAATGCGCCTGCGCGTGCCGCCCCGGGACTGCATGAGAGCAAGCGCTGTCCGTCGCCTGTCCACCAGCAGGATGACCCCAAGCAGGAGCACTGCGAGTCCCGTGCCGAGCGGCCCCGTCCCAATCACGGCCAGGAGCGCGTTGGCGGGTGCGGCCCTCGCGGTGAAGTCATCGAGGACTCCCGCGAGCTGCGTTCCGAAGCGGAGCTCTGTCGGTGGCTGGCCGTTCCCGGCGATATCAGGCGTGGCCAGGAATTTCTGGAGTTGGGCACTGAGATCGGGCAACTCGCCCACGCGCAAATGAGAGGCCGAGACGGGAAACCAGGAGCGCACGCCCTCACCGGGCAGATCGAGACCGATTGTCGTGAACGAGTCCGCGTTCATCCAGACGAGCGCCCGGTATGACTTCAGGTCGCCATCCGGGGTCGGGGTGAAGCTGGCCTCTGCCCGCGTGAGGTCGAGCTGCCAGTAGTCGCTATTCGGGTTTCGTGGCTCGACAAGGCCAGAAAGCTCGACCGTCTGGGTGAGGTTTGGCGCGAGGGTCAGCTGCTGGGTCTCGCCGACCCGCCAGCCGAGGGTCTTCGCGGCATCCTTCGTTGTCACAACCTGCAGTGCGGTGTCGGACGGCAGATGGCCAGACTTACCGGGCCACGAGCCGCGCACGAGCTTCGCGTCCCCGGCGAGTTGCGGATTCGCCTCGACGAAGAGGTTGAAGACGCTCGCGACCGGGGCGTGCGGCGCGCCGCTCGCCGGGACGCCTGCGCCACCCGGACCATCGTCACGCCCGACGAACCGGCCCGGGAGGGTGATCGAGCGGAGTGTTCCGCCCATGCTCGCGCGCGCCCTCGCGAGGGCATCCGGCATGCCGCTCCAGGTCGGGTCCAGAGTCTCCGTCGCAAAGCCGAACTGGTCGACGGTCGCGTTGGTGGCTGCCTCGACCGAGGACTGCAGGTTACGCACGGACGCGCTCGCGGAGGTGGTTCGATAGGCCAGGTCGGAGTTGAGCAGGTCGGCCGTGAGCCGTGGCCAGCCAACGACCCCGGCCGTCGCGAGCGCCACCACGAGACCGAGCACGATGAGACCGCCGCGAATGGAGCGAAGGTTGCGCAGCGAGAAACCGATGGTCGAGAACGAGCGTGTGCCCGCGCGCCCGGTCATTGCTCGCCCGCGTTCGCTCGCCGACCGGCGGCCCTCATGCTGACGCCAGCCTCGTATGGAACCATCACGATGATCGCGGCGACGGCCATTGCCGCGAGCACTGCGGCGATTGCCACCACGTTGACCTGGGTGTGCACGGTCAGCGCGGCGGGGGCAGCGGGGGTCGATGATCGGGCGAGGGTCGCGGCGACGATGGCCGTCACGATGACAGCAGAGACGGCACCGCAGACCACGGAGTAGCCCGTGACGAGGAGCACCTCGAGCCGGCGCATCCTCACCTGTTCCCGTGCGGTCAGGCCGAGCGCGCGCAGGATGGCGACCTCACGCGCGCGCCGTCTGAGGATAGTCGCGACGCTCGCCAGGAGCGCGATGATCGCAAAGGCAGCGCTTCCGATCGCCCCCAACCAGAGGCCAGTGACCGCGCTGTCGATGAAACGGCTGGTGAGGATGCCCGTGGCCTGCAGCACGTGCGTCGGGCCGCCGGCCAGTCGCGCGGCCGCGGTTGCGGTCACCGTGCGATCGTTCGACGACATCCAGACCTCGTGCAGCGCGGGAACCTGCTCGGAATTGCGCAGCCACCCGTTTTCGAGCGATGGCAGGTCGGCGATGAGCGACGCACTCGAGGTGACGCCGGGAACGAGCGGGGCCGTGCCGACGACCGTGGCACGATAGGACGCCCACTGCCCGTCGACATCCAGGCGGCTCCCCAAGTGCAGCCGGTCCACGTCCGCGAGCGCCTTGCTGACGACCACGGGGACGAGATCTGATTCCGCGGGCATGAGGCGCGCCGCCGTGCTGCCGACATCGCCGCCGCCGATGGCCACATCGGTGAACCCGATGCCCCCAGCACCGTCCGCGACGCTCTGGCCGGGGGAGAACACGGACTTCTGGATTCCCCAGCCCTGGTTCGCGGGCACGCGTACGGTGTGCGACTGGCCGCCCGCGCTCGCGCTGAGTCCCGTGAGCGCGAAGTGGAACCCGGTGAGCGTCGACTGTGAGTCGACAATCGCATCGACCGCGATGATCTTCCACGGACCACCCTTTGGCACCGCGAGCGTCGTCATGGCCGGTGTCGTCACGGCGTCGGATACGACGGGGATGGGTGACCCGGTCAGCGGTGCGAGGTCGCCTGCGCTGTCGAGAATCCACAACGACGGGACGACGTTTGCGCCAGTCGGGGCGCTCCCCGCGACCTCCTTGAACTCGGTTGCGGTCAACGCGACCTGGAGCGAGACCGTGCCAACAGGCAGCGCGATGCCTGCCGGGGCGCGGGCGGCGCCGACGAGCTGGCGCGACAGCTTTGTCGCGTCGATGACGGTGGATGAAGCTGAGACGAGTCCGGCCACCCTTCCGGCCGCAACCCCGATCGTGGTGATCGTCTGGTCGCCGTACGTGTCGCTTTCGCGCAACACTGGCGCGACTGTGTCGGCGTGGGGGAGGCGGGCGAATGCGGCAATGTCGACGAGTTCGTCGGCGTCGCTCGCGAGGGACTGGCCCGCTAGGGTCGCCCGGATATCGGACCCCGTCGTGAGGTGCGTCGAGTCGTCCAGAAACCCGGACCAGGTGGCCGAGTAGCTCGATGCGAGGCCGGTCGTGCCAATCGCGAGGATGATGAGCGCGACGGGCCCGGCGAAAAGTCCGAGGTTGCGGTGGATCTGGCGGATGGGCAGAGTCGCGCGGAGTCCGCGCGAGCGACCGGACGCCGCTTCCACGCGCCCGGCGACGGGGGTGAGGATCACGAGCCCGACCATGGCCGTCGCGCTGAGGATTGCAGCGGGCGCCAGGATGGCCGCAAAATCTGCCGGTGCGCCGGGAGTCGGCGTGCCGTATTGCAGGAATCGCCACACCGCGATCGCCGCGACAGCAATGAGCAACACCGTGAAGCTGAGCGAGAATGCGGTCCTCGCACGCCCCGAACTCGGTCGCGGCGCACCGTTGGCTGACCGCGCGGCAACCGCAGCGGTGATCGCACTGACCGCGACCGCGGCGACGATCGCTCCGACCGGCGGCAATAGCACCTCGAGCACTCCGGACGGCGGCCCGGCGGTTGCCAGCACGAGCACCTGCGCGGCGGCGGTGCCGACCACCGTGGTCGCGACGGCCGCTATGAGCGATTCCCTTAGGTCGGCCCCGACGATGCCCGAGACACTCCCGCCGCGGGCCCGCAATAGCCGTGTTTCGTTCTCTCGAGCGGCCGACAGCAGAAGCGAGCACAGTACGAGGGCGATAAGCCCGGCCAGCGACAGCACGATCACCGGGATGGGCAGTACCGCCTGCACGGCGGCGACTGATCCCCGCATGGCCGCGACCGTCGCGGCTCCGTGGCCGGCCAACCGAGCATCCGGAGATTCGGCCGCAGAGCTGTTCGTCACGGCGTCGTCTATCGTCTTGTAACCGCTCGCGATGTCGGCGAGGTCGTCCGGTCGCACCGTCTTCTGGTCTGGCTGGATGGTCCAGACAACCGTCGCTTCGGCTTCTTTGGACCGGGGGATGACGTGGCGTGAGACCGTGAGGGGAGCTCCCCGGAACTCGTGCGCGATGATCTGCCGAACCACCGCATCCTGCCTGGACGGATGACTCGACTCCGTTGCGCTCAGGGTGTCCGCGACGATGGAGGCGGGGCCATCTGACACGGTCGTGCGCACCGCGTTGACGGGAATCCGAGAGCTCAGCCCGACGACGGTGCTGAGGGCGAAGGAGAGGATGAGCACGGTCGCCGCGCTGGTCACCAGGACAAACCGCTGGGCCCCGGAACGTCGTCGCCACACCCGGAGCATCGCATCATGCTATCCCGCCGACCGCAGCCAGCTCTTTACCGCCTGTGAGGCGTTTCATAGGAAAACGTTGTTGATTTGTTTCACAAGGCTAACTAATACGCAACCAGTCGAAACGAAACTACGCACACCAATAATGTCGCAAGCCACGCTCCACAAACCGACCTCCGCTACTGCCCCCGGTGCCGATGCAGACAAGGCGATCTCGCCGAACTCCACCCGAGCAGTTGGGTCGGCAGCCCACCGAGAACCGAAGTCGGGCGCAACTCGCGTGCCTTACTGGGACAACGCGCGGTTCGCCGCCGTCGTTCTTGTCGTCATCGGTCACTCGACCCTGAAGCTCATCTCGGGCTCCGACCCGGCGTATGCCGTCTATCTCTTCGTCTACCTGTTCCACATCCCCGTCTTCGTGATGGTGAGCGGCTACTTCGCCAAGGCGACGCCGCCCGGGGTCGCGCAGCTGAAGCGCCTATTCACCGACATCGTGGTGCCTTATGTCGTGTTCGAGACCATCTGGAGTGGGATTCATTGGGCGTTGAGCGGCAAGCTGACGCTCGACTACACCACGGCGTGGTGGACCCTCTGGTTCCTCCTCGCGCTGTGCATCTGGCGCGTTGGACTGCCGTACCTCGTGGTGCTGCGCTATCCGTTCGTCATCAGCCTGGTGCTGTCGGTGGGGGCCGGCTACCTGTCGAGCATTGATGACCGGCTCTCCCTCGCGCGGGCGGTCGCGCTCCTGCCGTTCTTCGTGCTCGGGTGGAAGCTGCGACAGGGGAACATTGCGGAACGGTGGCATCGGCTGCGCACAAGTGTCGTGTGGCGGTGGCGGGTTGGCGCCATCCTGGTGTTCGCGACACTCGGCACCGTGTCGGCCGTCGGAATCGACACCTGGCGACACCTGCTCATCCGGCGCTTCCTGCTCTACGACGAGACGTACTCGAGCTTCGGCTACGACCAGTGGTGGGCGGGGGCGGTCCGGCTGGCGTTCATCGGCGTCGGCGCGCTCTGCTGCTTCGCGTTCCTCACGCTGATCCCGCGCAGGGCGACCTGGTTCACCGGTATGGGCACGCGCACGATGTATATCTACCTTCTGCACAGCCTCGTCCTGTATCCGATTCGCCAGTCCGGGCTGCTGGATGGCCACCAGTCGCCGCTGATGCTGGTGGCGGTCATTCTCTTCTCAGTCGCGCTCGCGGCCGTACTTGGGCTTCCGATCTTCCAGCGGATCTTCCACCCGCTCATCGAGCCGAAGCTCGGCTGGCTGTTTCGCCGCGGAGACCCACGGCCAGAGGGGCAGGCACGTGTGTCGGGGTTGGCGCGGGAGGCCATGGTCCGCGACAATCCGTAGCATGGCATCGGTGAAGCGCGGATTCAGGTCGGTGGTGGCCGCGTTCTCGCGTTCCCGGTTCTTCCGGCGCTTCGGACCGTCGCTCATGCCCCCGCTCGAAGCGGCATTCGCGAAGCTGAATGGCGGCCGCACCCCGCTGAGCGGCGTACTCGTGCCGAGTCTCGTGCTGCACACGATCGGCGCGAAATCCGGGCTCGAGCGTGACACGCCGCTGATGTACTGCCCTGAACCCGGCGGCAGGATGCTCATTACCGGGAGCAACTTCGCCCGTGAGACCCACCCGGCCTGGACATCCAACCTGATCGCGAATCCGGGCGCAGCCGTCACGCTCAAGGGCAAGCGCATCGAGGTGCGCGCCAGCCGCATTCCCGAAGACAAGCTCGACGAGACCTGGGACTGGATCGAAAAGCAGTGGCCCGGTTACCGTGGCTACGAGCGCGCGTCTGGCCGCACCCTGCGCATCTTCAGGCTGGTGCCGACCGAATAAAGCGAGGCCGCCTACGAGAAGGATCGGCGCTCGACGAAGCCAGCGCCCGTGACGACGGTGAGTGGCGGGACGTCCTTCGCGACGACCGCGCCCGCACCGACGACCGCGCCGTGGCCGATCGTGACTCCCGGCGCAATCGTCGCATTCGCTCCAATCCACACGTCTGACTCGATCACGATGGGCGCAGTCGTGATCCCGTCAAAGCGCTCCGACGGATCGACGGGATGACCAGCGGTGCTGAGAGTCACACCGGGGCCGATCATCGTGCGGTCACCGATCGTGATGCCGCCCATGTCGTAAAAGGAGCAGTTCTGGTTGACGAACACTCTCTCACCAAAGCTGATTCGCAGGCCGTAGTCGCAGTAGAACGGGGGATAGATCGTGACATCCGACGGGAACGGCCGGCCGAGAATCTCTCCGAGCAGCGCCGTGCGCCCGTCGAGATCGGTGAATGGCAGCATATTCAGACGGGATGTCAGCGCGAGGACGACCTGCACGCGGTCGGTGATTGCTCGCGATTCTGCCGTGCGCCGCGGAACCAGATATTCGTCTCTCATCGCCACCCGACGGCCGGTGCGATGTGCTTCATGACGGTCTCGAGCAGGTGGGCGTTGTACTCAACTCCCAGTTGGTTCGGCACAGTCAGGAGCACGGTGTCGGCCTCGCGAACCGCCGCATCCTCGAGGAGTTCAGCGGCAATCTCCGACGGGTCGCCGACATAGCTCTTGCCGAACCGGGCGAGGGTATTGGCATCGAGATAGCCGACCTGGTCTTCCCTGTCTCCTCCCGCGCGCCCGCCGAAGTATGCGCGGTCCTCGTCCGTCGTGATGGGCAGGATGCTGCGGCTGACCGAGACGCGAGGTTCACGCTCCCAGCCCGCCTCCTTCCACGCCCCACGGAACAGCGCGATCTGCTCCGCCTGCAGGTCGCCGAACGGCACCCCGGTGTCTTCTGTCAGCAGGGTCGAGCTCATCAGGTTGAGTCCCTGCGCGGCCGTCCACTGGCCCGTTGCCCTTGAGCCGGCGCCCCACCAGATGCGCTCGGCGAGGCCGGGGGACTGCGGCATAACCGGCAGTGCGCCGGTCGAGCCCGTCATCTGCGGGTTGGCGTTCGCGACACCTGCACCCTGGATCGCCGCCATGAACAGTTCGGTGTGTGCTCTCGCGAGATCGGCATCCGTCGTTCCATCCTGCGGAATGAAGCCAAACGACTCGGATCCGTTCAATGCGGTCTCGGGTGAGCCACGGCTGATTCCGAGCTGCAGTCTGCCGCTGCTGATGAGGTCGCTGGCCGCCGCCTCCTCCGCCATGTAGAGGGGGTTCTCGTAGCGCATGTCGATCACCCCGGTACCGATCTCGATCCGGCTGGTGCGGGCGGCGATTGCCGAAAGCAGGGGGAAGGGCGACGCGAGCTGCCGCGCGAAGTGGTGGACCCGGAAGAAGGCCCCGTCGACGCCCAGTTCTTCTGCAGCAACGGCGAGGTCGATCGACTGGAGGAGTGCATCCTGGGCGGTTCTCGTCTGCGAGCCGGACACCGGCTGCCAGTGGCCGAACGACAGGAATCCGATTCTCTTGTTCACGTTTTCTCCAACCCCTCGAGCGGTGCCGCTATTTCGTCGTCGGCAGCCTGCAGCCACGGCGCGGGATGCACGTGCACGAAGACATCCCAGGCCCGCCGACGATCCGCGCGCGAGTCCAGTTCGACCCTGTCTGTCTTGTCGAAGATGTAGTTCGCGCGCGTCTTCGTGTCATACGGCGGCCAGGATGCGTCGACCGAGCCGTCCGTCGCGTACTGGAACCAGGCATCCTGCATTCGATCGCTCACTGCCGCAAGCGCCTTCGCACCCCCCAGTAGCGTGGCAAGGCGGCCGACCCAGCTTCGCGTTCGTCCAAAGACGGTCAAGAGGTCGGCGCCGTGGGTCGCGTCGATCGATACAGCCCTCAGCAGCGGGGGAGCGTAGTCGAGGCGGTAGACCCAGGTCGGCGCCGCCTCCGAGTGATGTTGTGCGATTTCGTAGGTAGGAAACCAGAATGCGAAGTCGCCGCCGAAGTCGAGAGCACCGCGGCGGCTCGGAAGCCGGTATGTCTCTCGCATCAGCGCCGATCCGTCGTCGGTCGTTGAGGCGAGAAGGCCGTTGATCCGGCTCGGCGTCGTTGCGAGAATCCGCCTCCGCCCGAAGAACACTGACCCCTCACGGCCGTTGGTCCCGATGATGAGTGGCACAGGATGCGCGGTGCCGTCTTTGAACGCTGCCACGGGATGCTGGGGCAGGTACTCGCCGTCGATGACCGGACTGAATGCCTGGTCGCCCGGGTATTCGTCCGGGACCCTAGCGAACAGGAGCCTCGCGGCCGTCACCATGGCATCCGTGCTGGCGGCTCGAAGTGCCTCCGCTTCGGTTCCCGCTCGAGCACCGAGCAGTTCCATGAATTCGCTGGCCCATTGCCGGGTGACATCGGGGAAGTAGACCGCGTTGCTCGGCGGGCTCTGGGCAATCGCCCGGGCAAACAGGTCACCGGCAGCCGGCGTGGTGAGCAAGGTCGTGACGGCGTTGGCCCCGGAGCTCTCGCCGTAGACGGTGACGTTTGCCGGATCGCCGCCGAATGCCGCGATGTTGTCGCGCACCCACTCGAGAGCCGCGACCTGGTCACGGAGCCCCAGGTTGTTATCGAACCCGTATGCGCTGAAGTCGAGGTAACCGAATGCATTCAGCCGATAGTTCAGCGTCACGTGCAGGCATCCCCGGCGCACAAAATTCACCCCGCGAAATGCGAGGTCTGCGGGGGAGCCGACGCTATATGCCCCGCCGTGGATATAAACCATGACCGGGAGAGATTCTGAGGTGTCTGCCGGCGCGATGACGTTCAGCGTCAGGCAGTCTTCGCTGCGCGCGGTCGCGGCGCTCGCTCCGCCGAAAGGCCCCTTGCGGTCCTGGGGCGCGACCGGCCCGAAGCGGGTTGCATCGCGGACTCCGGTCCACGGCAGGGGTGGCCGCGGGGCACGCAGGCGCAATTCGTCGACGGGTGGTGCCGCATAAGGGATGCCACGCCACGTCCGCACGCCCTCATCGGACAGGCCACGGACCGTACCACTGCGGGTGATGATTTCGAGCGGACCCGTCATGGTCTCAACACTAAGTCAGTGGCGCGTAGCATCGGTGAAGACTCGTAGTGAAGGGCACCCAAAACGCCTCCCATCCTGACATTCGCCAGCACCTGGTTCTTCGACCCGGTGGCCACCGTCGTAGCCGCAGTCCTCGCCATTGCGTACGCGGTTGGTGTTTTCGTCGTGAGGCGCAATGGCGGGCGGTGGTCCGGCTGGCTCGTCGCTGCGTTCTATGGCCTCGGTCTCGGCTCTTTCGTCGTCGTCAACTTCGGATTCCTCGGCGCTCTCAGTCACGACCTGCGTTGGGCATTCAGCACAAGGACGGCGCTGCTGCTGTTCGTGATCCCTGCCTTCCTGGCGCTCGGTCGGCCCGTCACGCTCGCCCGCACGGCACTGAGCGCCGGCGGGCTCGGAGCCCTCGACAGCGTCATGGCGTCGCGAGTGGTAAAGGTACTCGGCAACGCCGTCATCGCACCGCTGGTCGCCGTCGCCATCTTCTCAGTCTTCCTGACACCTTTCGCAGGCGTTCTCCGACTGAGCGATTGGGGCCAGGGATTGATCACGGTCGTCATTCCGACCATCGGGTTGCTTCTCGTGCTCCCGCTGATCGAGTACTCGGCTCACCGATCGTCCTTCTTCGTGACAGTCGAGTTCCTGCTCGCATTCGTCGAGCTCGTGATCGACGCCATTCCGGGCATCCTGATTCGTCTGAATGGCCACGTGCTCGATCGGTTGCCCGCGATCGCGGGCGCCCATCCGTTCTGGTGGCCGAGCCCGATCCGCGACCAACAGCTCTCCGGCGACCTGCTCTGGTTCATTGCGGAACTCGCGGATATCCCGGTGCTGATCATCCTGTTCGTCCGGTGGTCGCGCGTCGACCGGCGGGAGGCCAGATCGTACGACGAACTCAGCGACGAAGAGATGGATGCGCTGACGCAGGAACACCTGCGATCGCGGCGCCAATAGATGGGAACACGCACAACCGTGACGCAGCCGCCCACCACGACGCCGCTCGGCGCCGTCGCCCGATACGCCCTGCTCATCGGACCACTCCTCAGCATGATCGACTCGAGCATCGTGAACGTCGCGGTGCCCTCCATCGCTCGCGACTTGTCGAGCCCGGGAGACGTGGTGAAGCTCGACGAGATCCAGTGGGTCGTCAGCGGCTACCTGCTCGCGCTCGGCGTCTCGCTTGCGGCGACGGCGTATCTTGCGAAGCGCTTCGGGGTGCTCCGCATCTACACGATCAGCATGGTGCTCTTCGTCGCAGCGTCCGCAGCCTGCGCCGCAGCAGGAAACGTCGAGTGGCTGATCGCCTTCCGGGCCCTGCAGGGATTTGTCGGTGCTCCGCTCGTTCCCCTCGCGGTCAGCATCCTCCTTGGCAAGGACGGCATCGGGGGTGGCAAGGTTCCGATCTCGGCCGCGCTCACCCTCTTCCTTGCCCCCGCGCTCGGGCCAACCCTCGGTGGCCTGATCCTGAGTGGCGACGATCCGTCGCACTGGCGCTGGATCTTCCTGATCAACGTGCCGGTCGGCATTATCGGGCTTCTCCTGATGATCCGTGTGCCCCGCCATGTCGGGGCCCCGGCCGACCCGTCTACCAGGTTCGATCCCGTCGGTTTTCTTCTGCTCGGGGTGGGTTTGACGGCAGCTCTCTTCGGCGCGACGGAGGGCACCCAGCAGGGCGCCAATGAGGGATGGGGCTCTCCGGTCTCGTACGTCCCGTTGGTCGGCGGACTCGCGCTTCTCGTCGGATACACGTTCTGGGCACTGCGCAGGACGCATCCTGCGGTCAACGTCCAGATGATCAGGCATCGCAACTCCGCCATCGCGCTCGTCCTGCAGGTGCTGTGCTCGGTCATCGCGTTCGGCACCGTGTTCCTGCTGCCGGTCTTCACGCAGGAGGTCCAGGGCCACACCGCGTTCGAGACTGGCATCGCTCTCCTGCCGCAGGGCATCATCATGGGAGTCGGAACGTACGCAGGCCAGAAACTCTCTGGCAGGATCCCACTCAAGGTCCTCGTCATCACCGGTTTCGCCATCCTCGCGATCTCGAGCGTTTTCCTGTTGTTCCTGGCAGTCGACACACCGCTCTGGGTAACCGCCACGCTCCTGTCCGGGCGAGCGATCGCGATCGGATTCGTGACGGCGCCCCTCCTCGTTGCCATGCTCCAGCCGCTGCCGGAAGACGAGCTTGCCGACGGAAACACGCTATTCAACATCACGCAGCGGCTCGGCGGATCGATCGGGGTCAGCATCCTCGGTTCGATCGTCGGGGCAGCGGGATTGACTGTCGCCGCGAAGCTCGATCGATTCCACGGTGTCGGCGCTGGGCTCGTCGGGCTGGCGGTAGTGGCGGGCATCCTGTCGCTGTTCCTTACCCAGGATCGCAGTAGGCCCGTCGTCGTGCCGTCGACCGTCGCGGAGTAGGGCGAGTGCGCGTCTGACAGGGGTTCAGCTCGCGCGATCGCCGTCTGCCCCGTCGGCGAGGTTAGTCTTCCGAATCGTCACCCTGGATGTCGCGACCGCGCAGGTGTTCGAGCTCGCGGCGCTCGCGCTTGGTCGGCCTCCCTGCACCGCGGTCGCGGAGCGGCAGGAACGCCACCTCCTCGCGGGGAAGTGGTGGCGGAGTGAGGTCGGTGTAGCTCGCCACCGCGACAGGGGCGCCGACCCTCTTTGCGAAGATTGCGCCGACCACCACGATCCGGTCGAACCCCGATTCGCGAAGGCGGACCTCGTCGCCGATGTGAACAGGCTGGGCTGCCTTTGCGCGTTCGCCGTTCACCCGAACATGCCCGGCCCGGCACGCCGCCGTCGCAAGGGACCGGGTCTTCACGAGCCGCACCGCCCAGAGCCAGCTGTCGACGCGCGCTGTGGATGCTGCATCCATCCGTCGACTCTAGCGCCGGACTAGCCCGGCATCTGTTCGTCAGGCCAGCTTCTCGAGGGCCTGGCGAAGGCGGGTGCTCGAGGTGGTGACGGTGTACGGGAAGTAAACGACCTCGACGCCGATCTGGCCGAACGCTGCCTCGAGTTCG
>DASYEE010000042.1:0-19982 GCA_036499165.1 Galbitalea sp. | reverse complement strand
CCGATGAACGTGACCGTTGACACCGTCGGCAGATAGTCGGCGACGAGGATCGTCGCAACGCCGTCGATGAGGTACCCGACACCAGCGATCGCGACGAGAACGGCGAGCCAACGCGGCACAAAACCGGACCGGAAGCAGAGGTACCCGACGACCAGCAGGTGCGCCGCGAACAGGATGAGGCCGATACGCCAGATCGCGTAGTAGGCGTCGATGGCGTTGAGGCCGAGCTCGGGGTTGGAGAGCAGGCCGGGTGCGAGCGCGAGTTGCGTGATCGCGACAACGAAGACCGCGACGTAGGCGATCCGGAACCAAGCAGCCAAGGCGGCCAGCATCCGGTTGACCGGCTCGAGGATCTGAACAAGCGCGATCGCGACGACGACGTCGAGCACGGCGGCGATCACCATGCACAGCACCCCCAGCCGGAACTGGAGCTCTGATCCGGCGATCGCGTCGGCGGTCTTCGCGGCGTCACCCAGCGTGATCAATGGAGTGAGGGCGGCGAAGTTGCCGATGCCGGCCAGGATCGCGATGAGCAGCAGCGAGATCCCTCCGACCCAGCTTGCGGTGCGTGAGATGGTGCGGGTTGTGGTCTGGCTGGCCATGAGAGGGCCTCCTTGTTGTGTGTGTGTGTATGTGGGTGAGCGAGTGGGTTAGCGGGTGACGTTCTTGGCGACGAAATCGGTGATGAGTCGCGCCAGGGCCGGGGCCTGGGTCCACTGCAGGTAGTGGGCTCCTTCGAGCACCTCGAGCTGGTGAGTGGTGACGCCCTCGAGTTCTGCCTCGTGGTTGGGCAGCCAGGTGGGCATGTTCTTCACGCTCTCGGTGGAGAGGATCTCGAGTACGGGCAAGTCAGACGCGAACGGATGGGCGGCGGCTTTCGTCGAGTTGGCGCCGATGCGGCTCCACTCGTCGGATACCGACACATTGCCGTAGTTCCAGTTGGTCATCGCGGCGATGCGTGCACGCTCATCCTTGGTGTACGCCGTTCCAGGAGGCTGCACCAGATCGGGAGCAATCGTGGTCACGACTCGAAACAGCCCTGAGGTGGCCTGCAGACCCTCGACGACCGAGGGCGTTCCGACATCCAGTGACGATGCGGTGGCGGCCATCGGGTCGATGCCGACGACGGCCGACACCTCGGCCGGGTAGGCGTTCGCGTAATAGCGGGCGTAGAGACCGCCGACCGAGTGGCCAGCCAGGATGACCGGCCCGTCGACGTGCAACTGGGCGAGCACCTGATGCAGTTCGGAGGTGATGTTCTCGATGGTGCGGTCCTTGACTTCAAGGTCGCTGTAGCCGTAGCCGAAGCCCTCGACGACGATCACATCGAAGTTGTCGAGCTCACGAACGAGGGGCGCGAAGTCGATGGCCGGCGACGGCGTGCCGAAGCCGCTGAGCAGCACGAGGGTCGGCCCGGTTCCGCCGTTGCGGAACACGTTGATGTCGCCATCGTCGATGGTGACCTTGTGACCATAGGGAGCGAGCGATGCATGCTCTGAGGCATTGGCCGCCGCGTTGACCGTCGTCGAGACGGCGGTGAGAGCGACGAGTGCGGCAACGACGATGCCGACGTTGCGGGCGGTTTTGCGAATGTTCATTGGGAACTCGATTCGGATGTAGGAAGAAGAGCTTCGGATTCCCCGCGACGACGAGCCACCCCGACCGCCATGGCGTACGCGATTCGTTCATTGCTCGCGAAGCGCCGGAAGGCGATGACGATCGCAGCGATCGCGACCGTGGTGACCAGCCACATCCACCGAGAACGCGTGCGAAATGGGGATCGCGCGGCGCCTCGATTCGTGTGTGCGGGCATGACTTCACGGTATGGTTCGCGCGCCGACCCACCTAGGTCACGCTGTTGACGATCTCGGCCATGGACGCTAGCCAGGGAGCCGCCTCAAATGCATCGTGAACGTCTCCGCGATGGAGGGTGTCTTCGGCCGCGAATACAAAGGCTCCGGCCACCCGCACACCAACATGGCGAAGGCCGCCGTCAACATGCTCACCCGCACAAGCGCGCAGGAAATGTTCGACACCGACGGGATCTTGATGACGTCGGTCGATACGGGGTGGATCACGGATGAGCGCCCGCACCCGACGAAGGTGCGGCTGGCGAAGGAGGGGTTCCGCGCACCGCTGGACCTCGTGGATGGGGCGGCGCGGGTGTAGGACCCGGTCGTGCGAGGGGAATCGGGCGAGGATCTGTTCGGGGTGTCTTTGAAGGACTACGGGGTTGGGAGTTGGTAGTCCGTCAAGAGCCGAGGCAGGATCACGTATCCGATTCGGGCGTCAGTCGCGGGCATCAGGAGTTGCTATTCCCGATCACGGGGTCAGCTGCGGAAATGTTCCCTCGCCGAGCTCGATTTTCTTGAGGTCGGACCATAGCCAGTGCGCGGCCATTTGGCTTGCCGGACGCTCCTTCTGAGCGTCGTCAGCGACGCTCTGCGTGCGAATGCCCCGCGATGAGAATGGTGCGATCCGAGGTTCCATGCGCTCGATGGCAAAGTCATCCAGCCAGCTGGGCCGTCGGGACGGTGACAACGTAACAAGCGCCCGTCGATTTGCCGAAATGAAGGCGTCCGGGTGCGCAGCAATCGCCTGTTCAAAAACCTCTTGCGATACATTCGAATGAGCGATTCCGGGCATGTGAGGCCCCATGACATCAGAGTCCTCAAAGCTGAGGTCAGCTATCACTCGAATCGATCCGTCCGCGGCATGCCCCATTGTCCAGCCAAGATTCGCGAACACAGTGCCGACCGCTTCGTCATACGCGACGCTGGCGAGGCCGAATGCTTCGGCATAGAAGCGTTGCATGGCGATATCGGAGTACAAGCCCCAGGTCCAGCCGCCTGCAGCTTCGGGCGAAACATCCGGGACAGGGAGGGGTCGGAGAATGAAACCGCTACCCGGACCTTCGGCCCATTGAACAAGGTCCAGCAACATGTCACCACGGATCCTGCGTCGGCCGACCTGAAAGGTAGTCGCGGTCGAGTCACCCAGCGCCGCCAACAATGGTTGAGCTGCCGCCAGAACGTCCGACTTCGGAATCGGCGCGAAAACCAGGCCACTTGTGGACACAAGTGCTCTGGCAGCACCATAAACGCTCTCGAGGTGCCAGATCCCCCCGCGCGGCCCTAACAGCGGATCCTCATTCAAGATCTTCAGCATGTGGCTCTGTACTGGGTCCCTGCTCATGCGCCACGGCCACTCTTCGCCCTCGGCGATCGAGCCACTCCGATCGGGCCTCCAAGACGGGTCCGACGGGTTTTGCTGGTTGAGCGGATGGACGTCCAGCGGCAGTTCCACCACTTCATCGGCGGGCGGGTTCGGCAGTTTCCAGCCCGTGCTGACTCGATTGTGATCGACCCGAACGCCAAGGGTGAAGTGGCCTCCAACTGGTACTGGATAGAACCGGGGACCGAGCGCCCCGATGCCATCGAGCCAGGTTCGATAGGTAAGGCCAAGGCGACGTGCGGCGGCCGCCCCGTCAAGAGCGGCAGAGTTTGGATCCCGAAACCAGCTATGCCACTCAGATATTCGACCAAGCAACCATGACCCAGCTCCGGCATTGGCTCGAATGCTTCGCTCTAGTAGTTCGTCGAGCTGAACAGATGTCGCTGCGATCCCGGCTATTGCGAGCGCCCATCGCCACTTATCGAAGCTTTCCGCTGATCCCGCAATTCGGTCTACGTCTTGGATGTCGTTGATGATCGCCTTTGCCGCAAACCATTGCTGGAAGATCGGCAGTGAAAACTCGAGGCGACCATCGGGGTGCTGATAGACAAGCGTGCTCGATCGCGCGCGCTCGCGTTCTTCGAAGGTCAGGCCGTCGCCGGCGTTACCAGACTCCGTGACGTTACGCGCCAGCCTGATGAGCACGTCGAAATGGGATGCAGTTTGAACTGAAGTGTTAGCCGCAGTGGGCCGCGCAAGAGCACGCTCGACCAAGCTAGAAATGAGCTCCGCCTGCCCCCTAGGTCGCTCCCCGCGAGCGATAGACAAACCCACAGCGATAGCAAAGAAGGGGCGACGTATGGCGTCGACGACCACAGGGTCCCAGCCCCATGTGGTCGCGGGCGCTCCGGAAACCATCTCGATCAGAGCGACGGCCTCGGCCTGCCCGAGTCCGTCAAACATGACATGATCCGAACTCATTGGAAGGACGCCAGGCCTGCAAGTGATCAATATTTCAAGATTCGAGTTGCTTTCACACAGCACTCGAGATTGCTCGACAATACGGGAGGCAATCAAGTAGGAAGTTTCATCCAGACCATCGATCACAACGGATGCGCCGTGACTGCGAAGTTCCGAGCTCGACAGGCTGCGTTCCAGGGCGGCCACTAGGGGTTCCCGCGACAGATCGGCGGCCCAAAGCCAGATGGGCTGCCCTAACGAGTCGCCTGATTCGTAGCGAGCAATCGCCTTGCGAGTCCACTCCTCCGCGAGTTCTGACTTGCCGGAGCCGAACGGTCCGATTAGCGCCGTCATGGAACCGGGATGCGTGTTCGGGAGATGTGCGGCCAAGCCCGCAAACAGGGCTTCACTGCTCGTGGTTCCAAGACCCATGGACTGAAGTCGCACGCGACGACGTGCGTCCGACAAGGACAATAGCCAAATCGCGCGATCCTTGTTCGTTAGCTTGGGTGAGTCGGTGTTTGAAGCGAGCAGCTCGACGATGACTTCGTGGCGCGCAGTCGCCCACTGCTCGCTCAGTACTGCGGCATCCGCGGGTTCCATCTCGTGGATAAAGGCCGCATAGGTCTCCTCGACCAGCCTTAGAGCTTCGGAGTGTCGAGCAGGATTTCTTCGCCACGACGCATTGCGGCCCAGGACGAGGTCCAGGTCGACTGAAAAGTCGCGCGCCGCATCTTCCAGCGGACGGCTCATCGTTGCCGGCGTTTGCCCATTGAGCCAAGCGCGGTAAGAGGGTTGAGGAAAAGCGAAGTCAACATGATTGCGGACATAGCGGGCGATATTCATCCGCCGAGCCAAGCGCCGCCAACCTCGCCCGAGGATGCCCCCGAGAGCTGCGGACAGGAGGTTGCCGGCGATCGCCGATACAGCAAGACCGCTCATCTTTCCCTCCCAGCTTCGCTACCGGAGTACGAGGACGCCCCGTTGACCTCGCGTCCCTGACGGTAGCGCCAGTAACAGGCTGACAGATCAGCCGCGCCGAAGGCCCCGATGTTTTGGCGCTGGGCTACCCGCACAGTTCGCAAATAGTTGAACCATTCGCCACGAGGGCGGCGGGAAGGGCAGTGGAACAGACCTCACAGATGGGATCCGGCGACGAGCATCCGCATTTACTACAGTCTGGGCACCTCGGTTCGCCACAGTTCCTGCACGTCAAAAAGTGCCAGGATGCGGGTCGGGTTGTGTGACACCAGGGGCACTCAAATTCCTCCTGATCGTCAAATCCCTGGGAGAGCGTGTTGGCCCAGACAGCCGCCACGAACGCGAAACCATCGGAGATCGATGCGTCAATGAGCACGTCGTTCATCGATGAGCCTGAGCGGTAGGCGATGGATCCGAAGGTTGGGCCCGAATATCCGTCGGGCTTAGCCGCGAGAATGCGGGACGCGAAAGAAGGTTGAATCGTCCCCGCCGCGGGCGCGAAAAGCCCACCGGACGAACGAGCGAACGATATTCGGCCCTGATGATCTGTTACAGCGAGAACGAGGTCGCCCACCGACCGATCCATAACTCGTTGCACCACGGCCGCACGCGACGCGAACGTTGCAGCGTAGATAGATTGGGCCACCGCGCTCAAAGTTCGTTCCGTCGACATCGGAAACCGGTCAACGACATCGTCAGGTATCAGGACAAGGCTTGCAACCTTATTGGCGATGGCCTCTTCCAATCTCGCGGCGGCGGAATGTCCGGCAGTCGGGGCGATGTCGAAGGACCATTCCTCATCCAGAGCAAGTAGATGATGACCGAGTTCGTGAAGGAGCGAGAACGAGTCGCGACGTGGGTTGGATGAACTATTCAGTCGGATGATCGGCGGCCTCGACAGTGCGTCATAGCTGGCCGGAATCGGGCAATCCTGGCTGGGAGCAAGGGACTTGTCCTCTTGGACAATGATCCCGAGGGTTTCCAGAGCAGATTTTGGGTTGAGTGCGGCCACGTCCTGAAGCTCCTCAACCACGTGGGCGGCGAGAAGGCGTCTTGCTATGAACTCGGGAGCAGCACGATCAGTTCCCTCGGCGGCGCGAATCACACCGGGTCTCGAATCAACTCCTGCAGAGCGTTGTCAACGCTCGCTCTGGCTCGGGCCCGATCGTCACCGCCCGCAGGCGCGCGGCCCGAGCGCAATGCCGCCCGCAACGCACGTGACCTCGTAGAAGGCTCATCCTCCCCATACCGCTGGCTGACGATGCGGATGCTCCACTTCGTCCGGGGCCGAACCATTTCAAGCTCCTCGGGGCCAAAAAAGGGAATCAAAAACACATCGGGCAAAACTTGGATGCGCTCGGAAATGACAGCGGCCTGAGCCTCGTCAATCAAGAACTGACCTGACCACAGTTTGCTAGCGGCGCCGGGCGTGACCCCGAGAAGGTCGCGAAAGGCCCGCATGTCTAGCCCGCAATCGATCAAGACCGCCGAATCTAGAACAGCTTCACCCACCACCGCACGTGGCCACTCGACTCTTCCAGCCTTTTGCGCCAACGAGACCGCTCGCTCAGCTCCGTTTCGGAGCGTTGCTTGGTCCCCTCGAGGTTCATCGTCCTCACTGTGATAGCGCCGAATGGCGTCCTGAACAAGATGCCCATCGAGTGGAGATAGAGCAAGGGACTCGAACATGAAGTTCCCCATGCCAAAACCCGCACCGATCCAACAGTCAACATCAACAGAATCGTCCACGCGTACGCGCAGCAACGACCGATCCTGGACACCCAGCGAAGGAAGAACCGGGTACACGGTCGAGTGGTCCTCGTGGACTTGTCCGACAAGGACGACTCCGTAGATCTGAGCGTTCCACGAAACGGTCCACAAATCGCCCGGCGCCGGATCGTCTTGACCTGCAGATGCCAGTCGGGAAGTGTCCTCGTGCCAGTAGGCGTTCATAGCCCGACCATTTTCATCTTCTTGTAGAAATCGAGAAACTCGATCGCCTGCGCAGGAGCAAGCGATCCGGCGTATTGACACTTTGCGGTGCCATAATGCTTCAGCAAGACAGGTTGCTGATGCCGTGATGTCCACCAGCCAGTCTTTGAGAGACCGCATGCCGAGTCCGACGGGGATTCGAGTGCCATGTCTGAAGAACGCGGCCTTTGTGTTGTCCGACCCAAAGCTTGGCCGATGCCAAGGACATCGTCGACTTTGGCAACGCCTATCGGGCGGGGGCTATCTCCATGGGCGTCACCAAAGAGGAAGACGTCTCTACTGGCCTTGTAGATGTCCGCGGGAACTGGGGCGACGCCGGGCATGTGTGGTCCTCACAACTCGGGTGAAGAACGAACTTATGGCGGTGGGTTCAGACTGTCAAACATGACGCTCCCCCATTGCGAGGGACTTTTCGACGCTGAAGGCGAGTGATCAAGTAGATGGGAGTGGCAATTCTCCCGCGCGCACGCTCAACACCTGCTTGTCGTGGAAAGTGTCGCCCACTTTCCACGCTTCACGCAACACGCCCGCGAGGGTCATCCCGAGGCGCTCGGCGACCGCCGAGCTGCGGACGTTGTCGGCGCGACACCGCCACTCGGCGCGGTGCAGGTTGTGTTCTTCGAAGGCGTAGGTGAGCAGCATCCGGCATGCTGCGGTGATCAGGCCCACTAGGTTGAGCCACAGGCCTTACGAATGAATGGGAGGGCCGACGGTGGCTGGCCCGCTCATCAGTACCAAGCTCCACGTGCCCGTTCGTCGGCCCTCAACGGTTGCTCGGCCTCGGCTCATCGAGCGGCTCTCGGCACCAGCACGGCTCATCCTTGTGGCCGCGCCTGCAGGGTTCGGCAAGACCAGCGTGCTCACCGAGTGGCTCGCCTCATTCGAGGCCGATGTACGCGTGGCGTGGGTGTCGCTCGACGAGAGAGACAACGACGGCGATGTGTTCTGGCGATACCTGATCAGCGCGCTCGACGCCGCGTCGCCCGGTGTCGGCGCGGGCGCGCTCGAACTGCTGAACTCGGGTTCGGCGACGCTCGAGGCGGTCATCGCCACCCTGATCAACGACCTCGTTTCGGCCTCGACGGGCGTCGTTCTCGTGCTCGACGACTTCCACGTGATCGACAGTGCAGCGGTACAGACCGGGATGGAGTTGCTGGTCAACGGGCTGCCCGCCGACGTTCGACTTGTGATCGCGAGCCGCGTCGACCCGGCGCTTCCGCTGGCGCGGATGCGCAGCCGGGGCGAACTTGTCGAGTTGCGCGCCGCGGACCTTCGATTCACGCCGGACGAAGCATCCGCCTATCTCAATGACGTCATGGGACTCGACGTCGGCAACGACGACGTCGCTGTGCTCGGTGAGCGCACCGAGGGTTGGATCGCCGCCATCCAGCTCGCTGCGCTGTCGATGCAGGGCAGACAGGACGCCGCGGGATTCATCGCGGGGTTCGCCGGCGACGACCGCTTCGTCGTCGACTACCTCGTCGAGGAGGTGCTGCAACGGCAGCCCGACAATGTTCGCACCTTCCTGCTCGAGACCTCGATCCTGTCGCAACTAACCGGTGAGCTGTGTGACGCGGTCACCGGGCAGAGCGGCGGAGCCGGCACGCTCGAAACCCTCGACCGGTCGAGCCTCTTTCTCGTTCCGCTCGACGATCACCGCGAGTGGTACCGCTATCACCATCTCTTCGCCGAGATGCTGCGCGCCCGCCTCGTCAGTGAACTGCCGGAGCGCATCCCCGAACTGCATGTGCGGGCGAGCGGCTGGTTCGAGAAGAGGGGACAGCTGACCGAGGCGATCGGCCATGCCATCGAAGCGGGCGCGTTCGACCGGGCGGCGCAGATGATCGCGGTCGCCATGGCGGGGATGCAGCAGAACCGGCAAGAGACCACCTTGGTGCGCTGGTTCGAGCTGCTGCCGCCCGAGATCATCCGTGCCGATCCGGTGTTGAGCATCGGGTTCGCGGGCAGCCTGATGTCTGCCGGCCGCACCGACGGCGTCGAGGCCTTGCTGCGGGATGCCGAAGCGGCGATCGGGGGAACGTCGGAGGGCATCCGTGCCATTCGCAGTGGCGTCGCGCTCTACCGAGCAGCACAGGCGCTCACGCGTGGTGACCTCGACATCGCGTTCGAGCAGGGGACCATCGCCGCCGCCCTGTCTGAAGAGGGCGGGCACATCGACAGGGCCTCGTCGAATGGCATCCTCGGGCTGGTGCTCTGGGCTCGAGGAGACCTCGAGGCCGCTCGCGCGACCTGGGCGGTCTCGTTGAGAGAACTGCTGCTCGCCGGGCACCGATCCGATGTGCTCGGCGGGTCGCTTGCGATGGCCGACATCCAGCTCTCGTTGGGGCAGCTCAGCGACGCTCACGACACCTATCTGAGCGCTCTCGAGTTGGGCCAGGATGCCGAACCCCCGTTGCGTGGCACGGCGGACACGCACGTGGGCATCTGCGATGTGCTGCGTGAGCGCAACGATCTCGAGGGGGCGCACCGCCACCTCGCCGCGGCCGAGGCGCTGGGCGAATACGCGGGGCTGCCGCAGAACCGGCATCGGCGACGGATCGCCGCGGCACTGCTGCTGCAGAGTGAAGGCGATCCCGAGTCGGCCATCGACATGCTCGAAGAGGCGGAGCGGGTCTACACGCCCGACTTCTTTCCCGACGTGCGACCGATCTCGGCCCTTCGGGCGCGCGCCCAACTCGCGGCCGGACGGCTTGAGGATGCGCGTGACTGGGCACGCCGATCAGGCGTCACCGCCGACGACACCCTCAGTTACCTGCGCGAGTTCGAGCACATGACCCTCGCCCGTGTTCTGCTGGCCGACCCCGCCGATGCGGTACGCCTTCAGCAGGGAACGGACTTGCTCGAGCGACTGCAGACCGCGGCCGAGCACGGAGGCCGCGCAGGGCGTCTGCTCGAGATCTTGATCCTGCGAGCGCTGGCCCTGCAGCGCGGCGGACGCGTCGATGACGCGCTCGAAACGCTCCGCGCGGCCGTCGAGCTGGCCGAGCCCGAAGGCTACGTTCGAGCCTTCGCCGATGAGGGCGAGCCGATGGCGCGACTGCTCGCCGCGCTCGCCAAACGCGGGGGCGAGAGCCCGTACCTTCGACGGCTTCGTGCCGCAACATCCACTGATCGTCCGCCTCGAGCAGACTTGCAGGGGCTCATCGACCCGCTGAGTGATCGCGAACTCGACGTGCTGCGACTGCTCGCCAGCGAGTTGGGCGGGCCCGAGATCTCGCGCGAACTCATGGTGTCGCTGAACACTTTTCGAACCCACACGAAGAACGTCTATGCCAAGCTCGGCGTCACCTCCCGCCGTGAGGCCGTTCGTCGCGCCGAAGAACTCGGCATCGATACCCGGCGATGATCACCAGGTGTGGTGATGACGGGTCACCACATCGGCTCCTAGCTTTCGAGGGTGACTTCACCTAACTCGGGCAAGCGGCGGTACGAGATCCGCATCAACGGACATCTCGATGACCGTTGGACCACGTGGTTCGACGGAATGACCGTGACCCGCAACGACGACGGGACCACGACGTTCGATGGCGTGATCGCCGACCAGGCTGCGCTTCATGGCGTGCTGCAGAGGATGCGTGATGCGGCGCTGCCGCTCGTCTCGGTCTCTCCCCTCGTGGCCGACGGCAGCAGCCCCATCCCCACGCACATGAAGGCCGCCGTGTACCACCGCTTCGGCGGACCCGAGGTCGTGTCGATCCAGGACGCGGCTCGACCGGAGCCGGCCGCCGACGAGATTCTGATCCGGGTGCACGCGACCACCGTGAGTGCCGCCGACCACCGAGCGCGTTCGCGTGATGTGCCGGCCGGCCTGCTCATCCCGAGCTCCCTGGTGCTCGGGATCTTCCGGCCGAAGCGACCCGTTCTCGGAATGGATGCCGCGGGCGTCGTCGTGCGGGTCGGCGACCGGGTCGAGCGCTTCGCGGTCGGAGACGAGGTCGTCGCCATGCTCGGAAGCCGCTTCGGCGCTCACGCGGAGTACGCCATCCTGAAACCGACGGATGCCGTCGCCGCCAAGCCCGCGATGAGTTTCGAAGACGCCGCGAGCCTCGTGTTCGGCGGGATCACGGCGCGCGCCTATCTCTCCCAGGTCGCCATCGGTGAGGGCACGACAGTGCTGGTCAACGGCGCATCGGGAGCAGTAGGAAGCGCCGTGGTGCAGTTGGGCAAGATCGGGGGTGCTCGAGTGACCGGCGTCTCGAGCGCCGCCAACCATGCGCTCGTGACCTCGCTCGGCGCCGACCGCACCATCGACTACTCGACCCACGACTTCGCTGCGGAGGGTGCGTGCTACGACGTGATCGTCGACTGCGTCGGCAACGCGCCGGTGCCTCGCGTGCTCGACAGCCTCACCCCCGGAGGCGCTGTGCTGCTCGTGGCGGGCGACCTGCGCTCGATCATCTCGGCGAAGGGGCAGGCCCGCCGGCACGGGATCACGGTCATCACTGCTCCGGGCGCCTACCGCTCGGAGGACCTCGAGTACGTGGTCGGGCTCGCCGAGCGCGGAGCATTCCGGCCGACGATCGACCGCCGCTATCCCTTCGAGCAGATCCGCGCAGCTCACCGATTCGTCGACAGCGGTCGCAAGCGCGGCAGCGTCGTCGTCACCATCCCCTAGTCCCGTTCCGACCCAACCCCGAAATGAGAACTCACATGCAGACCGCAACCGCCGCTTCGCCCCTCAGCATCACGGGAGAGCTCGCCCCCCGACTCTCTCGCTGGCTGTGGCTCGTCAAGATGATCCTGGCGATCCCGCACTTCGTCGTGCTCGCCGTGCTGTGGGCGGCCTTCGTCATCGTCACCGTGATGGCCTGGTTCGCCATCCTGTTCACCGGCCGCTATCCGCGCGCCCTCTTCGACTTCAATGTCGGCGTGATGCGCTGGAACTGGCGCGTCGGGTTCTATGTGCACGCGGCCCTCGGGACCGATCGCTACCCGCCGTTCTCCCTGTCTCACGGCGACTACCCGGCCGATCTGGATGTCGCCTACCCCGAGCACCTCGCGCGAGGGCTGGTGTTCGTGAAGTGGCTGCTCGCGGTCCCGCACATCATCGTGGTCGCTCTGCTGGCCGGCGACATCATGCTCTACCCGGTCGCGGCCGCGAACCACCTGGCCGGCGCGATGCAGCTGGCGGGCGGGTATTCGGTTCTGAATCTGCTCGTGGTGATCGCCGGCTTCTTCCTGCTGATCACCGGCAAGAACCCCGCCTCGCTCTTCGACTTCCTGATGGGGATCAACCGCTGGATCTACCGGCTGCTCACCTACGTTGCCCTGATGGGCGACGAGTACCCGCCCTTCCGGCTCGACGCCGGCCCGACCGAGCCCACCCAGAACTGAGAGGCGAACACCATGACGATCGACACCGCTCCGAAGCGCGCGAAGGGCCTGTGGCTCATTCCGACCGGGCTCATCCTGCTTGCCATGATCCCGATCATCACCGGCTCGCTGCGCCTCACGCAGCTTGGCGGCGGCCCGGCGATCATGCCGCAGCAGGATCGGTTCACCGACTTTCCGTTGCCGGTCATCCTGCACATCATCGCGGGCATCACGTTCACCATTGGCGGCGCATTCCAGTTTCTGCCCGCCCTCCGGCGAGGCAAGCGCAGCTGGCACAAGCTGGCCGGGCGCGTTCTCATCCCCGCCGGATTCGTGCTCGCTCTCGCGGGGCTGTGGATGGCCGCGTTCAGCGCGCTTCCTGCCGGCGATGGCCCGGCGTTGGAGGTGATCCGGCTCGTCTTCGGCACCTACATGATCGTGTGTTTGAGCCTGGCGGTGCGCGCGATCGTCCGTCGCCAGTTCGTCGCGCACGGAGCCTGGATGACGCGCGCCTACGCGATCGGAATCGCCGCCGGCACGCAAGCCTTCTTCCTGATCCCGGGCTCCGGCCTCGTGGGATCGGCGAACGAGCTGTACCGCGCGATCGCGATGGCGGCAGCCTGGCTTGTCAACCTCGGGGTTGCGGAACTGGTGATCCGCCGGCGGGTGAGAGTCCGCATCCGGGGTCGCGAGGCGGGTCGGGCGCTGCGCGCCATTGCCACTGACCGCCAGGTAGAGGAAGATGCCAGTGCACCGTCGGTGCCGTGAGCGAACGCTCACGCTTCTCCGCGCTCCACTCACTGTGAAAGGCGCGGATGCCGCCGGTCAGCAAGCGCTTCATCGGGTTCTACGCGCTCGCGTACCTCTGCACGACACTCCTGTTCATCGCACCGCTCGTTGTCACGCTTGCTCTCAAGGTCAACGCCCTGGTCGGCATCGAGCAGGCGCCGGCCAACCTCGCACTCGTTGCGGGGGTGGGCGCATTCCTCGCTCTCTTCGCGAATCCGATCTTCGGGATGTTGAGCGACCGCACCTCGGGACGGTTCGGCAGACGGCGTCCGTGGATGCTCGTCGGGCTGGTCAGCGGCACGGCCGGAGTGTTCGTCGTCGCGGTGGCCCCCAACATCCTGATCGTGCTTGTCGGATGGTGCATCGCCCAGGTCGGCTTCAACGCCCTGCTGGCCGTGATGGCTGCGGTCCTGCCTGACAGGGTTCCGCCAGCCCAGCGCGGCGTGGTGGCCGGGGTTCTCGGAGTATGCGTTCCGGTCGCAGCGGTGGCAGGTGCCGGTCTTGTCAACCTCTTCGCCGGCAACCAGCTCGCGATGTTCCTCGCTCCGTGTGGCATCGCCGGTGCCGTCATCGTGCTCTTCGCCGTGACCTTGAAGGACGGCGCGGCGCCGACGCAGGAGCGAGGGTCATTCAGATCCCTGGCGAGCACCTTCTTCGTGAATCCTCGCACGCACCCCGACTTCGCCTGGGTCTTCACCAGTCGGTTCCTCATCGTGCTCGCGTATTCGTTTCTCACGACCTTCCTCGCGTACTACCTGATCGCCCAGCTGAAGACCTCCGTGCAACAGGTTCCCGGCCAGATTCTGATCGGAACACTTGTGCAGTCGGCCGTGGTCATCGCGGCATCGGTGACGGGCGGGCGGCTGTCCGACCGGACCGAGCGGCGAAAGGTGTTCGTCGTGACGGCGGCGATCGTCTACGGCTTGGGGATGTTCGCGCTCGCCCTGGCCGGCGACGTCCTGGCGTACCTCATCGGGATGGCGATCGCGGGTCTCGGGTTCGGGATCTATCTGGCCGTTGACCTGGCACTCGCGGTCGACGTTCTTCCGCAAGCAGATCGAGCAGCCACCCATCTCGGCGTGCTCAACATCGCCGGTGCCCTGCCCTCATCCATTGCGCCTGCGTTGGCGCCGACAATCCTCTTGATCTCGGGAGGAAGCTACGCGGCGCTGTACACGGTCGCGGGAGTGTGCGCACTTCTCGGAGCCGCGGCGATTCTTCCCGTTCGTGGGGCGCGGTAGAGCCGGCCGGTCAGCTGTCTTTCCGGATCCACCGGAACGTCAGGCGAGCAACGATCAGCCCGATCACCAACCAGATTCCGGTGGCGATGGCGACGCCTGCGAGATTCCACTCGCCGCCCACCTCAACGGACTCGAATGTGGAGGGCAAGAAGACGGAGCGCATGCCCTGTGCCAGCCATTTCAGCGGGAACAGGCTCGCCACGTTCTGCAACCAGTCGGGCAGGTTCGCGAACACAAGATAGACACCCGAGATGAACTGCAGAACCAGCACAATCGGGATGATCACGGCCGTGGCGCTCTTGCCGGAACGCGGGAGTCCGCTCAGCCCGATTCCCAGGATCGCGCACGTGGTGACGCCGAGCAGGAACACCCAGGCGAAGGTGAGCCACGATGTCGGTTCCGTCGGCAAGTCGACGCCGAACGCGAGCCGTGCGACGAGGATCAGCAGGGTTGCCTGTGCTAGTCCGGTGACGAGCACCTGGCCGATCTTGCCGATGAAGAAGCTGATCGGCGAGAGCGGAGTGCCGGCGAGTCGCTTGAGCGTGCCGTCACTCTTCTCCATCGCGATGTCGATCGACATGTTCTGCAGCCCACTCAGGAGCACGCCCGCGGCGAGCATGCCCGGAAGGTAATACGCGGCCGCCGTGACAGTGACACCCGCCGCATCCCGGCCGAAAGTCTCTTCACTGAAAGCCACCGAGAAGATGGTCAGCATCACGACGGGAAAGAGGAAGGTGAAGAACACCGAGTCGCCCTGGCGAAAGTAGGTGATGACTTCGTAGCGGATGCGAGAGAACCCATTCGAGACGATGCGCGGGTTCATGGCCGACCCGGTGCTCATGCCAAGACCCCCTGGGCCGCGCGCTCGGCGTCGACGAGAGTGAGGTAGATGTCTTCCAGCGCGGGCCGGATGACCTCGAGCTTTTCCGGTTCACCGGAGGCCGAGAGGCGAGCGACGAGTTCACCGGGCCGGTCGGTGCGCTGCTCATGCGGGATGCCCTGTGCAACCCATCGAACGATCGGCACGCGCGCCTCGGCCCCACCGAGCTCGTCGATCGCCGCCAGGGCGACAACACGACCACCGGCGATGATGCCGGCACGATCGCCGAGCTGGGCGGCCTCATCGAGGTAGTGCGTGGTGAGCAGGATGGTCGTGCCCTCTCGCTTGAGTGACCGGGTCAGATCCCAGAACTGCCTTCGTGCCTCAGGGTCGAACCCGGTCGTCGGCTCGTCGAGGAACAGCAACTCGGGATTGCCGATGATGCCCAGCGCCACGTCGACGCGCCGCCGCTGTCCGCCCGACAACTTCTTGATGCGGGTACCGGCCTTGTCGTCCAGCCCCACCGCGGTGATCACCTCGTCAACGCTGCGCGGATTCGTGTACAAACGGGCGAAATGGGTGAGCTGTTCACGCACTGTCGCATTCGCTTGCTCGCCACTGGACTGCAGCACGATGCCTACGCGGTTCTTCCAGCCGAGGTCGCCGTGCTGCGGATCGACTCCGAGCACTCGCGCGTCGCCGCCTGTGCGGTCGCGATAGCCCTCGAGAATCTCGATCGTCGTGCTCTTACCTGCGCCGTTCGGGCCGAGCAGCGCGAACGTCTCGCCACGGGCGATGGAGAAGTCGATCCCCTTCAGGGCCTCGAAGCCACCCCGATAGGTCTTACGAAGATCGACGACCTCGACTACCGGTTCGCGGTTTGTCGTGTTCACGGGCGCGCTCTGCTTTCGATGGAGTCCACGGGCTGACGAGGGGTGTGCTGCTCAGCACAAGCTAGGAGCCAAGCTGGTGACGAGACATCACCAGATGTGGTGAAATCCGTCAGCAGCTTTGTCAGGCACCCCTCGCCGAGGGCGGTGTTACCGCTGAGTGGCACCGCGACGGAGCTTGGCGTGCGCGCGCATGAGTTGCGGCACGACGAGGTACACCGCGAGGGGCACCACGACGATCGACAGGACGAACGCGCGCAGGATCGGGTTCCAGTCGTTGGCGAATGGCGCGATCGCAAAGAACCCGATACTGACGAGCGGGAAGATCGCGATCCAGGTGATGACCGCCCGGACGTGGACGGTCGGCGGCGGTGACTGCGGCGTTGATTGCGCAGCTGACTGCAGCGTTGATTGCGGAGACATGTGATCCCTTTCTTTATGGTCGACCCGCGGATGCGGTGTCGAGGTCGAGTTGCAGAAGCCATCCGTTGATCGCGATGGCACTGGCACTTCCGGCTCCCGCCGCGGTGACGACCTGGGCCGTGGGAGTGACGACGTTGCCAGCTGCCCAGACGCCTGCGACGCTCGTCTGACCGACGGAATCGACGCTGACCAGCCCGGTCTGGGCATCGAGCTGGCACCCGAGGGAACGCAGAAGTTCGTCATTCTGGCGCTGCGAGGGTGCGACGAAGACGGCATCGGCGGGAAGGATCGTGCCATCACCCAGAGCAACTCCGCTGAGTGTGCCCGGCTCCCCGACGAGATGCGAGACCGCGCCGGCGATCACCCGTACTCCGAAGGCCTCGAGTCGGTTCAGCTCCGCCTCGGCCAGCACGATCCCGTTGGTGATGAGAGTCACGTCGTCGCTGTACCGCCGCAACAGTCCGGCCTGCTTGATGGAGAGCTCGCGAGCACGGCCTCCAACCACGACGATGGTCTGGCCAAGCACCTCATGCCCGTGGCAATAGGGGCAGTGGTGAACGCGGGTGCCCCAGCGATCACGCACACCTGGGATGAGTGGAAGTTCGTCGACGAGGCCCGTCGCGATCAACAGGGCGCGGCTGGTTTCGACGGTGCCATCGCGGAGCGTCGCCACGAAGTCCGTGCCTCGGCGACGGATGGCCGAGATAGAGTTCAGCACTATCGCGCCGCCGTACTCGGTGACCTCGCGCCTGGCTGTCTCGTAGAACGCGACCGGCGAGATCCCGTCGCGTGAGACGAAGCCATGGATAGCCGCGGCCGGTGCATTGCGCTGATGCCCGGAGTCGATCAGCAGCACGTCGGCTTGGGCACGAGCCAGTACAAGCCCCGCGCTGAGTCCCGCCGCGCCGGCACCGATGATCATGACGTCGTGTCGATTGGTGGTCATGGTGAAACGGTGCCATCACAAGTGCCGATGTAGGGAAGACTGTTGCCGAAACCGGGACGACATGATTCCATCAGCCCATGAGCACCTCGCAACGCATCGAAACCGAGCTCGGGCTGATCGCCCCTCGGCTGCGGCATGCGCGTCAGAAGAAGGATGTGACCCTGGATGCCCTGGCCCGCGCGACGGGCATCTCGAAGAGCACCCTTTCGCGCCTCGAGTCCGGGCAGCGCAAGCCGAGCCTTGAACTGTTGTTGCCGATCGTCGCAGCCCTGTCTGTTCCGCTCGACGAGATCGTCTCGTCTCCGCGGATCGCCGATCCGCGTGTGGCCCAGAAGTCGACGCGCGCCGACGGCCGCGTGTTGACTCCGCTCTCGCAGCACCACGGCGAGCCGCAGGCGTTCAAGATCGACATCCCCGCCACCGATCGCGAGCCGGTCCTGCGCACGCATGGCGGGTACGAGTGGATTTTCGTGCTCACGGGGCGACTACGGCTCGTCCTCGGCGAACACGACATAGTGATGGGCGCCGGAGAGGCAGCGGAGTTCGACACGAAAAACCCGCACTGGTTCGGGTCGGCCAGCATGGGGCCGGTCGAGATCCTGAGCATGTTCGGCAAGCAAGGGGAGCGCATCCATGTGCGCGCGCGCTCCACGTCCGCTCATTGATGCACGCAGAATCACCATTTGTGGTGATGACCGGTCACCGGGTCGCTCCGTAACTTTCGACACGGCTCGAGGCGTCCGCCCGGGTCAACTCGGAACGAGGAGCGCCACCATGAGCATCACCCCCACTACCCTGACCCGAGCGGCGGCAGTCGCCCTCGCGATCGCTGGGGCCCTTTTCATCGTCATTCAACCGCTGCACCCTCACGAGGATGCCGCATCGATCACCACGAGCACCTGGTTCATCGTCCACATCCTCAGCCTGACGATGGCCGTCTTCGGGCTGGCCGGCATCACGGCGGTCTACCTCGCGCAGGTGGCCAAGTCCGGCATCCTGGGCCTGCTCGGGTACCTGATCTTCGCCCTGTTCTTCATCACGCAGTCCGCCGTCAACTTCACCGAGGCGTTCATCCTTCCGCTCACGGCCGCCGCATCCCCCAAGCTCACCGAAGATGTCGCAAGCCTCTTCGTCACCGGCTACGTTCTGCAGACCGACGTCGGCCCCCTGGCGATCGTCGGCTCGATCGGTGCCGTGCTCTACTTGGGCGGCGGCGTCGTCTTCGGGGCCGCAGTGATCCTCGGCCATCTGCTCCCGCGCTGGACCGGGGTGCTTCTGATCGTGGCAGCTCTGGCCTCATTGTCCGCGGCGATCCTGCCGCACGAGCTCGCCCGCTACGCCGCCTTGCCGATGGGAATCGCGCTCATTGCGCTCGGTCTCACGCTGGTGGCGCGGCAGCGGAACGCCGACACTGTCTCCAGCGAAAGCCGTCGGGACGCAGTCGCCTCCGCTTGACGACCGGTCACCGGTGGGTGGCGCCCCCATGAGGCGCCGCTCAGCGGTGGTCTTGTCGCACCAGACGGTCGGTCAGGCCGTGCGGTACTCGCCGTTGAGCACGCTCCACACCTGCTTGTCGTGGAACGTGTCCCCGAGCTTCCACGCCTCACGCAGTACGCCCTCGAGCGTCATCCCGAGGCGCTCGGCGACTGCCGAGCTGCGGACGTTGTCGGCGCGACACCGCCACTCGGCGCGGTGCAGGTTGCGTTCTTCGAAAGCGTAGGTGAGCAGCATCCGGCATGCTGCGGTGATCAGGCCGTGGCCTTCTGCTGAGGGCTCGAGCCAGCATCCGATCTCGCAGGTGCCGGCGGCGGCGCTGAACTCGACGAACATCACGCCGCCGACCAATGTCCTCGTTGGGCTGGTTTCGACAGGCTCAACCGGCGAGGTGTTCAGCCAGATGCCGAAGATGCGGTTGCCGTCGCGCGCGGTCGCGTCGGCGTAGCGCTGCAGGGTGGCGCGGGCGCCGTCGACGTCGGTGGTCACGAAGGACGGACCGACCCAGGGGCGGATGTGTTCGCGCGCGCGATCCATGTGGGCAGCGAACTCCTCCGCCTGCCACGGTTCGAGGGGGCGGAGTTCGGCGTCGGGAGTCAGGTGCGCGGTGAACACCCATTCATTCTGCTGGAGGCGCGCGGCTCTCAGACCACCGCGTCGACCTTGACACCGCCGCCAACGGCCGACTCGGGGTGGTGCAGATCGAAAGCCGGCGACTCCGAACGGATGCGCGGCATCGACGTGAAGTTGTGCCGCGGCGGCGGGCACGAAGTTGCCCACTCGAGCGAGCGAGCCGTGCCCCAGGGGTCATCGACGGTCACCTTCGGAGCTCGGCGTGCGGTGATCCACACGTTCAAGAAGAAGGGCAGCATCGACACGCCCAGGATGACCGAGCCGACTGTCGACAGCTGGTTCATCCACGTGAAGCCGTCGCTCGG
>DASYEE010000041.1:0-83974 GCA_036499165.1 Galbitalea sp. | reverse complement strand
CGCTCTCGCCCTTGCCGCTATCGTGCTCGGCTGTTACGGCATCCGCGCACGCCTGAAACTCACGGCCACCCGCCGACAACAGCAACAGCAGCGCCTGCTCGAAGCAGCGGGCCACGCCGAGGCTCGGGCACCGCAGCCCGCCTCCGCGCGCGCCTGATCGCCTCCCCAGCCTCCCATTCATCCCCTGCAATCACGAGCACTCTCTTTGAAGGAGAACTACGCATGAATCACGTTTCGCCCCGCCGCGCCGCGCTTGCGGTCACAATAGTCACGGTCGCGACGCTGCTCCTGAGCGCCTGCTCGACCTCGGCTGGCAGCAACGGCAGCGGCTCGACCAGCGGAGACAGCGCGCTCGCAAAGGTTTCGAAGGGGGCGTCCCAGGTACACGTGAGCCTCGAGAGCAAGGGCGGAAAAGACGTCTGCACTCTCGACGCCACGAAGGCGAAGGCCGGCCCTGTGACGTTCACCGTGAAAAACGTCAGCTCGACCGCGATCACTGAGGTGGAGTTGCAGAGCGACGAGCGCATCCTCGGCGAGAAGGAGAACCTCGCACCAGGCCTCGGCGCTGTGTCGTTCACCGTCACCCTCACCGGTGGCAGGTACGAGCTGTACTGCCCGGGAGCCGACAGGCAGACCCAGGCGTTCACCGTCACGGGTAAGGCACAGCAGACCTCGAGCAACGCCCAGACGGCGCTCCAGTCGGGCATCACGGGCTACGCGGCATACGTCACCCAGGAGGTCAACAACATGATCTCGGCGACCGACGCATTGAACACCGCGGTCGACTCCGGTGACGTCGCGGCAGCGCAGAGCGCTTACGCCGAGGCCCGGCCGTACTACGAGCGCGTTGAGTCCGATGTCGACGGCTTCGTTCTCCCGGGCTTCACGCCGACCGACAACGCCGGCAACCTCGACTACCTGATCGACATGCGAGCATCGAACCTCGACCCGAAGGTCGGTTGGCACGGTTTCCACGCGGTCGAGCGCGACCTGTTCCAGGCGAAGAAAATCACCGCGAGTACCAAGACACTCGCTGCAGAGCTCGACGCCAACGTGAAGAAGCTCGACGCCCTCACCAAGTCGTTGACCTATAAGCCGGAAGACCTGGCAAACGGCGCATCCGACCTGCTCGAAGAGGTACAGACCTCCAAGATCTCGGGTGAGGAAGAGTCGTACAGCCACATCGACCTGCTCGACTTCGCCGCGAACATCGAGGGCGCGCAGCAGGCGTTCGCGTACCTCCAGCCCGGTCTCACGATCATCGACCCCGTCCTCACCAAATCGATCGTTGCGCAGTTCGCGAGCGTCAACACCCTGCTCGAGAAGTACAAGGACCCGAGCGCACTGGGAGGATATGTTCGGTACACCGCAGCAGTGAAGTCGGCGGACGCACCGACCCTGTCTGCCGCAGTCGAGGCACTCCACGAGAATCTGGCGAAGATCGCCGAGAAGGTAGCAACGGCCTAAGAATGACCGAATCGACGCAGGACGGCGAGATCCACGACGGCGAGGTCCGAGGCGACAACGACGCCGCAGGTGTCTCGCGCCGCGGGTTCTTCCTTGGGGCCGGCGGTTTCGCTGCGAGCGGTTTGCTCGTCGGCGGCGTCGCCGGTGCTGCCGGCGGTTTCGCTGCGGGCCGCGGTGGCTCGGAGACCGCTGCCACGGCGGATGTCGTCTACCCGTTCTTTGACCAGCCGCACCAGGCCGGAGTCCAGACGGCGCCCCAGAAGTACACGGTCTTCATGACCTATGACCTTTCAACCGTGGTCAAGACCGACGTGCAGGTGCTGCTGGCCCGGTGGAGCGCTGCCATCGCCCAGATGGTGAAGGGTGCGCCGATCGGCAACCCGGAACCTGCGGGCGATTCGGCCGTCGCTCTCGACTCCGGGGAGGCCGTCGGCCTCGGTGCGCAGGGACTCACCATCACGCTCGGCCTTGGCCCCGGCCTCTTCGATGGCCGCTTCGGTCTCGCGAGCAAGCGACCGGCGCTGCTGAGGCCCCTCCCCGATCTGCCGAGCGACCAGCTCGTCGCCGGCTTCACCGGTGGCGACCTGTGCCTCCAGGCCTGCGCAGACGACCCCCAGGTGGCCTACCACGCGATTCGCAACCTCACCAGGATGGCGCGGGGCACCGCATCCACACGGTGGACGGTCACGGGCTTCGGCCGGGCATCGGCCGGGCCCAACCAGGAGACTCCCCGCAACCTCCTCGGCTTCAAGGACGGCACTCGCAATATTGTCGACGACGCGGACTTCGAGCGATGGGTCTGGACCGACGGTTCTGACCAGAAGTGGATGGACGGGGGCAGCTTCATGGTTGCCAGGAAGATCCACATGAACATCGAGATCTGGGACACCGACCGCATCTCCGACCAGGAAGACGTGTTCGGACGCAACAAGCTCGAGGGCGCGCCCCTCACCGGGCACAAAGAGTTCGACACCCCGAACTTCACAAAGAAGAATTCGGATGGCCAGCTCGTCATCAACCCGACTTCGCACGTCGCCCTCGCGGCACACGAGAACAACGGCGGTA
Source organism: Galbitalea sp. (assembly GCA_036499165.1). Classification (GTDB taxonomy): domain Bacteria; phylum Actinomycetota; class Actinomycetes; order Actinomycetales; family Microbacteriaceae; genus Galbitalea. The sequence continues at coordinate 81,442 of DASYEE010000041.1, read as the reverse complement.
TCAAGATCCACCGGCGTTCGTATAACTACACGGAGGGCATCGACGACCTCGGCCAGATCGACGCGGGGTTGCTGTTTGTCGCGTACATGAACGACCCAGAGCACTTCATCAAGATCCAGACGCGGCTGGGTTCGGTTGACAGGCTGAACGAATACATCAAGCACATCGGCTCCGCGATCTTCGCGGTGCCCCCAGCTCCGAAACGGGGCAGCTACATGGGCGCGGAGCTGTTCAGCTAGTCGGAGCTCTTCAGCTAGTTGCTGTCGTCGTCCGGACTGACGGTGTAGTTCGCGATGAAACCGTGGCTGTCCTTGGCGAGCAGCACGGCGACGCTGTAGGTCTTGCCTGTCGCAATGAGGCTCGCCCCCACCTTGCCGGCGTTGCCTTCCGCCTGCGTCGTTAGCCCTGCCTTGGTGAGCGCCGCCTCGATATCCTTGATGGCGTTCGGATCGGGCACCTGGATGCTGACGTTCCAGATCTCTTTCGCCCCGCTGCCAAGCGCCGCAGCAGACACGACCTTGCCGCTGTAGACCGGAATCGACTTCGGAAAGTCCTTCGGGATGCTGGTGCCGCCGATATCCACCTTGCCGCCCGTTGCCGACTTCACGATGGTGTGCGCGGGGTTTCCGAAGCAGCCGGCCAACAGGGGTGCTGAGGCCAGCGCAAGGACCAGCGCGATCGGAATCGTGACGCGTGACTTCATGGTCATGGAGTTCTCCAGCCGGGCAAACCCTTCAGCGGTTATGCGTTCTGCTTCTTCAGTCGCGAGGTCGCGCGCGCACGCGCGTTCGAGTCGAGCTCGACCTTTCGGATCCGCACGAACTCCGGCGTCACCTCGACGCACTCGTCCTCGCGGGCGAACTCGAGGCACTCCTCAAGCGTCAGGCGACGCGACGGGGTCATGCGCTCGAAGTTGTCCGCGGTCGACTGCCGCATGTTGGTGAGCTGCTTCTCTTTCGTGATGTTGACATCCATGTCGTCTGCGCGCGAATTCTCACCGACGACCATGCCTTCGTAGACCTCCTGCGTCGGCTCGACGAAGAAGGACATGCGCTCCTGCAGTGCGACGATTGCGAACGGAGTCGCGACTCCCGCGCGGTCAGCGACGATCGAGCCGTTGACGCGGGTCGTGATCTCGCCTGCCCACTGCTCATAGCCGTGCGATACGGCGTTCGCGATGCCAGAGCCGCGCGTGATGGTGAGGAATTCGGTGCGGAAGCCGATGAGGCCACGCGACGGAACGATGAACTCCATGCGAACCCAGCCGGTGCCGTGGTTGCTCATGCTCTCCATGCGACCCTTGCGAGCGGCAAGCAGCTGCGTGATTGCGCCAAGGTACTCGTCTGGCGCGTCGATTGTCAGGTGCTCGAATGGCTCGTGCACCTTTCCGCCGACGTGCTTTGTGACGACCTGCGGCTTTCCGACGGTGAGCTCGAAGCCTTCGCGGCGCATCTGCTCGACGAGGATCGCCAGCGCAAGTTCTCCACGGCCCTGGACCTCCCACGCGTCCGGGCGACCGATGTCGACGAGTTTGATCGAGATGTTACCGACGAGTTCGCGGTCCAGCCGGTCTTTCACCATGCGGGCGGTGAGTTTGTGGCCCTTAATCTTGCCGATCAGCGGGCTGGTGTTGGTGCCGATGGTCATCGAGATGGCCGGGTCGTCGACCGTGATGGTCGGCAGCGGGCGCACGTCGTTGGGGTCGGCGAGGGTCTCGCCGATCGTGATGTCCTCGAAGCCCGCCACGGCGACGATGTCGCCTGGCCCGGCCTCTTCTGTCGGGAAGCGGTCGAGGGCCTTGGTCTTCAGGAGTTCAGTGACACGAACGTTCGCCACGCTGCCGTCGTGCTTCACCCAGGCCACCGTCTGGCCCTTTTTGATGTAGCCGTTGAAGATGCGCAGGAGTGCGAGGCGACCGAGGAACGGCGACGCGTCGAGGTTCGTGACGTGGGCCTGCAGCGGGTGCTCGTCGTCGTAGGTCGGCGCCGGAACGTGCTTCAGGATGGCGTCGAACAGGGGCTCGAGATCCGCGTTGTCGGGCAGGGTGCCGTTTTCCGGCCTGTTCCAGCTGGCTGAGCCGTTGCGGCCGGACGCGTAAACGACCGGCACGTCGAGGATCGCGTCGAGGTCGAGGTCTGGTACGTCATCCGCCATGTCGGAGGCGAGGCCGAGCAGCAGGTCTTGCGACTCGTCGACAACCTCGGCGATGCGGGCATCCGGACGGTCTGTCTTGTTGACGAGCAGGATGACGGGAAGCTTCGATTCGAGCGCCTTGCGGAGCACGAACCGCGTCTGCGGAAGCGGACCCTCACTCGCGTCCACGAGCAGCACAACGCCATCTACCATCGACAGGCCGCGCTCGACCTCGCCGCCGAAGTCGGCGTGGCCGGGGGTGTCGATGACGTTGATGGTCACCGGGCCGTCGGGCGCGTGCAGTCCCGCGTACTCGTTCGCCGTGTTCTTGGCGAGGATCGTGATGCCCTTTTCGCGCTCGAGGTCGTTCGAGTCCATTGCGCGCTCTTCGAGGTGCGCGTGCTCGGCGAAAGAGTGGGTCTGGCGCAGCATCGCGTCGACGAGTGTCGTCTTGCCGTGGTCGACGTGCGCCACGATGGCGACGTTGCGCAGGTCGTTTCGAGTGGCAGTAGCCATCAGTTTTTGTCCTTGGATTGGGGTGAAGCGCGTCTCACGGTGCTGTTTGCGGCGCCGACCTGATCGAATGCCAGGCGGCAGCGGCGCGGACGAGCATTCGCTGCGACGAAAAGTCGCAACTCCGAAGAAGTCTGGGCGCGCAGAAAAAACCTCAGCGGTTTCCTGCTGCTTTCAGTCTACCGGATACGGCCGCTCGTGCTATGCCGTGCGCCACTGCCAGATGTTCCAGAACACCCCTGGTGGGAACGGCGAGCGCCGAATTCCGGTCACCGTCGTCCGGAACGCCGTGAGGGACGGCTGCTGGAAGAGGGGAAGCCCGTACGAATCCGCGAACAGTTGCGTGTCGATCTGAGTGAGCAGCTGGGTCTGTCCCGCATCGCTCGTCGTCTGGGCGAGCGTGTCGAGCAGCTTGTCGGTCACAGGGCTTGCATAGTGATTGACATTGTCGGCGCTCGTACCGGAGTGCAGTCGAGCGTTCGAGCCCGCGACCGCGGAGTTGGTCGAGCGCCAGCTCAGCAGCGCTGCATCCCATTCTCCCGCGTGGCGGAGCTTCGATGACCAGTTCGCGCTCGAGCAGTCGCTGACACGGAACCCTGCCAGGGCAGCGGATTGTCTGATGAGCGCGTACTCCGCGGCCCGCGTCCCGTTCGACGGGTCGTACAGGATGCACACGGAGGGATGCTGCTGGTGTGCCTGCCGCAGGAGTGCCCTGGCACCGAGGACATCAACGCTCGCGTATGCGCTCGACCCGTTGGAGGCGATCGCGGCCGTGTAGTCAGTCGTACCGGGGAAGAACATAAAAGACGATCTCGCTGTTGCCTCCTCTTCGACCGAACCGGCGACTTTCGCGACGATTTGCTTGCGAGGCACGACCTTCAGGAATGCCTTACGCACGAGCAGGCTGTCAAACGCGCCGCTCCTGCTGCCCGCGAACTGCAGGTCGATGTGCTCGAATCCGGCATCCAGTCCGCTCGAGATCGTGATCTTCGGCAGGTTGATCAGGAGAGCGGATGTCGTGGCCGTCGCCTGTGGAGTGATGATGTCCACGGCGCCTGCTGCGAGGGCAGCGACCTCCGCGCGGGCGGTCGGGATGACCCGCGCCATCACCGTCTCGATGTGCGGTCGATGACTGCCCGTGTAACGCGGGTTGGCCTTCATGGTGACCGAGCCGGACGCGTCGACAGACGAGATCCTGTACGGCCCGTCACTCACGAGGAGCGCGGTGTCGATCTTGCCGCCACGGACTGCGAACGCGGTGTTCCACACCTTCGCGACCTTCGCCAGGGCGACGTGGTCGTCCCGGCTGATGGCGTCGACGAGCGCCGCATCTGCCTTCGCTGCCGAGGTGATCCCGAACGCCTTCTCCGCCACGACGTGCGCTGGCACGCCGATCTCGAGCGCAGATTTCCAGTCGACGTAGTAGTCGTCGTAGCTGAGCGTGATCGAGCGCCCGTTTGCGCCCGTCGTCGGTAGTTTCACTACGTGCTGGAGCCCGGCAGAAACCTGCCCGTCGAACCACACAACGTCTTTCGGGAACACCCGTTTGTATTGACCGGTCGGGCTCAGGTAGCTCCGCCCGTCGAATCCCGCGGTGTTCAGCGCACCGGAGTTTGCCGCCCACGCCAGCAGCAGGTCTGCGCGGCTCACGCGCACGCCGTCCGACCACGTCACGCCCCGGTTCACCGTGTAGCGCACCGAGAGCGGCGAATCCGAGGTCGCTGCCGGGGTGACCCGCTTGACCGTGCCGAACGAGGTGTCGGCGATGAGCTTCGAGTCGCGGTCGTAGTACTCGAACTGCGCGTTCGTCGCGTAGGCCAGCTGCTGGTTGACCGAGGTCGCACCCGAGGACACCTGCGCGTTGTACGAACTGAACGGCTGGGCGATGGCGACGGTCGCCGAAGAGTGCTCGACCACTTTCGTCGTCGTCGTACAGGCGGTCAGCACAGACGCCACCGCAATAACGGCGACGACGGCAACGGCACGGCGCACTCTCATCAGCAGGTGAGCGTACTCCCGGCCGCTGGCAGTCCCAAAGGCCTTGCGGAGCGTCAGGATGCCGCCCGGGCCTCCCGGCGTGCCTTCTGTGCAACCGGGTCGGGCAGGGGAACTGCGGCGATGAGGCGACGCGTGTACGGGTCCTTCGGGCTTCGCAGGATCTCGTCGCGCGTGCCCTGTTCGACGAGCTTGCCGTTGTGCATGACCGCGATGCGGTGCGCGAGGATGTCGACGACCGCCAGGTCGTGACTCACGAACAGGCAGGCGAACTGCAGCCGACCCTGGATCTCCTGGAGGAGGTCCAGGAAACGAGCCTGCACGGACACATCCAGTGCGCTCGTCGGCTCGTCGGCCACCAGTAGCGACGGCTGGAGTGCGAGCGCGCGGGCGATGCCGACGCGCTGGCGCTGGCCACCGGAGAGTTCGTGCGGGTACCGGTTGCGGAACGAGCGCGGAAGCTCGACCTGGTCAAGCAGGTCCTCGACGCGCTTCTCGAGCGCGCGGCCGCTCGCCTCCTTGGCGAGCATCAGCGGTTCACCGATGCACTGGCCGATCGGGAAACGCGGGTTGAGCGACGAACCCGGATCTTGGAAAACGATGCCGATGCGACGGCGGATCTCCCGCAGTTCCTTCGGGGTCGCGGTGGCGAGATCCGCGCCGTTGACGGTCAGCGAGCCCTCGACGACGGGCAGGAGACCCACGGCCGCACGGCCGATCGTGGTCTTGCCGGAGCCGGACTCACCGACGAGTCCGACGACCTCGCCAGGGAAGATGTCGAGGCTGACGCCATCGACCGCACGGAATGCGGGAACGCGACCGTGCTTCGGGTACTCGATTGCGACGTCCTTCAGCGAGAGGACGGGGCTGGCGTGTGACTTCTCCGCCTTGGCGAGGGCCTCCGTGACCTCGACGTTGCCGATGCCGAGGTGCGGAACGGCTGCCAGCAACTGCTTGGTGTATGCGTGCTGCGGCGCGTCGAAGATCTGCTGGATGGGTGCGGATTCGACGATCTCGCCGTCCTTCATGACGATGATCTTGTCTGCGAGGTCCGCCACAACGCCCATGTCGTGGGTGATCAGCACGATCGCGCTGTTGAGACGATGACGGAGATTGCGCATCAGGTCGAGAATTTCGGCCTGCACTGTGACGTCGAGCGCCGTCGTCGGCTCGTCGGCGATGAGCAGGATCGGGTCGCACGAGATTGACATCGCGATCATGGCGCGCTGGCGCTGGCCGCCGGAGAACTGGTGCGGGTACTTGTTGAACGCACCCTCCGGGTCTGGCATCTCGACCATGCGGAGAAGTTCGATCGCTCGGTCCTTCGCCTGTGCCGGCGTCATCTCCATGTGGAGTCGCAACACCTCGACGATCTGGAATCCGATCGTGTAGACCGGGTTCAGGGCGGTCATGGGCTCCTGGAAGATGACTGCGACCTCTTTGCCACGGATCATCCTGACCTGGCGGTCGGTCAGGGTGGTGATCTCTCGCCCTTTCAGCTTGATGCTGCCGCTGACGCGGGCATTCGAGGGGAGCAATCCAAGGAGCGCCATCGAGCTCGAGCTCTTACCGGAGCCGGACTCGCCGACGATCGCGAGCACTTCGCCGGGCTTCACGTCGTAGTCCATGTTCATTGCCGCGGGGTACCAGGTGCCGTCGACCCAGAAGTCCACTCCGAGGTCGTGGACCTCGAGGATCGGCTGTTCGGTCTTTGCCGTTGTCATGATCTGAAGTTTCTTTCGTCGTCGTCTAGGCGGCCGCGAGCCCGAGGGTACGGGACGAAGCTGTATCTGCGAGCATTGGTAGGTGAGCGATATCCCCAGGAACCCGGTTCGAGCCACCCGTGACTCGACCACGCTGTACTCCCGCTTCAGCCGAGGGCTGGCGATTGTGGCGTGGTTGTTCTGCGTCGGTGTTCCCGTGGCCCTCGTCGCTGAGGGTCACTATCTCGGTCTGGTCAGGTACGGGGCCATGGTGCTTCTCGCGGCCCTCCTCGCCTGGGTCGTCTTCTGGGCGCCGTACGTCACCATCGCCCCATCCGGCGTCACGGTTCAGAACCTCATCCGTCGCCACATCGTGAGCTGGCCGGCCATCAAGCTGATCGACACTCGCTGGGCTCTCACCCTGACGACGACCGCTGGCAAGATCGTGGCGTGGTCCGCCCCCGCTCCCGGCCGCTGGAGCACCGTTCGCACCGCTCCGCGAGAGCTCAGGGACCTCCCCGAGTCGAGCTACGGCGCCGGCCACAGCATCAGGCCAGGCGACATCCCCCGCTCCGACTCCGGCCTCGCGGCACTTTACGTGCGCCGCTACTGGGAGCAGCTGCGAAACGCCGGTTACCTCGACTCCGCCGTTGTCGAGGGCAAGGGAGTCGTGACGCAGTGGCTGTGGTGGCCGATCGCCGGACTCGTGACGCTCGCCATCCTGACGGCGCTCGGTTTGAACTTCGTCACGTACTGAGGAAACCGCCTCTGACGGCCCCGCCGGTCGGCGCCGCTGCAGGGTCATCGTGCCGTTGCCTTCTGGCGAGCCGCCGCAGCGGACTTCCTGGCCGCTTTGTTCAGCGCCCGCTTCTGCCGAGGGTCGAACGCGTCTCGCAGTCCGTCACCGATGAAGTTGATCGCCAGGGCGATCAGGATGATGAAGATCACCGGTGAGAAGAACAGCCACGGTCTCGTGTTGAACGCGTTCTGGTAGAGGTTGATGATCGAGCCGAGCGAGACATCGGGCTGCTGCACGCCGAAGCCGAGGAACGAGATGGCCGCTTCGGTCAGGATGGTCGCCGACATCAGGAGCGTCGTGTTGACCACGACGACTCCGACGGCGTTCGGCAGGATGTGCAGGAACATGATGCGACCGCTCGACGCGCCAGCGACCCTGGCCGCATCGACGAACTCGCGTTCGCGAAGCGCAAGCACCTCACCACGCACGAGGCGGGCGAGGCCCGTCCAGGAGGCAAGGCCGAGGACGATGGCGAGCACGAACGAACCGAGGTTGCCGTAAGTGCGACCAAGGACCGCGGTGAGGACGATCAGCGGGATGATAATGATCGCGTCCGTGAAGCGCATCAGCAGGGTGTCGATCCAGCCGCGGAAGAACCCAGAGACCGAGCCGATCACAACGCCGATCACTGTGGACAGGATGCCGACAATCACGACGATCATGATCGACTGCTGGGTGCCGCGCATCACTAGTGCAAACACGTCGCGCCCGAGGGAATCCTGCCCGAAGGGGTGATTGCCCCAGTTCAGCGGCCAGAGGCTCAGGGTCGGCTGTCCACCGTTTTGGATGTTGTCGATGTCGGTCCAGCGATACTTCCACCAGCCCTTGATCACGATGCCGAGCGCGTCGATGCCCTCCGCGCTGAACGCGAGCAGGATGATCACGATCACGACGCCGAGCGAGATCATGGCGCCGCGGTGCCTGAGGAAGCGCCGCATGACGATCCGGCCCTGGCTGAGCCCCTCGACCTCCTTGAGTTCGATCGCATTCTCTGCGCGCGAGTCTTCGAGGTTGCCTGCGGCGGGCGTCACTGCGTTCGTGTCGCCGATTTCCGGTTCGCTGTCTTCCGGTGACTCGGCAAGGGATGATCCGCCGGAGGTTGGCGGCGGCGGGATAAGGCCGGCGGTCATACTGATACCCGAATTCGTGGATCGAGGGCGGTGTACGCGACATCCGCAAGAACATTGGCTACGACTGCGGCGATACCGGTCACGACGAAGAAGCCCATGATGGCGTTCACGTCAGGGCCGGTTGGACCGAGGGCGATATTGAATAACTGGCCCATTCCAGACCACGCGAACACCGTTTCAGTGATGATCGCGCCACCGAGGAGCGCACCGAAGTCGAAGGCGACGATCGTGGTCAGCGGGATGAGCGAGTTGCGGAACGCGTGCCGCATGACGACGGTGCGCTCATTGAGGCCCTTCGCCCGCGCAGTGCGGATGTAGTCGGAGTTCATCACGTCGAGCAGGTTTGCACGCGAGTACCGGCTGTAGCCCGCGAGCGAAATCAGCATCAGCGAGATCGTCGGCAGCAACAGGTGGGTGATCGAGTCGAGACCCGTGATCCAGAAGCTGTGCGAGATCGACGAGAGATCTGGCGTGCCGGAGCCGACCGTCGCGATGGGGCGACCATTCGCGACGGCGTCGGAGTAGACACTCCATGAGGACATGAACCTGTCGGCAACGATGAGCCCGCCCGTCAGGAAGGCGGTGATTGCGCCCGTCCTGGCAGACTGCCAGCGGTCGTAACCGCCCCACAGCCATCCGATCAGCATGCCGACGCCGATGGTCACGAGGCCAAGCAGCAGCAACAGCCACCCGTTAATCTCCTCGGCGCGGTTGATGTTGAACGCGTAGTAAGCCGGGATCCCGACGACTGCGACAGTCAGGGCCGTATACAGCGATTTGCGGTTCTGGAGCCCCGTCGTCAGCGCGACGACGAGGAGTCCGAAGCCGATCGCGAGGATGAGGATCACCACCGGTCCGAGCGCGGGATTGTCGAACCAGTCAGTGAGGCCGATGTACAGGATCACCGCGAATGTCGCGATGGCTGCGATCCCGAAGATCATCAGCCGGCGTCTCGCCGTTCCCCCGAGGATCCCCATCCAGATGAGTCCGGAGATGAGCGGTATCAGGATGTAGATCCACCACGCGATCTTCGGATTGTCGAGGTAGTTGTTGAACGCGATACCGACGTATGCCTTCAGGATGACCGCAACGAAGAAGGACGGCAGCGAAAAGAAGAGGAACGACAGGAACGTCACGGTGTAGTCGTAGCCGCTGTACTGGCGCAGGGCCGACGTGATGCCGATCAGGATGCCGATGATGATGGCCAGGATGAATGATGCCGTGAGCAGTTGCAGCGTGACGCCGACTGCCGAACCGAGCATGTCTGTAATGTCCTGGCCCGCGACCGACTTGCCGAGCGTGAAGTGCCCGACGAACCCGGAGAGAATTCCTCCGAGCCAGATGAAGTACCGCAGCGGCGCTGGCACGTTCAGGTCGAGCTGTGCGATGCGCAGGTTGATGAGCTCTGCCTTGTTGCGCGAGGTGCTTGTGCGAAGCGCGGCGAGCGGGTCACCGGCGTCGGCCGCGAGCACGTAGACGATGTACGAGGCCACCAGCAGCACGATGACTGTGGCGACGAGGCGACGGGCGAGGAATGTCAGCACTGGAGAAGCCTCGTTGCTTCAGCTGTGCCGGAAAGGCGTTGGCCAAGAATATTGGGCTGGGTCATTGGGGTGTGTCTCTCTGAGAGAGCCGGCGGTCTCGAGGGGGATCTCTTCTGGCCGACTCGCGATGGTGCTGGGAGCAGCTTTCGCCGCCCCCAGCACCGTTGGATCGCTGACCTTCTCTTGTGAAGGGTCGCTTGTAACTACTTGGCTGACGACTTCGGAGAAGTCCAGTCGAAGTAGTTCCAGAACACGTTGGGCGCAAGAGGCGCGTCCTTCACGTTCTTGACCTTGTTCGAGAATGCCGTGACATCGGGGAACTGGAACAGCGTCACACCGTACGCGTCCGCCCAGACATCCTTATCGATCTGCTGCAGAAGCTGGATCTGCTCTGCCTTGTTGTAGTCGGACTGCAGCTTCTTGTACGCCGCGTCGACGTCCGCGTTGCTGTAGCCGCTGTAGTTCGAGCCACCACCGGTGGTGAACTGCGCCTGCGCACCGGTCACTGCGAGCGACGTGAACTGCCACGCGAAGAGGACCGCGTCGTAGCTCTTGTTGCCAAGCAGCGAGCCCCAGTCATCGTTGCCCTTGTCGATGACGTTGAAGCCAGCCTGCTTCTCCGAGGCCTGGATGAGCGCGAACTCAGCTGCACGACGCGGGTTTGACTTCGCGTACATGAAGTTGACGTTCACGGGAGCCTTCACGCCCGCCTGCTTGAGCAGGGCCTGCGCACCCGGGATGTCGACCGTCTGGTAAGCGGAGGAACCGTTGGCTGCAACCGAGTCGTCGTAACCAGCAGCGCCCGGGAGGAGCGTCTGCGAGTCGTCGAGCTTCTCGTTGGCGGCGATCGGGTTGATCAGCTTGGTGACGATGTCCTGGCGAGGCAGGGCCTTCAGGAATGCCTGGCGAACGGCGAGAGCCTTGGCTGCGTCGCCGCCATAACTGGCCGGGTCGAACGGTCCCTTGTTGTCGAACGTGAGGTCGACGTGCTCGTAGCTCGAGGTTGGCGTCGTGGTCGTCGTGACGCCCGAGAGACCCTTCAGCGCCGAAACGGTGTCGGCATCCGCCTGGCCATAGCTGACGCTGATCTCACCGTTCTGCAGTGCCTGGACCTGAGCGGTCTCGTCCGGGATGTCGCGAACAGTGATCTTCGAGACCTTGGGCTCCGGGCCCCATCCCTTGTACTTCTTGTTGGCGACGAGCGTCACGTACTGGTTCTTGACCAGCTTCGAGATGACGTACGGGCCGTCGGAGAGGTAGAGCTTCTTGTCAGTCGGAAGGCTCGTCATGTCGAACTTGGTGCTCCACGCCTGGGCGATCTTCGTGATCGTCGCCGTGTCGTCGGTCTGGAAGGCCTTGATCAGGTCCTTGTCAGCCGTCGCACCGTTCTTCACGTTCGGGAAGGCCTCTTCGTAGACAGCCTGTGCTGGCAGTCCTGGCTCGAGGTTGACCTCCCAGTCGACGTACGGCTGGTCGTACTTGATCGTGATTGTGCGTCCGCCGTCGGAGACCTTGGGGACATCCTTGACCAGGTCGAGGAGGCCTGCACCCGCGGCGCTGAAGTTGACGCCCTTAGGGTCGTTGTACTTGCTGAGGCCGCTTGCCCACGCGAGCATCATGTCTGCGGCACCAACCTGCGTGCCGTCTGACCACTTCACACCCTTGTTGACTGTGTACTGGATGGTGAGCGGATTGGTGCTGAGCGCCTTGTACGTGCCGAACTTCGTGTTCTTGATCAGCTTCGGCGTTGAGTCGTAGTAGTTGAACCCCAGCTGCGTCATGTAGGTGATGTTCGTGTTGTACGTCGTGTTTCCGGTGGCGGAAGCCCCGTTATACGACGTAAAAGGCTGGTTCTGTGCGACTGTGATCGACGTACCCGAGACAATTTCGGACTGGTCGCCCGATCCTGCCGAGCAGCCAGACAAAGCCAAGGCGCCTACCGCCACAATTGCGGTAATCACCCCGATGCGCTTGAGTTTCAATTTTCCTCCTGTGCAAGATGCGCGAAGACAGGGCGATTCCTAGCGCCCAGCCTCGCTTAATAAGAGCCACACTAGAACGGGTGACAACCTTCGCCAAACTGTATGGGGAAACGTTACACATTGGTAACGCACGTAAACAATCCTTGCGCCCCATGCAAGAATCTTCAACCGGCTGGACCTCAAACGCAATTTAATTGCAAGGGCCGACGCGGCACGAGACATAACGGCGCGAACGGCGGCATACCATGAAAACCGGGATTCGGCGAGAGGTCGCCCAAATGACAGGAAAACGGGTCGAATGAAGTTGTCAGAATCCGGCGTCGACGTACCCCGATTCGGGCCGCCAACCGTCGGGACTCCACAAACTCGCGGACGTGTGTGGGGCGAGATCGCGCTCGTCCTCGGGCTCTCGCTCGGCGCATCCTCTGTCTATGCGATCGTCAACCTGGTCGACTTCAGCACCCGCACGAAGTCGCTGAGCAGCCAATCGGTCGCGCTCAACGGCTCACTCAGCTCCCGGCCCGCGTTTGACTTCATCTACCAGCTGCTTGGGCTGATGGTCGACCTCGTCCCTGTCGCACTCGTCATCTACATCATGTGGCAGGCGGCCGCGCCCCATCTCGCTCGCCTCGGCGTCGATTTCCGCCGGCCCTGGCGGGATCTCGGCTCCGGCATCCTGCTCGCCCTGGTGATCGGTGCCGGCGGAATCGGTGTTTACCTCGGCGCACGAGCGATTCACCTGGCCGTCAGTATCTCGGCGGACAGCCTTCCCGCCTACTGGTGGGCGATTCCGATCCTGCTGCTCTCGGCACTTCGCGCTGCCCTGCAGGAGGAGTTCATCGTGATCGGCTACCTCTATGCGCGCCTGCGTGAACTCGGTCTCGGTAAGTGGACGATCATCCTCTCGACCGCGGTATTTCGCGGCAGCTACCACCTGTACCAGGGATACGGCGGATTCGTCGGAAACTTCATCATGGGCGTCATCTTCGGGTGGCTGTACACGCGCTACGGACGACTGCTGCCCTTCGTCGTCGCGCACTTCCTCATCGACGCCGCAACCTTCGTCGGCTACGGCTGGGCGAAGGCGACCTTCCCCGGACTGTTGTAGGGGTGAACTGCCCTTCGCAAAGTCGGTATCCCCCGCAACACGCCGCGCCGGTGGCACACGACACGCGGAGGGCGCGCCGTTTTACCGACTTTAGGATGTGTGTGAAAGGTCAGCTGGTCAGCGGTCGGAACTAGTCGGCGAACGCCTCGATCGGCGGGCACGCGCACACGAGGTTGCGGTCACCATAGGCCTGGTCGATGCGGCGCACGGGTGGCCAGTACTTGCCGCGGATGAGCGAACGGACCGGGTAGACCGCCTCCTCACGCGTGTATGCGTGCGCCCACTCGTCCGTCCCCGAATCGCCCATGATTACGGCCTGCGCGGTGTGGGGAGCGTGCACCAGCGGGTTGTCGTCGGCCGGCCAACGACCGGCGGCGACGGCATCCGCTTCTGCCTTGATCGCGATCATCGCGGCGATGAACCGGTCGATCTCGGCGAGGTCTTCGCTCTCGGTCGGTTCGACCATCAGCGTTCCGGCAACCGGGAATGACATCGTCGGAGCGTGGAACCCGTAGTCGATCAGGCGCTTGGCCACGTCGTCCACGGTCACGCCGGTCGCCTCGGTGAGCGGGCGTACGTCGAGGATGCACTCGTGCGCGACGAGTCCGTTGTCGCCCGCATAGAGCACCGGATAGTGGTCACGAAGCCGTGCCGCAACATAGTTGGCTGCGAGCACAGCCGCGCCCGTTGCCGCCTTCAGGCCCTCCGCTCCCATCATGCGCACGTACGCCCACGAGATCGGCAGGATGCTCGGGCTTCCGTATGGCGCGGCCGAGACGATGTTGCGGTGCCAGGGCAAATCGGCGTCGGTGCGGTTCCCGATCGTGTCGCGCTGGGCGAGCGGATGTCCGGGCAGGAAAGGCGCGAGGTGCGCCTTCGCCGCGACCGGGCCAACCCCGGGGCCACCGCCGCCGTGCGGGATGCAGAACGTCTTGTGCAGGTTCAGGTGGGAAACGTCTCCGCCGAAGTCGCCGAAGCGGGCGTAACCGAGGAGCGCGTTGAGGTTGGCACCATCCACGTAGACCTGTCCGCCGGCCGCGTGCACCGCGTCGGTGATGTCGCGCACCTCGTGCTCGTACACGCCGTGCGTCGACGGGTAGGTGATCATGAGCGCGGCGAGATTCTCGGCGTGCTCTGTGATCTTCGCCCGCAGGTCGTCGAGGTCGACGTTGCCGAGGTCATTCGTTGCAACAACGACGACCTTCATGCCTGCGAGCACCGCGCTGGCGGCGTTCGTGCCGTGAGCGGATGCGGGAATCAGGCACACCGCGCGATGCTGGTCGCCCCGCGAGTGGTGATACCCGCGAATCGCCAGCAGCCCGGCAAGCTCGCCCTGGCTGCCGGCGTTCGGCTGCAACGACACCTCGTCGTAGCCGGTGACCTCGGCGAGCCAGCCCTGCAGCTGCTCGATGAGGTCGAGATAGCCAACAATGTCTGCCTCGGGAGCGAAGGGGTGAATCGCTCCGAACTCCGGCCAGGTCACCGCCTCCATCTCGGTGGCGGCGTTGAGCTTCATCGTGCACGAACCGAGTGGGATCATGCCGCGGTCGAGCGCGTAGTCCTTGTCAGCCAGATACTTCAGGTAGCGCATCATCGCGGTCTCGCTGCGATGCGTGTTGAAGACCGGATGCGTGAGGAAGTCGCTGGTGCGCGCAAGCTCGACTTCAAATTCCCGGACGGTGCGCGACGAAATCTCGCCCCAGCCCTCCTTCGCCTCGACACCGAACACACCGAGGAGATCCGCCGTCGCTCCCGTGAGATCTGTCCACGCCTCATCGACGCTCAGCGCGACGGTCGTTGCATCGACTTTTCGCAGATTGATGTTCTGCTCAGTCGCAGCCGCGAGCGTCGCCTCCGCATCGACGACGCCGACCTCGAGCGTGTCGAAGTAGCTCGCGCTGCGCACATCGACGCCGGCCTGCCGCAGCTCCCGCGCGATAAGCGCAGTCTCGGCGTGGACCCGCTGTGCGATCCGACGGAGGCCGTCTGGCCCGTGGTAGACCGCGTACATCGACGCCATGACGGCAAGGAGGACCTGCGCGGTGCAGATGTTGGATGTCGCCTTCTCGCGGCGAATGTGCTGCTCGCGGGCCTGCAGGCTGAGGCGGTAGGCGGGATGACCGGCGGCATCCTGTGAGACACCGACGAGGCGCCCGGGCAGCTGGCGCTCGAGCCCCTTCTTGACGGCCATGTAGCCGGCGTGAGGACCACCGAGACCCATCGGGACACCGAACCGCTGCGACGTGCCGACGGCGACATCCGCTCCGAGCTCCCCCGGCGACTTCAGGAGCGTCAACGCGAGCAGATCGGCGGCTACGACGGCGAGGCCACCCTGCGCCTTGACCGCCGCGATGACCGCCGACGGGTCCCAGATGCGGCCGGATGCGCCGGGGTACTGGATGAATGCACCGAAGACGTCGAGTTCTGGCACGTCGGCAGCGTCGAGGTCATATGCGGTTTCGTGCAGCTGGATACCGACTGCAGCCGCGCGATTCGCGAGTAGCGCTTTGGTCTGGGGCAGCGCATCCGCGTCGACCAAAAACACGTTCGACGACGACTTCGAAGCCCGGCGCGCCAGAAGCATCCCCTCGACGACGGCAGTGCCCTCATCGAGCATCGACGCATTCGCGATGTCGAGGCCGGTGAGATCTTCGACCATCGTTTGGAAGTTGATGAGTGCCTCGAGGCGGCCCTGGCTGATCTCCGGTTGGTATGGCGTGTATGCGGTGTACCAGCTGGGGTTCTCCAACACGTTGCGCTTGATGACGGCCGGCGTGATCGTGTCGTAGTACCCGAGGCCGATCATTGACCGACGCACGGTGTTTCGCCCAGCCAGCGTCCGCAGTTCAGCGAGCGCCTCGCGCTCGGTCGCAGCCGGCGGAATGGTGGAGGTCGCGAGCGGCTCAACCTGGATGGCCTCCGGTACAGCCGCCAACACGAGCTCCTCGACGGAGTCGTACCCGACCGCAGACAGCATCTCGAGCTGCGCTACCGAGTCCGTTCCGATGTGGCGATCCTGGAAACGCTCGCCCACTATTCGCCCACCAGCTTCGAGTACTCCTCGTAGCTGAGCAGGGACGGGAGCTCGGTGAACTCCACCTTGATGAGCCAGCCATCGCCGAACGGGTCGGAATTGACCAGTTCGGGCGATGAAACCACCGCGTCGTTTGCCTCGACGACCGTGCCGTTCACCGGCGCGAACAGCTCGCCCACCGACTTGGTCGACTCGATCTCGCCGACGACCTTGCCCTCAGCAACGCTCGAACCTGCCTCCGGCAGCTCGACGAACACAACGTCGCCCAGCTTCTCCGCGGCGTACGCGGTGATGCCGACGGTCGCGATCGACCCGTCGACGAACACCCACTCGTGGTCTGCGGTGTACTGCAGCGTGGTCTTGTCAGCCATCAGTTGGACTCTCTCTTATAGAAGGGAAGGGAAACGACGGACGCCGCGACGCGCGTGCCGCGGACATCGATGAACAGGTCAGCGCCGTCGCTCGCGTTTGCGGGGTCGACATAGGCCATGGCGATCGGATAGCCGAGGGTCGGCGAGAGAGCGCCACTCGTGATTACTCCGACGGACTCGCCGCCTTCGGCCGTAGCGAAGACCTCGTAGTCTGCGCGACCGGCTCGCTTGCCGGCTGCTCGCAGGCCGACCAGCACGCGTGCTCCGGCTGCCGCGCCCGCCTCGACCGCGGCGCGACCGACGAAGTCGCCATCCTTCTTCAGGTTGACGACACGGCCGAGCCCGGCCTGCGCCGGGAAGGTGTCGAGCCCGAGCTCGTGGCCGTAGAGCGG
The DNA here is from genome assembly GCA_036499165.1 of Galbitalea sp. Taxonomy (GTDB): domain Bacteria; phylum Actinomycetota; class Actinomycetes; order Actinomycetales; family Microbacteriaceae; genus Galbitalea. Next base: position 64,738 of record DASYEE010000041.1, on the reverse strand, counting down.
CATCCCTGCCTCGAGACGAAGGGTGTCACGACTCGCAAGGCCCGCCGGCACGAGGCCGGAGCCTGCGCCCGTGTCCATGACCGCTTCCCACAGCGCGGGGGCGACATCCGGTGCAACGTACAGCTCGAAGCCGTCTTCTCCGGTGTATCCGGTTCGCGCAACCAGGAGCTCGTGTTCGTGGTTGAAGCGGCCTGCGGTCGCCCAGTAGTACTTCAGGTCTTCGAGGCCCGCCACATCCACTCCCGGCACCTGGCTGAGGATCTCATACGCCTTCGGACCCTGGATGGCGATCAGCGCGATGTCGTCGCTGGTGTCGAATACGTCGCACTCGAACGGCGAACAGCGTTCGAGCAACTCCTCGGCGACGACTGCGCGATTGGACGCGTTCGCCACCACCAGGTAGCGGTCCTCCCCCGTGCGGTACACAACGAGATCGTCGACAATGCCGCCGTCACGCGACAGCAGCAGGCTGTACTTCGCCTGCCCGATCGCGATCGCCGAGATCTTGCCAGCGAGCGCATAGTCGAGCGCATCGGATGCCTCCGGACCAAGAATCAGGATTTCAGCCATGTGCGAGAGGTCGAAGAGCCCCGCTGCGGTGCGGACGGCCGCGTGCTCGGCGAGGTCTGAGCTGTAGCGCACCGGCATCTGCCAGCCAGCGAAGTCGGTGAAGCTGGCCCCCGCAGCCACGTGGATGCGGTTCAAGGGAGACAGGCGCTCGGCTGCGTTGTCGGTTCTGTTATCGGTATCGGTCACGGAGTTCTCCAGTGTTATGGGCTGGACAAGAACTCCCCCTCTGTCATTGGCCTGAGAGTTTCGTCGACCCTTCAGGGCCGGCTTTCACCGTCGGCGGCGACACGTCGCGCTTTCCAGAGTGGCCAGTTCGATGCGGTACATAAACCTGAGAGATTGGCGGGGAGGCTTGCTCCTTCGGTGCTCACCCCGCGCCCTGTTGTTCAGGAACCGGTGTGAGCTCTCCCGCATCGCGTACGCGGCCCGATGTTCGATTGTGGGTTCAGCCTAGCAACCGCAGGGGCTCGCCCGCGTCGAACCCCAGGATGTCTTCGACCGCCTGCGAGTAGAAGACCTCATAGGTCTGCTCGGTGACATACCCGAGGTGCGGTGTGAGCAGCGCGTTCGGCAACGACCGAAGCGGATGCTCGACCGGCAACGGCTCGAGGTCGAATACGTCGAGACCCGCTCCCGCGATTCGATCGGCGCGAAGCGCCTCGATGAGAGCCGCCTCGTCGACGATGGGACCTCGCGACGTGTTGATGAGGTAGGAGCGCGGCGACATCCAGCCCAATTGCTCTCGCCCGACGAGCCCGCGGGTGCCCCGCGCTAGCGGCAGGTGAATGGTGAGAAAGTCGGACGCGCTGTACAGCTCGCGTTCGCCGACCGCGCGGGCGCCGTGTTCGTCCGCCCGCTCCTGCGTGAGATGCGGACTCCAGGCGATCACATCCATGCCGAAGGCCGGAGCAATCGCCGCGACCTCGCCACCGAGGCGGCCGAGTCCGAGGATGCCGAGGGTCGACCCGGCGAGCCCGCGACCCAGCGTGTGCTGCCACCCGCCCGCATGCACCGCGGCATCCTCGTCCACCAGGTGCCTGCCGAGCGAGATCATCATGCCGAACACCAGCTCGGTGACAGTTCCCCACGAGCCCTCCGTACCGCTGACGGTGATGCCGAGTTCTGCCGCGGCGGCCAGGTCGATACCGGGGTTCTTCATGCCGGTCGAAATCAACAGCCGCAGGGATGGCAGTCGCTCGAGGACCTCTCGAGGAAAGGCCGTGCGCTCCCGCATCGCGACGATCACCCGGCTGCCGTCGAGTCGCGCGACCAATCGGTCGGCATCGCCGATGTGTTCCCGCACCACGTCGATCGTGTATTCGGCAGCCAGGGGCGCCCAGTCTGCCGCGCCCAGCGCTGCATTTTGGTAGTCATCAAGGATCGAGATGCGGTGAGCCATGCCTCAAGCTAACCACTCGCGAACCGGGATCGACCTCGCAGAAACTCGCCAATCGGGCTGCCATCAGCGGTAGATTGTGGGCGCTGGACCGATCTGTCTAACGCCGTGCGGGCCCCCGCGCACGGCCTCTGGGAGTCTATGAAAGCCGGTCGTCATGAAGTCCGTTCGCCGAAACTCCATCCTCGTGCTCGGCCTCGTCGCTCTGGCAATCGGCGCGGCCGAGATCTCACGGCTGGTGAGCGAGACCCTTTCTGCCACCGGTCAGAGCTACTCCGTCGATGACACCGTCGGCCCATTCGCGCTCGCCAACATGAGTTCGTGGGCCGCCTGGGCTGGCGCGCCGTCGAGCCCAGCGCTCTTCCTCATCGCGCACACGATCGTCGTCGCCGGACTCTATGCGCTCAGCACCGTCGCGGCGCTTCGGCTGGCCCTCGGATCGGTGCCCGCGCAGGCCGTGATCACGGCGGTCGCCGTCGCGGAGGGCGTCGAGATCCTCGGCAGCCTGCTCGCGGACATCCAGGTCGCAACCGACACCGACACAGCGCTCGCTGGTTGGATCGTCGCCATCGCTGCGACTCTGAAATGGGTGGGAATCGTGATTGCCATCGCTGCGGGGCTGAGAAACGCGGCGGTGCGCTCACGGATCGGCCACGGCATTCTCCGCGGTTCCCGTGCGCTATACGCGCAGCGCCTCTCGCTGGTCGTCGTGCTGTTTCTTGGACTCACCTCACTCGTGCCGAAGTCTGGGATCCTCGAACAGCTTCCGGATGCGCAGCGGGCTTGGCTCGATAATGGCTCGAACGGCGCCATCCAGGCGATCATCGCGATCGCGGCGCTGTTCATCACGGCGCTCGCCCTCTTCGTGCTCGGGAGGCAGCGCGCCAGGCGGTTCTGGCTGACCTGGGTGAGGCTGTCTCCGCCGACCAGGCGCTCGACCTACTGGTGGTGGTTCAGTGCGCCAATCGTCGTTGTCGCCACCTGGCTGCTCCTCATCGCCATCGGGCGCGGCGATCTCGTTGACCTGCCCGAGGCGCCGCTGTTCGTCGTTGCCGTCTGCGCGCTGCCTGTCGTCTCGATCCTGCTGAGGGTGATCTTCTTCCGCCGCAACCGGTCGGTGTGGTCGGCCCCCGCTCCCGATCGACCAAAATACGAACGGGCTGTTGATGTCTGGACCGCCGGCGATATCCTCGCCGGCCTCGTCGCCGCGATCGCCGGTCTCAGCCTTGTGCGTTCCTTCATCGCGCCAGCGCTCCTCAGCCTCGTTCCGGATTTCGGAACCTCGGTCGGCGTCGCGACGACGGCCTGGATCATCACCATCGGTGGTGGCGTGTTCGGGACGGTAATCCTGTATCTGTCCGGTCTTGTCACCAACCGATTCGACCGCACGCTGACCCGGCCGGACCACGCCGGTCGGCTGCGCGGGCTCTGGCCGATCCTCGACCCGAGCACTCCCGTGCGAGCGATGTCCCGCGGGGTGGCGATCGCTCTCGTCGCGCTGTTCGCGGCCGCCGTGCTGCTACTGGCCTCGATGATGATCTTCCCGCTGCCGGTATCCGGAGCGCTCGGAATCGTGGGATCGACCACCATCATCCTTGCCGCATGGTCGATCGTCATCGGGGTCGTCACGATCCGCCTCCAGTACAGGATGCCGCTTGAGGTGTTCCGGCTCATGCACCTGCGGGCAGACCCCGTGCTCGTCATGATCGTCATCATCCCGGCGCTCCTGTCGCAGGTGGGCGGAGCTCCAAACTTGCACGCGCTCGAGCGCGACCCGGATGCAAGCTCGCTGACCACCCGGCCGACGCTCACCGACGCGTTCCAGTCGTGGCTCGGCCGCACCACGTCGTGCGACCAGACGATCAGCGCCGGATCCGGTACGACGACGGTGCGTCCGCTCGTCATCGCAGCGAGCGAGGGAGGCGGAATCCGCGCGGCGACCTGGACCGTGGATGTCTTCGACAAGCTGGAGGCCGCGAGCGCGTGCACCCGGTCCGATGTCTTCCTCTCGAGCGGGGTCAGCGGCGGATCTGTCGGCCTCGCCATGTTCCACGGCACGGGTGCCACGGCGTCGGCCGCCACGGAGATCGACCGCGTATCGGACCCGAAGGCGCTCGGAGTCGCCGTGACCGGCGCATTCGTCGGCGACACACTCGCTGCGACGACCGGCCTTCGCATCCCGTCCCTCGACGACCGCAACGGCCGGGCCGCATGGACCTGGCAGGATCGCTCCGGACTCATGGAGTCGGTCTGGCGCGATGCCGCCCCGCAGCTCGCTTCGCCGTGGGACGACCAGCCGGGTGGCCCGACCGGCTACGCGATCCTCAATTCGACGGCCGCGGGGTACGGCTGTCGGGTTCTGGTCAGCCAGCTGGACCTGAGGGCCGGTGACCACTCCTCAACCGGCATCGGCAGTGATGGAACGGCGGTCGCACCCAACTGCCAGGGAAGTTCGGTCGAGCTCCCGACATCCCTCGATCTCCAGGATGTCTACGGCGAATGCCCGCTTGAGATGGACTGGTCGACGGCGGCAATGATGTCTGCGCGGTTTCCCCTGGTGAGCCCGGCAGGCCGGACCTCGTCTCGTGCGACCGGGACCGACGGACCAGACTGCGCGTCGCTGCCCGACCTCCAGCTCATCGACGGCGGCTACTCCGAGGCCACGGGGCTCGGGACGCTGTCGGACCTTTCCCCCGCACTGACCACCGTGATTCGCAACTACAACGCATCGGTCGGCGCCGCGGGTCCCTACGTCGTGCCCGTCGTCATGTACCTGCAGAATTCGTCGGGTGCAGACCTCACCGCCAGGCCGCAGAAGGTCAATGCCGAGCTGACCGTTCCTCTCGTCGGAATCCAGGCCAGCAAGAACCAGACGGATGCCGCGACCTGGCTGCAGAGGATGTCGTCAATTTTCGGCACGGTGTGCCCGGGCGGGAATGCGGGATGTTCGGCCGCGCTCGCCAGCGTCCGAGCCAGGACTGCCGCTGGTGTCGTGGTGGTCGCTCCCACAACCAGGGCGTCCGTCGCCGCTCCCCTCGGCTGGGCCCTGTCCGACTTCAGCAGGAGCAACATCGAGTCGCAGGTGGACTCCCAGTTGTGTGTTACCGCGAAACCCCAGCGCTACGGGCGGCTTGCCGACCTGATGACGTTGCTCGGGACAGACCCGAATTGTTGAGGCTCACCCTCATTCCCGTGGCGGCGCTCGCGCTCGCCCTCACGGCAGTGCTGGGTAGTTGTGTGTCTGCTACGCCGGTTCCACAGCCCACGCCGAGCTATCGGATCACTGCGCCTCCGCTCGATCTGCTTCCCCGGGGCAGCGCCGTGGCCGGGTGCGATGAATCCCGACCCGCAAACACCTCGACAACCGCCCCGGACGATCTTGTGCTCGGCCCGCTCGTCTACCCCGGACTCCTCGACGGGTACCAGGCCGATCCGCCGCCGCCCGTCGATCGCTACGGGATCCGATTCTTCAAGGTCGGGCCGCTGCTGCCGCCCGCGACCTCTGTCACGGTCAGCATCGCTCCCGCGGCAGTGGACTATGCCGGAATCGTGACCGAGGGCGGCCGGAGCGGCGGGTATCGGAGCGTCACGTATACGAGCTGCGCGAAGGATTCCCAGCACGGTTACGTGTTCTGGGTCGGCGGCTTCCAACTGGTCGACCGCGAGCGCGCCTGTGTGCCGCTGATCGTGAGCACCGCGGGCAACCGGGAGCCCCGTCGCCTCGCCATCGCTATTCCGGTTGGCGCCTGCGGCTGACGCGGCTTGCCCTACTCGGCGACAATCGCGCGCCCGAGCTCCGGCAGCAGGACGGCCCCAGGGAACTTCTCGAACAGGTCGCCCGGCACAAGCAGCTTCGACTTGCGGATGCCCGACCCGACGATGAGAAGCGGCGTCGTCGCGATCGCTGCGTCGACGTAGATCGGCCAGCCGCTCGGCAGGCCGATCGGGGTGATCGCACCGAACTCCATTCCGGTCAACTCGACCGCCTGCGCGCGCGGCATGAACGACGCCTTGCGGACATCCAGGCGACGTTTCACAAGGTTGTTGATGTCGGCGCGCGTGGTGGAGGGAACGACGCACGCCGCGATCCGCTCCTCGCCCTCGCGCTTGCCCATGACGATCACGCAGTTGGCAAGCCACTCCGGCTTCAGGTCGTATGCGGCCTCGGTCGCCGCAGTATCGGAGAGCTCCGGATCGATTTCGACGACGCCGACGGCATTCTCGAGGCCGAGCACGTTGAGCGCGGCGAGCACGTGCGGCGCGACAAGCTCAGGCGCTTCAGCAGCTGCGACGGTCGTGAGTTTTCCCAGTGTGAAGTGACCTTCGGTAGTTGTGTCCACCCCTTAAGGCTTCCACACCATAAGCACCACGACGACCACCAGGAGGAGCGACACGAGCCCTGATCCTGCGGCGACCTTGGCGTATCCGGGGGCCTTCGAGCTCACGGCACCATCGTTCGAGGCCATGGCACGTGCGGCTCCGCGGAGGCCTGGCACGACGAGAACGAGGCTAAGCACCAGCGCCAGCGCATAGGCGATGACCGCGCTCAGCACCCACGGGGTGCCGACCGAGAGGTGGTACTTGGGATCGGCCATCCCCACGAGGGCGAACCCGAGGAGGGCGACGACGATCGAGGCGATCGTGAAGATGAAGGTCGACTTCGCGAGAGTTGTGACGGCTCCGGAGTTGCCCGTGCGGATGGCACGGAGTCCGGACTGCGGCAACACTGCCATCGGCCCGACGATGAATACTGCTCCGACAACGTGCAAAATTGTAAATAGCGTGTCCATGCGTGCATCGTATGCACCGCGCCATGGCCTCCGCGTACAGCAATCGGAGTAACCCGCGTACTCCGGTAACAGGCACCTCGCCGGAGCGCCTGTTGCTAGATCTCAGCCAGCCTCGGCAGTACGTTCTCGGTGAGCCCTGTCACGAATCCCGCGGGATCCGGCGCCGTCGCCGCGACCCACACCTGACTGATTCCGAGCTTCGACGCACGCTCCATGCTTCGCAGGAACTCGTCGATGTCATCCGTCGCTCCGGGTGCCGCGATCATCGTGCGCTGGATGTCCGCCGGGTCTCGCCCGACATCCGCGCAGTGCTCGTCGAGGATCGCGAGCTTGCGCTCCAGCTCGTCGTTCGCCGAAGAGAATAAATTGCACGCGTCTGCATACTGGGCGACGAGCCGCAGGGTCTTCTTCTCGCCGCTGCCCCCGATGAGGATGGGCGGCCGCGGCGACTGGATCGGCCGAGGCCTGCAGATGGTCTCGGCCAGCTGGTAGTGCACGCCGTTGTACGGGCCTTCGTCGTCGCTCCACATCTGCTTGCAGACCTGGATGGCCTCCTCCAGCATCTCGAACCGCGTCTTGATCGGCGGGAATGGCACCCCGAGCGCCTTGTGCTCGCGCTCGTACCACGCCGCCCCGATCCCGAGGAACGCCCGACCCTCGGAGAGCACATCGAGCGTTGCGACGATCTTCGCGAGGAGGCCGGGATGGCGGTAGGTGACTCCGGTGACGAGTAGTCCGAGTTTCAGCCGGGTCGTGTGCGCCGCGATGAAGCCGAGCGAGGTGTAGCCCTCGAGCATCGGATCGGTCGCGGGCGCACGCATCTCCATCTGGAACCAGTGGTCCATCAGCGTCATGGTCTCGCATCCGCCTTCATCCGCGGCCTTCGCGGTCGACGACAGCATCTTCGCCAGCGAGGCGGGCTCACCCGGCATGGTGAAGTTGGGAAAGTGGATAGCAAGCTTCATATATACAAACTAATCCCTGCGCGATTCACCCGCCGTAGCACGAGCTGAACACCGTCAACACGACAGCATTCGGTTCGACATCCGTGAGCATCCTCGCAACCCTCGCCGGAGTCGCCGCCTTGGTGCGCGGCGTGAGCGTTGTGATGCCGTTCCTCGGGGTCGATGCACGCCAGCCGCGGGCGGCCATCGTGGCGAGAACCCTCGCGTTCGCCTGCTGCACCTGGTCCTTGGGGGCAGCGACGCTGGTCACCGTGCGCCAGGTGAACGAGCTCGCGAAGAAGCCGGTGTCGCTCGGGCAGGTGATGTGCGCATCCGAGAGCACCTTCCGCGTCGCGGGCAGGCCAGCCAGCGCGATCTTCGCCGCAGAATGCGATGCCGAGCGCGCATCGACGTAGGTGTACTTGCCCGGCGTCGCCTGGCATCCGGCCAATGCCGCCGCGACGAGGATGCCACCCACCACCGAGAGGGCGCCGCGCTGCCACCGCCTTGTGCTCATTCCCACCCGGCGACTCTACGGCGAAATCGCACAGGCAAAGCGGGATACGGTGACTTGAGACCCCGATCAGACCCCAGGAGCCCCGCATTGAAGCTCACAGAACCCCTGCTCGAACTCCTCAAGGCCCCGAGCACCTGCTATCTGGCGACGATCATGCCGGACGGCTCGCCCCAGCTGACGCAGACCTGGGTTGACACCGACGGCGAGCACGTCATCATCAACACCGTCGAGGGGTTCCAGAAGGTGCGCAACATCGCGCGAGACGACCGGGTCGCCCTGACGGTGGCCGATCACACCGAGCCGACTCGCTACCTTCAGGTGCGAGGACGCGTGATCAGCACCACCACCGAGGGTGGAGCGGAGCACATCGACTTCCTGTCGCAGAAGTACACCGGCAGGCCGTACCCCTGGTACGGCGGCCGAGACCAGGTGCGGGTGATCCTGACCATCGAGGCCGAGCACATCACGGCAACCCGCTAACGGCAACTACCTGTCGTGCGGCGCCCGGTGCTCGAGCCCGACGAGCAGGGTCGCCACGATTTCTTCGACCATGAACGCGAAATCCATGGCGAGCATCCGCAGCTCGGGGTCTGCCTGGTATGCGGCCTCCATGCTCGGTGAGGGCTCCGAGATCAGCCAGACGCCGCCGATTGCCACGATCACCCCGCTGACGAAGACGATTCCCGTGGCCTCCGTGAATTCGCCGAGGTAGCCGCCGACTATTTCTGCGAGACGACGCGCACTGCTGATGGTCGCGCGCTTGTAGGTGGCGGCAACCTCGGTGGAGACGTTGTGCTCGAGCACGCCGGCAGCGCTCGCAGTGAGCTCACAGAACACGGGCCGCGCGGCCGCCTGCTCGGCAATCGTCCGCGCGACGACCTCCGCATCGACGCGCGCGCCCGGCTGCAGTGATTCAGCCAGCGCAGCCTTAACCAGCAGGGCTGCCTCCACCGCGTCGAGCCACGCCTCGAATTCGCGGGCATACAGCTCGAGGAGCACGGCCTCGCGGGACTCGAAATACCGAAGGACGTTGGATTTCGCGAGCCCGACCTGTCTCGCCAGCTCGTTGAGAGACAGGTCGTTCACCCGCACGTGAACAAGCATCGAGGATGCGACGCTGAGGATCGCCTCACGGCGCTCAGCCCGCTGTGCATCGCTGCGAGCGCGAGCGAATCCGGGTGCACTCACGGCTGCTCCAATCACGCGGTTGATAACAGACCGACAGTCTGTTACGGTCGAGACAACAGACCGCAGGTCTATTATTGCCCCAGGAGGCATCGTGTACACCGTTCCAGACCAAACCGGCCGCACCTTCATCGTCACCGGGGCCAACAGCGGCACCGGCAAGGAAGCAACGAAGCGGCTCGCTGCCGCGGGCGCGAAAGTGATCATGGCGGTTCGCACGCCGCCCAAGGGTGAGGATGCGCGTCGCGAGATCCTGGAGTCCGTTCCGGGCGCGGACCTCGAGGTGCGCCGCGTCGACCTGGCCGATCTCGCCAGCATCCGCGAGTTTGCCAAAGGCATCGTCGACGAGGGCATTCCGGTCGATGTGCTCGTCAACAACGCGGGCGTCATGATGCCGCCGAAGCGCTACGAGACGGCGGACGGATTCGAGTTGCAGTTCGGAAGCAACTTCCTCGGCCCGTTCGCGCTGACCATGCTGCTGCTCCCCCGCATCCTGGAATCGGCGAATGCTCGCGTGACCACGATGTCGAGCGGGCTCGCGAACATGGGACGGATCCGTTTCGACGACCTCAACTCGCAGAAGACGTATCGCCCCACCCGCGCCTACGCGCAGTCGAAGCTGGCAGACATGCTCTTCGCAGAACAACTCGCGGACATCGCTCGCGAGCGTGGCTGGTCGCTGCGCTCGACGGTCGCACACCCGGGCTTCACTCGCACCAACCTGCAGACCGCCGGTCGCAACCTCGCGCGCCCGGGGCAGGAGCTTCCGCCGATCAGGCGCTCCGTGATCCCGTCGCAGGGCGTCGAGCAGGGTGCGGAGCCGCTGCTGTTCGCTGCAGCTGACCCGGCAGCCGGGCAGGGTGAGTACTTTGGCCCGAACCGCCTGGGGCTGGTCGGTCCAACCAAGAAGGTTCGCCTGCCGCGTGCGGCCCGTCGTGCCGATGTTCCGGCGAAACTGTGGGGTGTCGCTGAGGAGCTGACGGGCACGCAGGCGCCCGCCTGATCGCGCCCGACCCCGCTCGAACGAGCTTCGGCTGGCTACTCTGGTGGCCATGCACCTCGACGCCCACTACACCGACCCGCGGCTCGCCGCTGTCTATGACCTCGAGAATTCGGGGCGGGACGACATCGACTTCTACCTGGCGCTCGCGGCCGAGGTCGGGGCGCGGGATGTTGTCGACCTGGGCTGCGGAACCGGCGTGCTCGCCGTCGACCTGGCTGCGCGGGGACACTCCGTGACCGGCATCGACCCGGCGGATGCGATGCTCGCGATCGCGCGCGAACGGCCCGGCGGCCAGCTGGTGCGGTGGATTCTCGGCACCGCTTCAGATCTCGAACCCGCAAGCGTCGACCTCGTCGTCATGACGGGACACGTCGCGCAGGTCTTTCTCGACGACGAGGAGTGGGCGCAGACCCTTCGACAGATCGCTGGCGCACTGCGGCCGGGTGGTCGACTCGCGTTCGAGAGTAGAAATCCCTCGGCGGAGGGCTGGGCGGGATGGAACCCGGTCTCGACGTTCGCGACGCTAACCCTGCCGAGCGGCGAAGCGTATGACTCGTGGCTCGATGTCACGGACGTTGGCGCCGGATTCGTCAGCTTCCTCGGGCACAACGTCTTCTCATCCGACGGCCGGGACGTCGCTGTGCCCAGCACGCTGCGCTACCGTGCCCTCGATGAATTGGCCGCATCTCTGCGCGCGGCAGGATTCACGCTCGAACGAAACTACGGCGACTGGGATCGGTCGGAGGCAACGCCAACCTCACGCGAGCTGATTCTCATCGCGGCCCGCCTGCCTCGCGCGGTACGCGGCGACGTTGGCGCGGTTCCCGCAGTTACCAACGTCGCAGTACCGCTTTGAGCGGTTGCGGGAGAAGTCGACCAGCACCGCCTCGCAGTCATCCGCCGCACAGATGCGCATGCGATCGCGCTCCTCGCTACGGATCACGTCGACCCAGGCCATCGCCGACTCGACGAGGATGCGATCGGCGAACGGCGTGTCGTCAGCTGTCGCGTGCAAGTGCCACCCCCACGGCCCGTGCCTGACCAGTTGCGGGAGCGCGCGGGTCTCCCGCAGCATCCCGTTCACCAGGTCGACGACCTCTTCCTCTGATCCCGCCGCCCACAACGCACGCAGTGGTTCGCGGATCGCCCGCACGCCATCGAGCTCGGCCTGGGTGCGCGTGCGCACTCCCGAGTAGCGATTCTCGCGAGTGAAATCGTCGAGCTGCGTCAGCGTTTTAAGCTCGTCGTCGCCCGAGTCTGAGAGCTCGGCGAGCGTGTTGACCAGCTGTGCAGTAGACGTGAGCGATGCCTCGACGTCATAACCGAAGACCATGTTGACTCCTGACAGTGGGTGCCAATACTGTAAGGAGTGTAATGCATGTTGACTTATGACACGCGACGGAAAGAGGAGCGATGACGCCGAAAATGAGCAGGGGTTGAGCGCCGATTGAGCACGGATTGAGCACCGCCTCGCACGGCGGCCGCCGCCTCGCAACCGGCCTCGTCTTCGCCCTCGGCGCGGCAGCCTCGTTCGGGCTCAGCGGTCCGTTCGTGAAGCCACTCCTCGACGCCGGTTGGTCGCCGGGTGCCGCAACCCTCGTCCGTACCGGAGGGGCTGCTGTCGTCTTCGCGATCCCTGGCGCATTCGCCCTGCGCGGCCGATGGGGTGTCCTCCTGACAAACTGGCGCACCATCCTCGCGTTCGGCATCTTCGGCGTGCTCGCTGCACAGGTCTGTTATTACAGCGCGATCGAGCACGTTTCCGTCGGTGTCGCCCTCCTCGTCGAATATCTCGCGCCCGTCTTCCTCGTGCTGTTCGCGTGGGCGCGAACGCGGCGTCATCCTGGCTGGTTTACCATCGCCGGTGCGATCGTCGCACTCGCAGGACTCGTGCTCGTGCTGAATCTCGCCGGCTCCGAGGCTCCGAGCATCGTCGGCATCGGCTGGGCACTGATTGCCTCGCTCGGCGCCTGCATCTACTACGTGATCGCGGCACGGCAAAACGACGAGTTGCCACCCATCGCCCTTGCCGCGGCAGGCATGGTCGTCGCGACGATCACGCTCATCCTGCTCGGACTCGTCGGCGTCTTTGACATGCGTGCGACCTTCGGCAGCGTGCACCTGCTCGGCGCGTCCATCTCTTGGGTTGTTCCGGCGCTCGTGATCATGGCGCTGTCGACCGTTGCCGCCTATCTCTTCGGGCTGGCCGGCAGCGTGCGGCTGGGTACTCGCATCGCATCCTTTGTCGGCCTGACCGAGGTGCTCTTCGCGGTCATGTTCGCCTGGCTGCTCCTTGGCCAGCTGCCTGCGCCGATCCAGTTCCTGGGTGGTGCGCTCGTTATCGCCGGCCTCGTGCTTGTGCAGTACCAGCGAGACGCCCCGGCAATTGTCGAACCGACCCTCCTCGGCAGTACGCCTACCCCAGCAACTTCGGACGCTCCCACTCCTCACCACGCACGTGCGTAGCAAGGAACGCGAACACCGTTTCGTACCAGATCTTCGCGTGCTGGGGCTTCAGCACCCAGTGATTCTCGTCCGGGAAGTAGAGGAACTTGTGCTGCATTGTTCCGTCCTGCGCCGCGAAGTGCTCTGCGAGGTCTGACCAGAGGCGAAGTCCCTCCCCGATCGGCACCCGGTAGTCGTGGTCGCCGTGGATCACGAGCATCGGCGTGACGATGTTTGCGACGCTCAGGTGTGGCGAGTTGTCTGTCATCCCCTGCTCGCTGAAGATCGACTGCCAGTACTCGGAGCCGTCGGTCGTCCCGCTGAACTGGTCGAGCGCCCAGAGACTCGCATGCGTCACGATGGCGCGGAAGCGGTCGGTGTGGCCGGCGATCCAGTTGGCCATGAAACCGCCGAACGACCCACCCATTGCCGCGGTGCGGTTCGGATCGATGTCGTCACGCGCGATGGCGGCGTCGGTGATCGACATCAGGTCGGTATAGGGCTTGCGACCCCACGAGTCCCATCCACGCTGGATGAAGTCGAGGCCATACCCGGTCGAGAGAGCCGGGTCGGGCAGCAGCACTGCGTAGCCCCGGGCAACCGCGAGCAGCGGATTCCAGCGCCAGGCCCAGGCGTTCCAGCTGCCGAGCGGGCCACCGTGGATCCAGAGCAGGAACGGGGCGGGATGCTCCGCAGACGTGCCGTCCGGAAGCAGCAGCCAGGCGCGCACCCGCGTGCCATCCTCTGCGGTCGTTTCGATATCCGTGATCGAGCCGGGTACCTCTGGCAGCGCTACAGGACTCGCGAGCACGGTGATCGTGCCGTCGCGCGCGACGCGCACGGGATGCGGCGGCACCGTCCACGACGATCGGAGCGCGACGAGGTCGCCGGTCGCCTCATCAACCGCGACGCTGTTGTACGCGAAGTCGTCGCTCGTCAGCCTCTCGACTGCGCCGTCGTCGAGCGGGATCCTGAAGATTGGAGCCCGGCCATTGTCGTCCGCCGTCACGATCAGTGCGGCGTCGTCGTGGTCGAACTCGAGGCTGTTCGGCCAGCGATCCCAGTCCGCGGCGAGTCGTCGCGCGTTGGAACCGTCACGGTCGGCAGTCCAGAGCTCCTGGTCCGCGCATCCCTTCGGAGTGCTGTAGACCTCCCGAATGAACGCGATCTTCGTTCCGTCATGGCTGATGCGTGGCTCGACGAAGTACACCTCTGGCTCGTCGAACAGGGTGGTGCGAATTCCGCTTTCGAGGTCGATCGCGACAATTGCCTGCCTGCCCGCGCGCGCCTCCTGCACCTTGACCGACACGAGCAGGGTGCGGCCATCGGGCGACAGCGCGTGGCTCGAGTTGTCGATGGAACGCGCCGGATGCGGCGTCAGGTCGCGTGGCCGCGGCAACTCGGGCGGGTACGGGGTTGGCGCTTCCGAATCCTCGGCGGCTGCGGTCACGGCCGCAACAACGGTATCGCGCACCCCCGCGAGGTCGAGCGCGAGGAGGTGGGGTTCATCGGGACCGAGATCCTGGTCCCAGTACCGGACGGGATAGGTCTCGTGCAGGATCGCCTGGACCTTCTTGTCTTTGCGTTGCTTTCGGACGGCGGCGTCCGTCTCGAGGTCGGTTGATCCCGGCAGGAGGTCTGCCGCGATCACCACCGTGTCGGAGTGCGGCGCCGTCGCCGCGATTGCCGATGCACCGCCGGCCAGCCGTGTGATGGCTCGTGCCTCGCCGCCGTGAGCTGGAAGCACCCACACCTGTGCGGTCTCGCTCTCGGATTCGGCCTCGCCATCGGGCCGCGCTGAGACGAAGAGAATGTCGCCCGAGCCCGTGAATCCGACTCCGGCTTCCCCCTTGGCCGACCTCGTCAGCCGGGTCGCGCCAGCCGTCCCGTCCGCCGCAACCGACCAGAGCGCGCGCCGATACGCGGTGCCATCCGGTGCAAGCGTTGCGAGCGTCAGGACGACCCTGCCGCCGTCCGGCGACAGCGCGAGGCTTTCGATTCTGGGTAGAGCAATGTAGTCGTCGAGCGATGAGAAGGGGGTGTCCGTCATGCTTTCCACGGTAGACCCCGCGCGTCAACCCTTCGGACGACCTCTCGCGGCGGGAGGCTCCTCGCCCAGCATCTTCTGCGTCGCGTACATCTGGTAGGCCGCGTGCGCTACACACAGCACGAAGGCGACGACGACGATCACGACGAACACCCAGATCGGCCAGTGCAGCCGTTCTGCCAGCTCCCAGGTCTCCTTGATCGCGATCAGGAACGCCCCGAGGCTCACGATCAGCCATCCGCGGGCCTTGTTCATGAAGGTCAGGGTCTGCTCGACCTGCTCCTTTGGCAGCGCCTCCATGATCCTGTTGCGATGTTCGGTCGAGAGCTGGCGCTGCTTGAAGTATGCGACAGGAGGCAGCAGCCACCACAGGGGCGACATCCTGGCGGCCGGCGCAACGCTCGAGACGACGGAGTCGATCTTTTCGCGGTCGATCTCCTGCTCGCGCAGCTCGAGGGCCGCCTGGTAGACGGGTCCGGCGACGAGCAGCCAGGCGCCCAGCGAGCCGCACGCGAGGATAAACCAGTCCACGGCGCTACCCTACTGGCCGAAGCGCACGCGCTACTTCTTCTTCGCCAGTTCCTGGTTGATCACGTTAATCTGCGCGACGGTCAGCGGAACCCACGGAGAGCTGTCCGGATTCGAGGATGCGGCGGCCGGACTCTCACCCAGGTTCCACCACTTCGACTGGTACGGGGTTCCGTCGAACAGCACGCGGGCATCCTTGTTGTAGGTCGCAGTCCCTGACCAGTCAGCAAAGGTGCCCGCGGGAACGGTCGGCTGCACGATCGGCTTCTCGCCCTTCAGCACTGGGCCGACAAGCTGCCACGGGGTCTCCCACGAGTTCAGCACCGGGTTGTCTGGCAGGTCGCCCTGCGTCCACCACTTCGAGACGTACACGTTGTGGTGCCAGACGATCTTCGTGCCCTGGAGGTACGAGTTCGCGTCAGACCACACCGGGTACGGGCTCGTCTTCGGGTTGTCCACGAGGCTCTTGGTCGAGACCGACTCGTTGGTCGTAACTGATTTCGCGCTCAGCGCGATGCTTCCCGTGTAGTGCTTCGCGAGGGCGGTAGAGAATCGAGCTCCGCCCTGGGCAACACCGCTACAGGAGTCGGAGACGACGGTCAGCGTGGTGTAGTTCGACCCACAGGTCAGGTCGCGGTTGAGCGACCACATGGAGATGCGACCGATGCCCTTGGACGTAGCGAATGCGTTCAGCTTCGTTGCGTCGGCCATCGTGAAGACCTCGTCGCGCGTGTCGTTCTGGCCGATCATCGGCGTTGCGCCGATCTTCGACCAGAGCGTCGACTGGCTGAGCGTCACGTGGATCTGCTTGTACAGGATGCCAAGCTGCCGCTGCGTCGCCGTGAGAGCCTGCTCCGACCCGGCCAGGAGGCTCGTGCCGGCAGTCAGCGAGGTTCCGAAGTCCATCGTCATCGCGTTGACACCTGCGAGGTCGACCTTCTTCGCGAGAGTCTCGTGCACAGCGTTCTGGCCGTCGACATCGAGCCCGGTCGGGCTGACCGGCAGGGTCAGCCAG
Source organism: Galbitalea sp. (assembly GCA_036499165.1). GTDB lineage: Bacteria > Actinomycetota > Actinomycetes > Actinomycetales > Microbacteriaceae > Galbitalea. The sequence continues at coordinate 48,298 of DASYEE010000041.1, read as the reverse complement.
ATCGCGAGCGACTTGCCCGCGGCACGCTGCTGCTTCTGCACCATCTCGAGAGCTTCCGCACGACGAGAATTGGCGGCCGTGTCGGTCAGCGAAGCGCCTTCGACGTCGAGATCGATGGTCGAGAGGTTGTAGCGGTCGATCACCGAGCTGTATGCGGCCGCCAGCTTCGTGACATCCGTGCAGCTCGCGCCCAGTTCGGTGTTCTTCTGTCCGCCGAACGAGACGGTGACGTCCCCGCCCTGCTGCTGCAGCCGGGCGATGCGACGGTCGAGGTCGAGGGATGCCGATGCCTCATCGAGCGAGTATGCGCCGCCCCACGATGGCGTGCACCCGTCGGCCGACGACGCGACGATGAACGAGAGAACGACCTGCTTGCCCGCCTTGGTCTTCGGGGTCTCGAACGCGAAGGATGGCGTGGCCGTGACATCCACGTAGCCTGCGAACCACGATCCAGCGGTCTTGGCCGATGCCGAGTCGGAGAAATACTGCCAGCCGAAGAATCCTCCGGCTACGACCGCCACGGTCACCACGACGGCGACGAACAGGCGGGCAACGGAAAAGCGGCGCACCGGTACTGCCAGTGCTGCGTCGATAGGTGTCGGATTCATAGTTACGCGGCCACCTTCGCGTCATCGTCGGATGTGACGGGCACTGCACTGCGGCTCGTCTCGCCGTCGACCTGCTGGCCGTGGTAGAGCACCGACCGCCAGTCGAGCGTCGTCGTCGCGATCACCACCTGCCTGCGAGCAGAACGCGGGATCTTCTCGACGAACAGCCAGCCGGTCGCGCCGAGCCAGACATCCACGATCGAGTTCAGGATTCCGATGTACGACAGGATCGCCCAGATCGCGAGCACCGCGTTGAATGCTGCGAAGGCCGCGTTGCCCCAGTTCTTCTCCTGGTAGTCACGGTAGAGCGTAAACAACGAGAACGCGACGATCAGGTAGGGGGTCACAACGTAGAGCAGCGGAGCCGCGGTACGGTTGCGCACCTTCGGTGTGCGCGCAAAGGGAATCTTCTTGCCCGTGACGGCCTGCTGGATCGACTTCAGCACGCCGGCCAGGTTGACCGGCAGAAGGATGAGGTTGAACCCGTAGATGCGGAAGACGTCGCTTCGCTTGTAGCCGGCCGACTTCAGATCGCTCGCCATCGCGATGAAGTACGGCAGCGCGGCAGCAAGCACGAGCGGGCTGAGTAGACGCGAATCGTAGGGGAACGCGAGCAGCATCACGAGGCCGAAGCTCGCCCACGCGATCGAGCTCATGTAGTTGACGCGAAGGGCCCACTCCGTGAACGAGATGCGGTTGCCCGAGCGCTTGCGCTCGCCCATCTGGCGCCAGAGCTTCGGCAGGATGAGGAGTCCGCCGTTCGCCCAGCGGCGGCGCTGCACGATGAGCGAGCCAAAGTCGGGCGGCGTCGCGCTATAGCTGAGGCGCTCAGGGTAGTTGACGAGGGTCCAGCCATGAGTACCGAGATCGATCGACGACTCTGTGTCCTCGATGACCGTTCGATCCTGTACGTAGCGCTTGATCTCGAAGCCACCGACGTTCTCGACCTCTTCGATGTCTTCGAGCGCCCGCTTGCGGATTACCGCGTTCGCGCCCACCCAGAATGTCGCACCGTAGAACGACATTCCCTGGTGGAGCACGTGCTGCAGGTCAGTCGTCGCTCCGGCGAGGCGTTCGATGCGGGAACCGGCCCCCCGGAACGACGAGTATGGGGTCTGCGTGACGGCAACCCGCGAATTCTCGGGTTGCTCGAGCAGGTAGACGAGACGCAGGCAGTAGTCGCGCAGCAGCAACGAGTCGGCGTCGAGGGTGAGCAGGTATTCGGAGTCCGGGATGACGAGGTCATCAGGGCTCGCGTTCGCGACCCTGCGGAGGACGATGCCGTTTCCTGCCGGCTCCTGGCGGTACGAGCCGCCCATGAGACCGATGTAGGAGTTGAGGTTCATCGCCTTGTTCGCTTCGCGCGAGAGCGAGCTGTAGAGCTTCCGCTCGAACACGCTGACCTCCGCGTCGAAGGTCCAGGCAAGGCGGCGGTAAAGCTGGATCATCCGGGAGTGCGCCGGGGCGGCATCCTCTTCCATGGCTGCAACCAGTGCGTCACCGGTCAGCTGGAACTCGTCGGCGAGGCCTCGCAGCACCTGCTCGCGGAAGAACTCGTCGACGTGGTCGACGTCATCCTCGCGGTCCGCCATGTCTCTCAGCCAGCCGAAGGCGAACCGGTACTGCTCGATCAGGTCTTCGACGTGGTGGCGCTCGACGGGCTCGCCATCGGAGGTCAGCTCGAAGCGGGCCGCAGCCTGCCAGAAACGCTCGCGCGGTTCGGCGAGGGCATCCGTGATCTCCTGGCCGAGCGCTCGCGTGCGGTTGAGCCGATCGAGCACGGTCTGGTTGGTCGGGAAGGGCGGGTCATCGAGAAGCAGCACCACTCGCATCGACGGGTACTCCTGGAGCGCTGCCGACCAGAGGGTCTGTCGAACGACGCCAGGCTCCTCCGCATAGGACGGCACGAGAACCGTGATGGATGAAGCGTGGTCGCCGAAGTGCCTGTCGAGTTCAGCCCGTGGCACTCGCACGTGGCTGCGGAACCTCTGCAGCGCGCCCAGCCTCGCGACCAGGTACATGAGCGCGGAGAAGCACAGGAACGTGACGATGACGACGTAGGACACGGCCTGCATCGTGAAGTTGAAGTTGACCGAGCGGTCGAGGAACTGGCGGAGCACCGTCGAAATGACATATGCGGCCCAGAGCACGATCGTCAGGACGACCGCGATGCGCGCGAAGGCGATCTTGCGGTCGCTTGGGCGCAGGTGAACCGTTGGCAGCGGCTGGGTGCGTCGCTCCGCTCCAATTTGGCGGCGGCGGGCCCGCTGCCTGGTTGCCGAAGTCTTGGGAGACTTCTTGCGCCGGGTCTTGGTCTGATTTTGGGCAGGGTTTAGCGGTTCTAGGAGCGTCATCGGGAGTCCTTGAAGGCGCGCGAAGTTCGGGTTCGCGCAGATCGGGTATTGCTCCCCGGTCGGGATAACTGGGGGGAGCACAGACCAATCTACCGTCCTCCGAAGTGAGGACAAGACCAGTACCCCGATATTCAGGTGATGTTAAGGATTGAGTCAATGAATTGTGATGGGAGTTCGGCCGATCAGCCGAGGCGGGCGAGCGTTATTTCCGCGGTCTGGCTGGTCCAGGTCCCTTTCAGTTCGCCATCGTGGTTCGAAGCTATGGATTTACCCTCAATTTCACCGAACCGCGTGTCGGCCGGTCTGCGCAGGAGCACGATGCGCAGGTCGGACGCCGTAATGATCGTCGCGTCTGGTGTCTCTCGCGTCTGGATTTCGCCGATGTCTTCTGCCGCGACGGTCGGTCCGCCCGCCTGGCCCGTTCCCCGCACCCGCGCTGTCGGTTCTCGTCGCTCCACGCCCGACCCTGTCTCGACCATCTGTTCTGCCTGCACGCCCCCAGACAGGATCGTGGATGCGAGCGCGGCCACGAATGCGGGATCTCCCGTCGCGTCATACACCCAGCGCTTGCCAAGTACCGAGTGCATGAGTGTTCCGATCAGCCACGACTCCGCGGGATCGTACGGTGCGTCTCTGTAGGTGAGTCCAATCTGCATGACCGGCCCGCCGCCCACGCGCACGAACAGCACCTCCAGTCCGACCTCGCCAAGCGGGTCGTCGAAGCGATAGTTCGCCAGGTGCTCGAATGTCGCATCCGGATCCCCCATGAACCAGGGCTGGGATGGGGCCCATGCCTCGACCAGCTCGAGCTTTGATGGGGTCAGCTGGGCGCGGTAGATGTGTGCCATTTCCCGATCCTAAGGGTGGTGATCACGGATGGGTCGCGGTCGCGGCTGGGCGATCACTCGAACGCTGTATCACCCGAACGCTGTATCGCTCCGGCGCCACCGGGCCTCATCGCCCTCGATGTGGAGCAGGAATTCCGCCACCGCCTCTCCCGACGGCTTCACGAGCGTCGTTCCAGCCATGTAGTTGTCGCACAGCTGTTCCCAGCGCTCTACATCGTCTCCATCGGGATCCGGCCGCTCCAGAAATTTCAAGTCTTCGACGAAGAAGGGTTCGACCGCCTCGAAGCCCGGCAGTCGCGAGATCTCGGCCGTGAGCCATGGCGTGTCGAGCTCCTTCACCCGGAGTTCTGCAATGATTTCTCCGCCCCGGTGAAGTGTCCACGTCTCCGATTGTTCGTTCATGGCTGCAGGCTATCGGTGGCCGCCGACGGTCTCGAGCAACGCTCTGGGGCTGCACGAATGGTGCACAATGTTGCAGGTGACGACCGGTGGCGAGATAGCGATCCGACTCCTGCAGCAGGCAGGTGTGCCCCTTGGACCTGGACTATCGAACCAGGAGATTTGGGATATCGAATCCACCCACTCGTTCGTGTTCGATGTCGACCACCGCGACATGCTGCGACGCGGCACACCGCAGGGCGATGGCTGGTTCGATTGGCGGTCATCCACGAAAGCCGACATCGAGACTCGCCTGGCGTGGGTGCCAGACGGCGTTTACTGGGACGTCGAACACAACGGGTTTTGGCCGAAACCATGGGGGCGTCGACCAAAAACGGCAGTACTTCGTGCGCGGAAAGCGGGGCTCAAACTGGCCAGGGTCCCGCGCCTCATCCCATTGTTTAGCAATCGATTCATCGCGGAAGGTCCGTCCGAGGGTTCAGCGCCGGTCTTCTCAGTCATCCAGTCCGACGTGATCTATTACGGGGACAATCTGCCCTCGTACATTGCTCGCGAACTCGACGTTCCGAAGGAGTATCGAACTGGTGTAAACCGGCACATTCGGTTCTGGAGTGACTTGGCGAACAACGATCCGCGATACGTCGACTGGCCTGACGGAACGCCACGCGCGTTCTGGAATCGCACATTCGACGGCGTTCCCGCCCTGCCGCCGCTTACGGACTCGGGTGAGATCAAGGAGTGGAAGAGCTACCGGGTTCGGGACGCAGCCGATGCACAGGAACTGCTGGATCGGATCAAGCGCGAGCGGGAGAGCTGAGGCCAACCGCTCAATCAGCGCTAGGCCTGTGCCAGCTCCGCAGCGCGTCGCAGCCAGGGGTCTCCGTCGGTCGCCCAACGATCGAGCACGACTGTCGCTTTCGCGCGACCGGGCGCATCCAGGTGCTCCAGCATGGGACGGATGACGTCAGTCGCGAGCGGGTCGGCGAGCGCCGCAAACGTTGCCGTGCGGACGAAACCTTCGATTCGCGTGAGGTCGGAGTTGCGCAGCAGCGCGACGTGGGATTGCAGCAGGATGATCGCAGCGAGTCGCCGCTCGAAGACCGGTGCGGCCCACAGTTCTGAGCTGAGCGCGGTGATCGCATCATGGTCGAGGTTCGGGTACCGGCGTTCTGCGTTGCGCAGCGTCCCCCGGATCGCTCCGACCGACGATCCGTAGAACTCGAGGTCGGGCGCCTCGCGAGCGAGCTGCGCTGTCGTTGCGCTCCACGACGCTTCGAGCTGGAGCGCTGTGTCGATGAACTCCGCGGGCTCGCTCACCCCCTCATTCTGGCTGCCCTGGCGCCAGCATTTCCTGCATCACCCCAGAAGCGGCAGGCTCACGAGAAAGAACGGGGCAAGGAGAATCACGCCCGCAATTGCGCCCACTACGCGATTTCCGCCGCCTCTGGATCCGACGCGGTGTGTTAGTGCTACCGCTCACTGCCCACCGTCGTTCATGGGAGAGGCCGGTTTATCCGATTCGCTCGAACACCATCGTCGCCTGGATGCGGTCGCCGCCGCCGAAGCCTTTGCTTCCCGACGACGCAGTTGTGATCGTGTGCAGCCGATAGCCGAGCGCGGCTTGTGTGTTAATCGCGTTCTCGAGCTCTGTCAGGTTGCCGGAGCCCGTGCCAATGAGCTTCTCCTTCAGCACGATCTGAACCACCACGTACATGCCGTTTGACGCCATCCGAGTTTCACCTTTCGTCGTCCCGCGCATGCGGGTAGTAGTAGAGGATCCCACAGTAATTGGACGCAGGCGACCAATCCTCACCGGATCAAACCCAGCGCAAGCTGTCCACTCCTTCGACAGCCCACGTCCCTGCCAGTACTTCTAGCTCGTGAAGATACCCGTCTCGGAATCGATGTCGAACGCTTTCGATCCGAGCCGCTCCAGGAGCTGGGCGACGAACACGTTGGCTCGTCCGTTGTCGCCCCGCACGTGGAGCGCGAAGCCTTCAAATGGCGACTCATCGGACGCACTGACCTCGACCAAAGCGGTGCCGAGATTGACGACGATCCACTCTCGATTGCTCAGATCCGCATCCGGAACCAGCTCCGCGACTGCAGCGACAACAACAGAGTGCGAATACGGCAGGGGTGCAGGCTCCCAATCGTCAGGGATATCGCCCACGGTCAGCGCTTCGGCAGGGATGTCTTGAACGTAGATGTCTCTGGCCAATTCATAGCCTCCTGGTCGTAGATGTGATGCACGCTGGCTAGTTGTTGAACCGGAACTCCACCACGTCGCCGTCCTGCATCACGTAGTCCTTGCCCTCGATGCGGGCCTTGCCGTGGGCGCGAGCCTCGGCGATCGAACCCGTCTCGATGAGGTCATCGAACGAAATGACTTCGGCCTTGATGAAGCCCTTCTCGAAGTCGGTGTGGATGACGCCTGCCGCCTGCGGGGCCTTCCAGCCCTTGTGGATGGTCCAGGCGCGCGACTCCTTCGGACCCGCCGTGAGGTAAGTCTGCAGGCCGAGCGTGTCGAAGCCGATGCGGGCGAGCTGGTCGAGGCCGCTCTCCTCCTGGCCCGTGGACGCGAGCAGTTCGGCGGCATCCTCTGCATCGAGGTCGATCAGCTCCGATTCGAGCTTCGCGTCGAGGAAGACCGCGTGAGCGGGAGCAACGAGAGCCTCGAGCTCGGCCTTGCGCTCAGGGCTCGTCAGAACTGCCTCATCGACGTTGAAGACGTAGATGAACGGCTTGGATGTCAGGAGCCCGAGTTCGCGGATCGGCTCGAGATCGATGGATGACGCCGACAGCGGCTTGCCATCGTTCAACCACTTCACGGCGGCGGCCGCGGCATCCACGGTTGCCTGCGTGATCTTCTTCGCGCGCAGCTCCTTCTCGTAGCGGGACTCCGCCTTCTCGAGGGTCTGCAGATCGGCCAGGATCAGCTCGGTGTTGATTGTCTCCATGTCGCTGGCGGCGTCGACCTTGCCGTCGACGTGCACGACATCCGGATCGTCGAACCCGCGGACAACCTGTGCGATCGCGTCGGCCTCGCGGATGTTCGCCAGGAATTTGTTGCCGAGCCCCTCGCCCACAGATGCACCCTTCACGATGCCCGCGATATCGACGAACGACACCGGCGCGCTCAGGATGCGCTCGCTGTGGAACAGCTCAGCCAACTTGTCGAGTCGTGGGTCGGGGAGGTTGACCACACCGACGTTCGGCTCGATCGTCGCAAACGGATAGTTGGCGGCGAGAACCGTGTTCTTGGTGAGTGCGTTGAAGAGCGTCGACTTGCCGACGTTAGGAAGTCCGACGATCGCGATAGTGAGAGCCACGAGGGTCAAGGGTACCGTGCGGGCCGGGCGGACCGGGCGGACCGGGCGTTGGTCGCTGTGCGATGCGGCTGCACCGGGAGCTCAATGCCCGACCGGATCCTCGGGATAGCTCACATACTCTCGCCCGCTCGGCGCCCGCCACGTCAGAACGCCCGCGGTTTCGGCCGCCTGCCGAACGCTCCATTCGCTCGCGCCCTTGAGAGTGTGGTGCCCTCGGCACAGGTGAGCCAGATTGTCGTGCGAGGTTGCGCCCTCGAATTGCCAGTCGAGGGTGTGATCGATATCGCAACGGGCCGCCCCCATCGAGCAGCCCGGGAATCTGCAGGTGAGATCCCTTATTCGTAAGTAGGTTGTGAGATCCTTCGGCACCTTGTACCGTCGCCGGCCAACCGAGAGCGTCGCTCCTGTCTCCGGATGGGTCAGGATGCGGATGAAGCTCTTTGCGGTGCCCGCGAGGTTTCGGGCCGTCTCCGGATCGATGGGCACACGGCCATCCAGCATCCCTGGCTCGTTCGACTGGCCAAGCAACGTGAGTACGGGCACAGAAACGACCACCTGAGCCGCAATCCCTCGAAACCACGCCGTGAACTCCTCGCTGTCTGCTTCGTCGGGCACGACCGCGAACGGGAGGGCCCCCGACTTCGCAAGCATCACGGCCACGAACACGTCCGCTCGCCGCTGATCCAGCGTGCGATCGTCGTCAGCGAGACGCAGCTGGTGCGCCGCCCCGGTCAGCCGGGCAAAGATCGCGTGCGCCGACGCGGATGCGAGAGTAACGGTGAGGCTCGAAACGCCGTCGCGGTGGTCGTCGAGCGCGATCCCGCGGGCGTCACGCGCCTTGGCCTGGCGACCGACGATCGACTCGGGGTTCATTCGCTCGCGAGCCATTCGCGCAACCCGCGCGAACTTCGGCGGCGTGAACGTCGACGCCGTGTCGAGCACAGTTCGTTCGAGTCGCTTACGGCTGAGCTCGTCGAGCCCAAGCGACTCGTCGACCATGATCGTCGCGTGGCGGTACGAGATCGTGCCGACTCCGAGTGCGCCAAGCGTCGCCGGAAGATCGGAACAGAGGATGCGCGCGTGGGCGATCAGGTTTTCCGCTGCGCGCTCGGACATACGCAGGGCCGTGGCGACCTCGGCGCGGAATGAACGCTCTCCAAGCCCCTGCTCGAGACCGCCCCCGCCCAACGACCGCGCGCCCGACAAGGAGCGCTCCTCCGCCTCCCGATGTGCCAGCTCGAGAGCATGAGTGCGAGCGGCGATCAGCCGGTTGATCTCGCGGTCGATGCCGACGACGACGCTGAGCATGTCGTGAGGCTGCATGTCGTGAGCCTGCACGTCGGGCTGCACGTCGGGCAACGCGCGCGGGAAGCCCACCTCGCGGGGCTCGAAGACCGGTCGATTTGCCATGAATTAAGTCGACAGGAAGCCTCCGACATTCCGACGCCGATTCGCTTGGTTTTCCACAGGAATCCGCCAATTTCCCAAAACTTTGTCGAAAGTTTTTTCGTGAGGGCGAGTACGGCAGCGAAGGCAGCGCCCGCCCCGCCCGAAACCTGGAGTTGAGTTCGTGAGCACCCCAGTCCCCGGCACCACGATCCCAGACGACCGGGGCCGCACCGACCTCGACAAGGTCGGCATCGGCCTCGACCGCAATCCCAATGTGCGGGTCGATCGGGTGGAGGTGGTCTCGAACGGCTGGCACGTGCTTCGCCGCAGCACGCTGCACTACCGGCGCCGCGATGGCGAATGGACCACCCAGCAGCGAGAGACCTACGACCGCGGCAACGGCGCGACGATCATGTTGTACGACCTGGCCTCCCACACGGTCATCCTCGTACAGTGGGCGGCGCTGAACCTGTTCGCCGGGTAGCGCGCGGCGACCGCTACCCTGCCGCCTCCCACAGCGCGGCGACCTCGACCAGTGACGCGACCTCAAGGTCCGGCACCGGGTCATCCTCGCCGCGCGCGGCGTTTTCCCGGTTGAGCCAGACGGCGCCGATTCCGGAGGCGATGGCGCCGCCGACGTCCGACCTGAGGCTGTCGCCGACATGAACCGTGGATGCCGCCGACACCCCGAGTTCGGAGAGTGCCCGCTCGAAGATGCCGGGATCCGGCTTCGCCACCGCCGTGTCCGCGGACACGATCAGCGCGTCGAATCTGTCGATGAGCCCCAAAATTCGCAGCTTCTCACGCTGGGTGTCAGATGCACCGTTGGTCACGACCGCGGTCTTCACACCGTTCGCTGCCGCGGAGTCCAGGATCACCGCGACATCCTCGAACGCCCGGTACTCACCGAGTTCGATCTCATAATGCAGCTGGGCGACGTGCCGGATGAACGCGGAATCGCTGACGTCGAAACGCTCGAACGTTCGCCGCCAGGTCTCGAAGCGCAGTTCATCGGTTCCCAACTGCCCGAGAATCCACGGAATCTCGGCCTTCGGCCAATACCCCATCCACGACTCGAAGTTCGCTTGCGCGAGCGCAACCGGGTCGATGTCGGGCCGCTCGCTCGTGACGACGAGACAGGCCGCGTAGCTGGCACGGGCGACATATGCCTCATCGAGTATGGTGCTGTCGAGATCGATGAGCACGGCGGCGACGGGCCGCACATCCGTCGCGGTGAGCAGTGTGTCGGTGGAATTGCTCATGCGACGCGCATCCGGAAGCACTGGGTCACGTACGGCATCGTCCAATGGTCGCGACCGACGAGATCCGGGTGCGTGTCGAGCAGTTCGTTGACCGCGGCCTCCAGGCTCGCTTGCTCATCGGGCGATGCGGTGATGTAGTAGCTGCGCGATCGCAGCAACTCGATGAGCTCCGGCCGGGTGAAGTCCCGCGACCACTCGAAGACCGCGGTCTCGACAGGGGAGAATCCGTCGTGCCGGATGCTCCCGGTCGCCAGGAAAACCTCGGCATTGGCCGCGTGCATGGCATCCGTCAGCTGGCGCACCCAGTCGACGCGATCGTCGCGGATGTTCCACACGAGACCGAGCGTGCCACCGGGTTTCAGCACACGCGCGACCGACGGGAGAGCGACATCCTGGTCGACCCAATGCCAGGCCTGTGCCACAAGCACGGCATCGACGCTGGCATCGCCGAGCGGGATGTCCTCCGCCGTTCCCTCCTGCACGCTCGCTCCCGGGATGGCGGCGCTCAGTTGCTCGAGCATCTTCGGCGACGGATCGACCGCTGAGACTTCGAGTCCCCGCGCCACCAGGGCGCGCGTCAGCTTTCCGGTTCCCGCACCAAGGTCGAGCACAGCTTTCGCACCACTCGGAACCAGCCAGTCGACCGCCTCCGCCGGATACTCCGGTCTCGCGCGTTCATAGACCTCCGCGGCCCGATCGAAGGATGCTGCCTGCCGCGCCTTTACCCCGTCACTCGTCACCACTCCAGCGTACGACGACCGACCTGGCGCGAATCCGGGCGAAGAAGACGCGGCCGCCTGGCCTAAAACCCGTCGTTGTATGTGAACACCGGACTGCCCGTCGCGAAGCTGATCGTGCCGTAGACGTAATACTGCGTCGAATCGGTCTCATGATCGGTCTCGCCGAAGAAGTCGTCATCGAACGAGACGCCCGCCTCACCCGCGTCGGATGTCACTCCCCAGGTCTTACCGTCATCCGACCCGATGGTCAGCGAGGGCACGCTGGCGACCTTCCACTTGACATGAGAGACGGTTCCAATGCCGAAGTACTCGAACGGGCAGCCCGATGGCGAGATCTCTGCCTTTGCGGCGCACGCGTCGAGGAATGTCGTGACCTGGCTCGTCACCTCCGTCTTCAGCGCCGCGCTTGGCCTCGCTTCGATCGAGACAGCATTCGTTTGGGCGAGGCCGCCTGCCGCAACCGTGGTGGTCTCCGGCTTTGCCGTGAACCACTTGGTGTCGCCACCGAGCCCCAGTCGGTAGACGCCCGGGAACGCGGGAATCTCGACGACCCCTTGTGCCTGCTCGGCACTCGACACCGAAACAGTCGCCCCGTTGATGGCGATAGCCGTCACACCCGGAGAAAGCTCGGCGGAGATTTTCTGCACCGGCACCGGATCGAGCTTCCAGTCGCCGAAGAAAAGAAATACCGAGCCAGTTTTGTGGAGCGAGTATTGCACGGTCGAAGCATGGCCGCCCTGGGTCTCCTGGACCGTTACGGTGCCCTGGTCACCTGAGGTTGTCGTGCCGGTGACCGTGTACGACGTGATGCGGCCCTTGGTGTGTGCGAGAACGGAGTCGGTCAACAGCGCTGACGTGCTGCCGCTCGCGGAAATGTGACCGTCACGAATCGCCTGGGCAGCGTGCCCGCCGACGATGTCATCCAGATACGCGCGAACCTGCCTGTCTTGCGCGAAGACGGTGGAACCGAGAATCGCGATGGCCACGGATGCGAGCACGACCACGGCAACGACCCCACCGCCGACGATGAGGCCGAGCTTCAGTCGCTTCCTGGCCGCTGCACTCATAGGGGCTGCAGCAGTGGATGGCGCAGCAGCGGCTTCATCCTCGCTCTCCACCGTCTCGGGTGCAATCAGAAGAGGGACGCCGAACCTGCCAAGGAAGCGGCTGGTGGCCGACAGCGAACCGGCGGGGATCGCAGGAGCGATCGCTGGCGCAAGATAGCTGGCACTGACCTCAACAAGCGCGCCAACGATCGCGAACGCCAGGAAGGTCCACAGGGCCGGCCCAAAAGTCAGCTGAATCGACCCGAGCGAGCCGAGCGCCGCGCTGCCGAGTCCTGCAAGGCCTCCTGTGCCGGAGGAACCAGACCCGAGAGCTCCCTGGAGCGCCGTAGAGAGCCCGGATGCGTCGATATGGGTCCAGACGGAGATGCTGCCAACAAGTGAAAGCACGACACCGAGGAGAGCGAATGTCACGATCGTCGTAGCCCAGCCGGAACCGGTCGCGCGAACACGACGGCGAAGGTGGAGCGCGATCCCGACCAGAGCGATGAGGACGAGGTTGACGATGACAGCGAGGCACACGGCCCAGATCGGCACGGCGCTGCTCGGCAGCCAGATGCTGGTCGGAAATTGACCGATTGAGGTCAGGAGCGGCACGCCGGAACCCGTGATGCCGACGTTGGAGAAGTTGACGAGCGCGAGGCCGTTGGCCACAACGAGCGGCACAGACAAGGGCAGGCTCAGCAACGATGATGCGGCGCCCTGAGCGATCAGCACGATAGCGCCGACGACCGTGATGATGACGCCAGCCACGACCGTATACAGCAGCGATACCGGAGCGGTCGCGCGGATGACCCGGCGAACGGCACCGATGGGCTGCACCGGAATGAGGGAATGCGCGACGCTCCGGCGGCCGAGCAGCGATGCCGCGGTGACGATCACGATCGATCCGAGGACGAGAGTAAAAGAGGCCGTTGACAGCGTGACAGTGATCGCCGGGAGAGCGAACAGCGGGTTCGGAACTGCAGCGGAGGTGGAAACTATCGGCAGCACGAGCGCGACCACGAGTGTGACGATCGCAAACACCACCGAGTTGGCGATCGACAGGATCCAGCGCTGGGCTTTCGACGTCGGGAGAGCGCGTTCGTTTCGTCGAGCGAGAATGACTGATCCCACCACGACCATTGCCGTCATGACCAGGGGAAGGAATGCGACCGTTGCGGACAGCGATATCCCGAAAATCGTGCTGCCTCCGCTCAGGAGCCCGAACACCCCGAGTCCGACGAGTTGGCCGGGAAACTCGAAGAACCATCCCCCATTTGGCGCGCCCTCAGACGCGAGCAGGAACAGGATTGTGATCACCAGTCCGAGCACCCAGGCCGCGGCGTAGGTCAGCAGCGACTCCACGGCAGCGCGCCCGTACCGTGGGGCGAGACCGACGATGTCGGAGCGGATCGAAACTGCGATGAGCTTCGTCCGTGACGGAACGTGCGCTGGCGCTGAAGCGTCGGTGGTGGTGGGCTGTGTTTCGGGTAAATCTGACAATGGGGCTCCCTGGATCGACCCAAACCCTATCGGTGCACGAGCGGCGGTCGTCGTATTTGTCCACAACCGCCCCGATACTGGGGCGGCAAACGCGCAGTGACACGAATCGCGTGGCCAATCCGAGCGAGGTCAGACCCCCGTGAGAACATCGGAACGTGCCCCTGGATTTCACCGCTATCGACTTCGAAACCGCAAACTCGTCTAGTGCGTCAGCCTGCTCCGTCGGGCTCGTGAAGGTGCGAGACGGAAATGTCGTCGATGAGGCGTACTGGCTCATCAAGCCGCCGCTTGGCCACGACGAGTTCTGGGAGTGGAACACCAGAATCCACGGAATCATGGCCGTGGATGTCGTCGACGCACTGCTGTGGACGGAGCAACTCCCCGACCTGGTCGCCTTCGCCGACGGCGACACGCTCGTCGCTCACAACGCGGGCTTCGACATGGGCGTCATCTCCGGCGCGTGTGCCGCGACCTTCGTCGATACCCCGTCGTTCAGCTACGCGTGCAGCCTGCAGATCGCCCGCAAGACCTACCACCTCGACTCGTACCGCCTGCCGGTGGCGGCAATGGCGGCCGGCTTCGAGGACTTCGAGCACCACAACGCGCTCGCCGATTCACGAGCCTGTGCCGCGATTATCGTGCATGCCGCGAGGCGGCACGACTCTGAGGATCTCGCCCAACTTGCCGCAGCCACGGGCACACGACTGGGCGCGATCGGTGCGCAGGTTTCGCTCGCTGGCTAGTTCTGGGGGAAGCCCAGGTTGATGCCACCGTGCGACGGGTCGAGCCAACGCGAGGTGATCGCCTTCTCGCGGGTGAAGAAGTCGACGGCCGCCTGGCCGTACGCCTTCGCGTCGCCGAACAGGGAGTCCTTCCAGCCGCCGAACGAGAAGTAGCCGACCGGCACGGGAATCGGCACATTGATGCCGACCATGCCGACCTGCACCTCGCGCTGGAACCGGCGAGCCGCTCCCCCGTCGTTCGTGAAGATGGCTGTTCCATTGCCGTAGCGAGAAGCGTTGATGACGGCGAGACCCTCGTCGTACGACTCGACGCGCACGATCGAGAGCACCGGACCGAAGATCTCCTCCGTGTAGACGCGGGAGTCGAGCGGCACCTTATCGATCAGCGTGGGGCCGAGCCAGAAGCCGTCGGCCTCACCGTCGACCTCGATCCCACGGCCGTCGACCACGACATCCGCGCCGTCGTTCGTTGCGACGTCGATGTACGAGGCGACCTTGTCGCGGTGCTCCTTCGTGATGAGCGGACCCATGTCGCAGCCGCGCAGGCCGTCGCCCACCGTCAGGCCAGACATCCTCGCCTTGATCTTCGAGATCAGTTCGTCTGCGACCGGTTCGACCGCGATGACGACAGAAATCGCCATGCAGCGCTCGCCCGCTGAGCCGAACCCCGCGTTGACGGCCGAATCGGCGACCAGGTCGAGGTCGGCATCCGGAAGCACCAGCATGTGGTTCTTCGCACCACCGAGGGCCTGGACACGCTTGCCAGCCTTGGATGCATTCTCGTAGATGTACTTCGCAATCGGTGTCGAGCCGACGAACGAGATGGATGCGACGTCCGGGTGGTCGAGCAGGGCATCCACCGACTCCTTGTCGCCGTTGACGACGTTGAAAACGCCATCCGGCAGACCGGCTTCCTTCAACGCTGCAGCCATCCACAGCGACGCGGACGGGTCTTTCTCGCTCGGCTTCAACACGACGGTGTTGCCTGCGGCGATCGCGATGGGGAAGAACCAGAGCGGAACCATGGCCGGGAAGTTGAACGGGCTCACGATGCCGACGACGCCGAGCGCCTGCCTGATCGAGTAGACGTCGACTCCGGTCGAGACGTTCTCGCTGTACTCACCCTTGGCGAGGTGCGGGATCGCGGTCGCGAACTCGACGACCTCGAGGCCGCGGGCGATCTCGCCGACCGCGTCTGAGCTCACCTTGCCGTGCTCGTTGGTGAGGATGGCGCCGAGCTCGTCCTTGCGGGCGTTTAGGATCTCGCGGAACGCGAACAACACCTGCTGGCGCTTGGCCCACGACGCGCCCGACCATGCCGGGAAAGCAGCCTTCGCCACCTGCACTGCGGTGTCGACATCCGCAGTGGTCGCGAGGCGCACCTCGCGCGCGACCTCGCCCTTCGCAGGGTTGTATACGGGAGCGGTGCGGGTGGAGGTGCCGCTCGCCAGTTGGCCATTGATCCAGTGCTCGACAATGCTCATGCGGTCACTCTAACCGGAGACATTTGCTGAACATTTAGCGCATCGATGTCTGACGCGAATGACACACTGGGCAGCATGGATTCCCTGCTTCCGCTCATCATTGGCCTCGTCATCGGGGTCGTCCTCGGCGCGGTCATTGGCCTGCTCATCGGCCGCTCAAGGCGAGCCGCCGAAGCGACCGGAGAGAATCCGGAGATCGCCCAGGCGCGCCACGACACTGTTCTCGCGCAGGTGCGAGCAGACGAGGCGGCGCAGCGTGCCGAGTTGTCTGCGCAGCTTGCGGCCGTCACGGCCACTGCGAGCGGGCTGCGGGAGCAGATCTCCGCGAACCAGGAGCAGTTCCGCGAACTCTCTGAGCACACGCGTGCCGAGGCGCGCGAGCGCGCGCTGCGCGAGGAAGCCGAAAGCAAAGTGCTCCAGGCGATCGCCCCCGTAAAGGATTCGCTCGAATCCATGCAGCGCAAAGTCACCGAGTTGGAGATGCAGCGTACTCTTCAGCACGGCGAGCTCACTCAACAGCTCCGTTCGGCCACCGAGTCGGAAGAACGCCTACGAAACACCGCGGAGGCACTTTCGTCCGCCCTTCGAAACAACAGCACCCGCGGGGTCTGGGGCGAGACACAGCTGCGCAGCGTCGTCGAAGCGGCGGGGTTGATCAACCGCGTCGACTTCGACGTCCAGTCGAGCATCACGTCGGATGCCGGGCACGGCAGGCCGGACATGATCGTGCATCTGCCTGGCGGAAAGTCGATTGCGGTCGACGCTAAGGCTCCGTTCAACTCCTATATCGATGCTGCGGCCATCCCAGCCACTGCGTCCGACGCCGAGCTGTCACGAAAAGACCTCCTGATGAAGGCGCACGTCAAGGCCGTCCGGGATCACATCACAGCCCTTGGCAGCCGCAGCTACTGGGAAGGGCTTGATGCGAGCCCTGAGATGGTGATCGCGTTCATTCCGAGTGAGTCGCTGGTGTCTTCTGCGCTTGAAGCAGACCCGTCGATCATGGAGTTCGCGTTCGGCAAGAGAGTCGCTCTCGCGTCGCCGGTGACCCTGTGGTCAGTGTTGAAGACGGTCGCGTTCAGCTGGCAACAGGATGTGGTGACGCAAGAGGCGAAGACGCTCTTCAACCTCAGCCGAGAACTCTATGGTCGACTATCGACGATGGCCTCCCATGTCGAGAAACTCGGACGCTCGATCGAACGCAGCGTCAAGGACTACAACTCGTTCGTCGGCTCGCTTGAGCGCCAGGTCCTGCCGAGTGCGCGCAAACTCACCATGCTCGACGAGTCCAAGGTGCTTGGCACACTCGAGGGCATCGAAGAAGCTCCCCGAGAACTCACCGCACCAGAACTCCTCGTCGAGTTGGAACCGGACGGCGAGACCCCGCCAGCCGCGTAACCCAGCGATCTGGGCCAGCGATCTGGGCCAGCGATCTGGGCCAATGCGGACAAGGTGGGCCCTTGCGGTCGGCACGGTTGACCGTATTGGCCCCTATTGCGCGCAGAACCCGCGTGCCAAGCTTGGGTTCATGGTTGCAATCACAGGATTACTGAGCGGAATCGCCGTCAAAAACATCGATGAAGCGAAAGAGTTCTACGGCACGAAGCTCGGGCTCGACGTCGGCTCCGGCGGCATGGGCAACGCCACCATCGGCCTGCCCCAGGGCGGAGTCATCCTGCTCTATCCCAAGGAAGACCACACGCCGGCCACCTACACCTGCCTGAACCTCGAGGTCGCGAGCATCGATACGGCCGTCGCTGAGCTCGAAGCGCAGGGCATAACACTCATCGCGTACGGCATGCCACACCAGGATGAGCGCCAGATCGCGCGCGGCAAGGCCAAGGGCTGGGGGCCAGACATCGCCTGGTTCACCGACCCGAGCGGCAACATCATCTCAGTGCTGGAGAATTAGGTACTCGGCGATCGGATACCCCTTGGCGTTCGGGGCGGGGTTGGTGCGAGCTTCTCGTGCTCACTGATGCCGAGCCACGGCGTCGTCCGCGTGACGGAGCGCATTCTCCGCTCGTTCCGCGCCGCGACGGACACTCGCGACCAGGACCAGGGATCGGATGCCGATCGCCGCGATTAGCGCAGTGACAAGGCCGACGACGATCCATCCGACGACCTGCCAGCCCGCGAAACCTGAGAGGGAAATCCACTCCACTGCGTAACCTCCGGCGGCGGCGACGGGGAACGTGAACGACCAAAAACCGAGCGAGAACGCCAGCCCGCGGTAGCGCCGGAGCAGAGCCACCTGCTGGAGCGCCATGAGCACGAGCAGTCCGGCGAGCGCAGTGGCGACGAGGTCGACGTGTTCTCCGTTGATGGTGAACCACGCGGTGCCGGCCACCGCGGGCGGCGCAAGAAGTATCGCGCAGGTTGGGGTCAGGGCATCGGGCAACGGCGGGAAGAACGCCAAGCGCGCAAGCAGCACCGTTGAAACTACAACCCAGAAGAAGAGACCGACCGCAAAACATCCCATTGCCAGGAAAGGCAACCCCACTCGGAATGAGGTCGTGGCCCCGATGAGGCCCGCGGCGACGGTCGGCAGCAGATAGCCTCCGTGGAACGCCTCCGGAGTGAGATTGCCGGTGTGCCAGAACGCAAGAATCCAGGCGGCGAATGCTGCTGCGGCAATAATCGAGAGCACGACGAGAATTTCGCCTGCCAGAGCCGCGAACCGATAGAGTTCCGCTCCGATCATCATTCCCACGATGGGTACGATGGCGGCGATCGGCCCCTGTGCGGGGTGCCGCAGCTGCGCCGCCAGGGTCTCGGCGCTGTGCCTGCCGCGGGTCACGTGCGCCTGGATGAGCCACACCCACGCGATGACGACACCGATCCACAGCACCTGCCCGACGACCGCGCTTACGCCGAGGAGGCGTCCTGCCGTCGTCCAGATGGTCGCGAGGCCGGCGATGCCAAATGCGATCGCCAGCGTGTTCAGCGGGATCCGATGAATGACGTGAGGCCCACCGTCTGAGGGGGTCGTACTCGTGCCGGTTGCCTCAGTCATCCTGGCCCCTCTGACCCCGCGCTCATGTGGGTCCGGCAGTACGCGTGTTTACTCGGGCTCGCCAGCACTCGGCGACGAACGCGCGGGACGGTTCGACGAGCGCGACACCTCGACCGGCTAGTCCAGCCACTTCTCCGCGAGGTGATCGGCGACGACACGACGAATCGTGCCGGAGCGGGAGCGAAGCACGATCGACTCCGTGCGGATGATGGGCCCAAGCCGACGCACGCCGGCGACCAGTCCGCCATCCGTCACACCTGTCGCGACGAAGTACGTGTTCTCGCTCGTGACCAGCTCATCGGCGTCGTAAACATGGTCGAACTTGAGCCCAGCGTCGAGGCCGCGCTGCCGCTGCTCGTCGTCCTGCGGGTGAAGGATCGTCTGGATCATCCCGCCGAGGGCCTTCATCGCACACGCGGTGACGACGCCCTCAGGGCTGCCGCCGATTCCCGCGCACATGTCGATTCGGGTTCCGTACATTGCCGCATTGATGCTGCCCGCGACATCCCCGTCCAGCAGCATTCGCGTGCCAGCCCCCGCGGCGCGAATCTCCTCGATCAATTCGACGTGCCTCGGGCGGTCGAGCACCGCGACCGTGATGTCTGAGACATCCTTGCCCTTCGCCTTGGCGAGTGCCCGGATGTTCTCGCCGATCGGCTTGCGGATATCGACGACACCGATGCCCTCTGCACCGGTTGCGATCTTCTTCATGTAGTAGACGGTGGATGCGTCGAGCATGCTCCCGCGGTCGGCGACGGCGATCATCGAGAGCGCATTCTGGCGGCCGGCGGCCGTGAGAGAGGTTCCATCGATCGGGTCGACCGCGATATCGGCAGCCGGACCGTTGCCGTTGCCGACGTGCTCGCCGTTGAAGAGCATGGGCGCGTGGTCTTTCTCGCCCTCGCCGATGACGACGACGCCATCGAAGTTGACCGTGCCGAGGAACTTCCGCATCGCGTCCACCGCGGCCCCGTCGGCCGCCAGTTTGTCGCCGCGTCCGATGAAGGGGACGGCCCGAATGGCTGCCGCCTCTGTCGCTCGCACGAGCTCCATGCCGAGGTTGCGATCCGGCTGGTTGAACAGCGCGGCGCTTTTTGAGAGTGCGGCGTGCTCGTTGTCGACGGTTGGAGTGTTCACCAAAGGATCCCCTGACGGGTTCAGCGATGGTGGTGTGACTCCACTGCGGAATCAACGCTAAAGCCAACATTAGTAGACTTCGAGGGTTCCCCCGCAGTCGCTGTCGCTGCCGAGCCACCACCACCACAAGGAGTCGTCATGCCCGTCGCAACCCCCGAGCAGTACGCAGAGATGCTCGACAAGGCCAAGACCAACGGGTTCGCGTACCCGGCGATCAACGTGTCGTCCTCCTCGACGATCAACTCCGTGCTGCAGGGCCTCAGCGAGGCGCAGTCCGATGGCATCATCCAGGTCACGACGGGCGGCGCAGACTACTTTGCGGGGCACACCGTCAAGAACCGCGCGTCGGGGGCTCTCGCGTTTGCGGCATTCGTGACCGAGGTCGCGAAGAACTACCCGGTCACCGTCGCGCTCCACACCGACCACTGCCCCGAGCCGGCGCTCGCGGGCTTCGTGCTGCCGCTGCTTGCCGCGTCCGAGGCCGAGGTGAAGGCCGGGCGCAACCCGATCTTCCAGTCGCACATGTGGGATGGCTCTGCCGTGCCGCTCGACGAGAACATCCGCATCGCGAAGGACCTCCTCCCCCGCCTCAAAGCGATTCACGCGATCCTCGAGGTTGAGATCGGCGTCGTGGGCGGCGAGGAGGACGGCGTGCAGCACGAGGGCACGAACGACGCTCTCTACACGACTCTCGCGGACGTCGAGAAGGTCGTCGACGCGCTTGGTCTCGGCGACCAGGGCCGATACATCGCCGCCCTGACTTTCGGCAACGTGCACGGTGTTTACAAGCCGGGCAACGTAAAGTTGCGGCCCGAACTCCTCGGGGACATCCAGGCTGGGCTCCAGGCGAAGTACGGCACCGGTCCGAAGCCACTCGACCTCGTCTTCCACGGTGGATCGGGTTCGACGGACGCGGAGATCGCCGAGGCGGTCGCGAACGGCGTCGTGAAGATGAACGTCGACACCGACACGCAGTACGCATACAGTCGCTCGATCGCCGACACCGTGTTGAAGAACTACGACGGCTTCCTGAAGGTCGACGGCGAGGTCGGGAACAAGAAGATCTATGACCCGCGCGCATGGGGCAAGATCGCCGAGACCGCGATGGCGGCCCGCGTGGTCGAGGCGACGAAGCAGCTCGGGTCCGCTGGTCACTCCGGCAAGTAGGGCAGGCGCCGCTCCCGGCCCTGCTACAGGAACGGTTCAGCTTGGCGGGATGCGGAACTTCAGCATGAGGCTCCGGCCGTCGTCCCAGGAGAGGTCGTCGACCGTCGTCTTCAGCGTCAGGTAGTACGGCGCGATCAGGACGAATCGCCTGCCCTCCGGCAGGTCGAGGTCGATGCTGAGCGCGACCGCCGTCGAACCATCGGGCTGGGCACGAAGCTCGATGAGCAGCGTGTACCTGTCGACGACCGAATTCTCGATCGCCGCGACGAGGAGACCTCGAAGTGCTGCCCGCTGCGATTCGTTCATCCGATCTGCGAGCCGACCCGGGTCGCTGACGACCATTCCGGTTTCGGCTGCCACGACATCCAGCCAGCTCCGGTTGCTCGCTGTCACCAGCTCTGCTCGGAGCGAGCGAGCGATCTGCGCCGCGAGCGCCCTGTCGGTCGGCGTGATGACGCCGGCCGCCGCGACACTCTCGATGAACGGCGCGACGCGCGCACTGACCCGCGCGGTGCCGCCCATCTCTTCGGCTTCGCTCCGCGGCTCAAGCGCCGAATACACCTCTTCGTCGGCAGCGGACGTGTCGAGAAAAGCGGTCGTCCGGGACACGATCGTGTACGAGAAGACGATGGAAGCGACCCCGGCCACCACGACCGGCCCAGAGGAGATTGCGATGACCCCAGCCGGAGTCCAGATGTGGGTGATCGGCGAGAACACGGCCCATCCGATAAAGGCGAGGGGAACCGCCGCGAGGATCCCATAGCCGACCAGCTGGCGCGCCGAGGAATAGGGCGCGAGGCTCGCGAGAGTCGCGCCGAGCGCGATTCCTGGCCACCACTGCTGAACGGCCATGTGGCCGCCGACGGTTCCGACCGCGGACACGACGACGCCGAGGGTCGAGATCATGAGCACGACGATGGCCTTTCGCCAGTCGAACTGCGGCCGATGTGGCTGCACCCACGTCGCCGTCAGCCAGCCGGCAAAGAGAAAAAATGGCATCGCGGCGAACTGCAGGGCGACATTCGACCACAGGCCCCAGTACAGGATGGCGATGACCGCTCCCTGGAGGACTGCGGCGATCGAGAGCACGACGGGCAAGCCCGGCCCCGCGAACCAGCTGAGTGGGTCGACCTCTTGCGGCGAGCGTCGCCACGAACTGGTCATTCCTGACTCCCGGGCGTCGACTCCGGCGGCGGCAGCTGCGGCAAGGTGAGCAGAACCGAGGTGCCGTTCCCGGGGGTCGAGTAGACCTTGGCACTGCCACCGGCGCTTTCGACGCGACGGATTACGGATGTGCGCAGACCCAGCCGGTCAAGCTCGACCGCTGCCAGGTCGAACCCATGGCCTGCGTCGCTCACCGTCCAGGTAATCAGCTCATCGGATGTGCTGATCGCGATCTCAGCCGAGAGCACGCCGGAGTGCCGCAGCACGTTCTCGAGACAGGCGCGGAGAGCGCCGACCGCTGCATCCACGGCTTCTGGCGTCATGCGCGCAACCCGACCCGTGTCTCCCGTGACCTCGACGCCTAAGCCGCGCCACTGGAAATCGCTGACGAGAAGCATCATCTGGTTGCGCAGTGACGCGTCGTTGGCGTCTACGAATTCCGTCTGTTCGATGCCGGCAAGACTCGCGTGGCGGGAGAGGGTCGCGACATCCTGATGCATCCGCTCGCGCATGCGATCGTCGAGCTGATCCGGCCCGTTGACGACGAGCGCGAGGTCGTTGAGAACAGTGTCGTGAAGCACTGCGACCTCTCGCTGCTCGCGCGTGAGAGCGTGGTCGATTCTGCGCGACTCCTGCCTGAGCCGGAGAAAGTCGGGCACGCGACGGCGCTGGGCACGCTGGATCAGAGCAAGACCGACATAGGCGGCACAGTAGTTGGCCAGGGTGATGAGGGGTCCATTGCCGAAGTACAGCGGTGTGCCGACCTGGAGGCAGACGAGAAGAGTTACCCCCTCGCCGACGATGAACCCACCAATGCCCCATGCAATCGCCGGGAGTGGGCGGGTCCCGACCGTGCCAACGAGGACCAGGGCGGCGGCCGGGCGATTCACCAGAATGAGGGCAGCGGGAAGCAGTGACGCGTGGTGATCGAGGACCCCGTGCAGAAAGACGTACTCGCTGATGCCGCCGATGACGACGAACGCGCAGACCGTCCACCACGACGGGAACGAGGCGAGCACGAGGATGGCGGCGAGCATGCAGACGATCGCGCCGAGGGGCGCTGCCAGGTCTCCGCCGTAACCGAGGCGCAAGAACTGGTCGGAGATTCCGACGGTCGAGACGATGAGCGTGACCGCAGCGATCGCCCATCCCCCGCGAGCCACCGCCGACACGGTCACCCCGGCCGCGACCTTGCGCGGCAGGATGGGGATTCGCGCTACGCCGGGACTCACGAGAACAGCGTCGCACACGACCGGCGAACGCGGCCGGATCGACGCGAGAGCTCTCTGCCCGCTGCCGGGCCGCGGTTAGCCCAGGAAGTGGCGTCCGAGTTGCTCGACCAGGGCGGGAGCACTCGTATACAAGAGGATCGCCTGCGCCGTCGAGAACAGGAAGAACCCGACAAGCGGGATATAGAAAGTGAGATGCCCGCGCCGGGCGATAACGACCGAGACGGCGATGGATGCGACCAGCAACACGACATTGATCACGAGGATCCAGCGCCCGACCACGTCGATGCCTGCAGAAGGCTCGTAGTCAGTCACGCCAAAGGAGGTAGCCGTTGCCTTCAGCAGTGAACCGAACGACAGGTCGCCCTCGAACGACTGGATGAACGAAAAAACTCCGATGAGCAGCAGGCCGTTGGTCACGACGCGGTCGATGAACCTGCCCCGGTTGAAGATCGGGACATCCGGCTGGGTGCTCTCTTCGTCGGCATCCGACCGCCAGGCTTGCGGCGGTGCGAATGGGGGCGGCGGGACGTAGGTCTGGCCGGCAGCACGCGCCTGTTCCTCGGGTGTGGCGTATTCGCCGTATTCGGGGCGAGGCCGCTCGTCGCTCATGCCTACTGCCAATCGAGACGCCGGGTGCGACCGCCGAGGCCACGCTCATCCGGCTTGCCGCTGGCGTCGGTGCGCAGTTCGCGGGGAAGCGAGAACATCAGGTCCTCTTCTGCGGTGACGACCTGGTCGACGGTCCCATAACCCGCGTCGGCGAGGTCGTCGAGCACTTCCTGCACGAGCACTTCCGGTACGGATGCGCCCGAGGTCACGCCGACCGTCAGGACGCCATCCAGCCACTCCTGTTTGATTTCGCTCGCGTAGTCGACGCGGTATGCCGCCGTCGCCCCGTTCTCGAGCGCGACATCCACGAGCCGCACGGTGTTCGAGCTGTTGGCCGACCCGACGACGATCACGAGGTCGGCTTCCTCCGCGACCTTCTTGATCGCGACCTGGCGATTCTGGGTGGCGTAACAGATGTCGTCGCTCGGCGGGTCCTGCAGGTTCGGGAAGCGCTCACGCAGGAGGCGGACGGTCTCCATCGTCTCATCGACGCTGAGGGTGGTTTGCGAAAGCCAGACGAGATGATCGGGGTTTTTCACGTCGAGGCCAGCGACGTCTGCCGGGCTGTTCACCAGGGTCGTGCGCTCGGGGGCGTGACCCATCGTGCCCTCGACCTCTTCGTGGCCGCGGTGGCCGATCAGGAGGATTTCGTAGTCATCTCTCGCGAAACGGGTCGCCTCCCGGTGCACCTTGGTGACGAGCGGACACGTGGCGTCGATCGCGTCGAGGCCCCGCGCGGTGGCGCCGGCAACCACCGCAGGCGAGACACCGTGCGCGCTGAAGACGATGTGTGCGCCCTCCGGCACTTCGGCGACGTCATCGACGAAGATCGCTCCCCGCTGCTCGAGCGTCGAGACGACGTGGATGTTGTGGACGATTTGCTTGCGCACGTAGACGGGCGTCCCGAATTTGTCGAGGGCCTTCTCGACAGCGATCACGGCCCTGTCTACTCCTGCACAGTACCCACGAGGGGCAGCGAGCAGCACACGCTTCGACCCGGTGACGGGGATGTCCCGTAGCCTGTTACGTACCGCGGGAACCCGGGGTATTTGAAGGCTGACGGCAGCGCCGTTGGAGATGCTCACACTGCCGATTCTACGGGAGCGTACCGAGCCGAGGTCTGGGAGGCACCGATGGCAAACACAGTTGCGACAGAGGCGTACGAAAACCTGCTGATCGAATTTCGCCACGAGCCAGGGGTGACCGTCGACGACGACGGCCTGCACGTGCGCGGCACGCTGTTCGCTTTTCTGGACGGCGACGACCTCGTCGTCGACCTTCCGACGACACGGTCAAGCGATCTCACTGCACGCGGCGTCGCTAAGGCCTTCAAGACCGGTGGCGAGCGCTCGCGCGATTGGGTTCGAGTCCGCGACCTCTCCTTCTGGTCCGAACTCATCCGAGAGGCGCACGAATACGTTGGTGAGCCTCCCGTCGGAGGCGATTCGTGACCGATTCTGCACCGGGCGCCGTGCGATCGGCAGACACGCTTCCCACCGTCGATGCACCATGGCCGGTCGGCATCCTGTCTGCGAAGATCAAGGGTTGGATCGATCGGCTCGGCACCGTCTGGGTCGAGGGCGAGATCACCCAGTGGGGCGTCTCGGGCGGCAACGTCTATGGCAAATTGAAGGACCTCGAGGCCGACGCGACGGTGTCGTTCACGATCTGGTCGTCCGTGCGGGCGAAGATCCCGGATGACCTGAAGCAGGGCGATCGCGTCGTGGCTCTCGTCAAGCCCAACTACTGGGTCAAGGGCGGCACGCTCACAATGCAGGTCTTCGAGATGCGGCATGTCGGCCTCGGCGACCTGCTCGAGCGACTCGAGCGCCTGCGGCACACCCTTCGGGCCGAGGGGCTGTTCGACGCCGACCGCAAGAAGCCGCTGCCCTTTCTTCCCCACACCATCGGCCTCATCACCGGCCGCGACAGCGATGCTGAGAAAGATGTGCTGCGCAACGCCCAGCTGCGCTGGCCCGCAGTCGAATTCCGCATTGCGTATGCCGCCGTCCAGGGCGATAAGGCCGTCGGGGATGTCACGGCGGCGCTCAAGCTGCTCGACGCCGACCCGGCGGTGGATGTCATCATCATTGCCCGCGGCGGTGGGGACTTCCAAAATCTCCTGGTCTTCAGCGACGAGGCACTCGTGCGCACGGCCGCAGCGTGCGTCACGCCCATCGTCAGCGCGATCGGGCACGAAGCGGATCGCCCGCTCCTCGACGACGTCGCAGACCTGCGCGCATCCACGCCGACGGATGCAGCGAAGCGCGTCGTGCCGGATGTCGCGGAAGAGATCGCTCGCGTCCAACAGGCGCGGGCACGGATCGGCAGCCGGGTGACGCACCTCATCTCGATCGAGATCGATCGGCTGGAGCAGCTCCGGACGCGCCCCGTGCTCGCGAATTCGAGCTGGCTGGTCGACTCGCGCGCGGAAGAGCTCTCGCGCTACGTCGCCCGCGGCAGCGAACTGATGAGCCTGTCAATCGACCGTGCGAGCGCTCGCGTGAGCGAGCTCGCTGGTCACCTTCGGGCGCTCTCGCCCCAGCGCACGCTCGACCGCGGGTACTCGATTGCCCAGCTGCCAGACGGCCGGGCGCTCAGGGTCGCATCCGATGCTCCGAACGGCACCGCCCTCGTCCTCACCGTCGCGGACGGTAAGCTCGCCGCCGTCGCGGGCGACCAGATTTCCACCAGTTAGCGATCGTTAGGATTAACCCCGTGGCATCCGCTTCTCCCAAACCAGATACACCAGCCGCTGGTGCGCACGACGACGTCGCGGAGCTCAGCTACGAACAGGCACGTGACGAGCTGGTCCGTGTTGTGGGCGAGCTCGAGCAGGGGTCGTCTACCCTCGAGCAGTCGCTCGCCCTGTGGGAGCGGGGTGAGGCACTCGCAAAGCGCTGCGAAGAGTGGCTCCTCGGCGCCAAGGCGCGCCTCGACGCAGCACGCGCGGCATCCACTGACTAGCTTCCCTACACACCGAGAAAGACGCGTTTCCCCACCGAATGTCGAACCTGAACCAGGGCAGTAAACCTCCGCGCATCGTCGCCGAGCTCGGTCGTCCGGAGACTCCGGACGAAACCGCCGCGCGCAAGGCCGAGAATTCGCGAGCGCACCGCGCGAACCAGACAACGCGAAACCTGGTCCTCGCGCTGCTCGCTTCGCTCGCTGTCGTTCTCTTCGTTGTTCTCGTGGTGATCCGGCCAGACAACACACCGGTCAAGTACGTGAACTACCGCTCTGTCGCCGCCAGCGCACAGCCGAGTGTTTCGCAGCCGCTGGTCGCGCCAGACCTGCCGAAGACCTGGCGGTCGAACAGCGCGGTGCTCAAAGACGGCGCGGGCGACGGGACGACCTGGTACGTGGGCCTCATCACCCCGAAACAGCAGTTCATCGCCATCGAAGAAGGCATCCGAACGGGAGATACGTGGTTCGGTTCGCTGCTCGGTAAGGCGCAACCGACGGGGCACACGACGATTTCGGGCGTCCGTTGGACGATCTACGACCAGCGCACGACGGCCGACAGCGGCAACTTCCAGTACTCCCTCACGGCAACTGTCGCGAGCATCCACTTCGTGCTGCACGGCAGCGCATCCGGCACGGCGCGTGTCCCGGCCGAATACTCTCAGGTCGCGACGCGCGTGGCGCAGTTCCTGACCGACGCGGGAAAGAAAGTGAGCTGACGGCGATGACCGAGACGACCAAAGCGCCATCCCCCGACCTCGCCTGGACCGAGATGGCGAGGGGCAACGAGCGCTTCATCGCGGGCACCCCCCTTCACCCTCGGCAGGATGTCGACCGTCGCGCGGAGATCGCGAACGGCCAGGCGCCGATTGCGGCGCTGTTCGGATGCAGTGATTCGCGCCTTGCGGCGGAGATCATCTTCGACAAGGGCCTCGGCGACCTGTTCGTGATCCGCAATGCCGGCCAGGTGATCTCCGAGAGCGTCGTCGGGTCGATCGAATACGCCGTGGCAGTGCTGCATGTGCCGTTGATCATCGTGCTCGGTCACGACGAGTGCGGAGCAGTGCGTGCCGCCATCGACTCCCAGGCAGAGGATGCCGCACCGCTGCCGGTACACATTGCCAACCTCATCGCGCCGATCGTTCCGGCGGTGCGTCGGGTCGCCGGCTCACCGGACGGTCCGATCGACACTGCGGCAATCGACAGTCACGCTGTCGGCCGTGAGCACCTGCGCGACACGATTGCGGAGCTGCTCGAGGAATCCGAGCTCGTCAGCGACGCGATCGCCGCCGGTACGCTGGCTATCGTCGGCGCGAACTATCGCCTCCTCGAGGGTCGAGCCGAACCTGACATTGCCGTCGGGCCGGTCACGCTTCCCGCCTGACTCATCACCACAACCGTCACGTCGACAAAGCAACGCCACAGAAAGGCACGAGCCGTGAGCAGCACGCCGGAGTATCGAATCGAACACGACACGATGGGTGAGGTGCGCGTGCCCGTCGACGCCCTCTACGCTGCACAGACGCAGCGCGCTGTCGAGAACTTCCCGATCTCGGGTTCCGGTCTCGAGCCAGCACAGATCGTGGCACTGGCGCGCATCAAGAAGGCAGCGGCGGCCGTCAACGCGTCTCTCGGAGTCCTCGACCAGAACGTCGCAGACGCGATCGGCCAGGCGGCCGACGCGATCATCGCGGGTCACCACCACGACCAGTTTCCGATCGACGTCTACCAAACCGGAAGCGGCACCTCGAGCAACATGAACATCAACGAGGTGCTGGCCTCGCTCGCGACCCGGTACCTCGGCTCCCCCGTGCACCCGAACGACCAGGTCAACGCCTCCCAGTCGTCCAACGACGTCTTCCCCACCTCGGTGCATGTCGCCGTCACGGGGGCCCTGCTCGGCGACCTCGTTCCCGCGCTCGAGCATCTGGCCACGTCGCTCGAGGCGAAGGCCCAGCTCTGGAAGACGGCCGTGAAATCGGGCCGCACGCACCTGATGGATGCGACGCCTGTCACCCTCGGCCAGGAGTTCGGCGGGTACGCGCGCCAGATCCGGCTCGCGATCGAACGCGTGCAGGCGACCATCCCGCGCGTCGCAGAGGTGCCGCTCGGTGGCACAGCAGTCGGCACAGGAATCAACACGCCCGTGGGTTTCCCGCAGCAGGTCATCGAGCTGCTCGCCGCTGACTCCGGGCTTCCGATCACCGAGGCGCTCGACCACTTCGAGGCGCAGGGCGCGCGCGACGGCCTGGTCGAGGCATCCGGAGCGCTTCGCGTTCTCGCGGTTTCGCTGCAGAAGATCTGCAACGACCTCCGGTGGATGGGTTCCGGCCCGAACACCGGTCTCGGCGAACTTCACATTCCCGACCTGCAGCCGGGGTCGTCCATCATGCCCGGAAAGGTCAACCCGGTGATCCCGGAGGCCGTCATCCAGGTCTGCGCTCGCGTGATCGGCAACGACGCGACCATCGCATGGGCCGGCGCGACCGGCTCATTCGAGTTGAACGTCGCCATCCCCGTTATGGGAAACGCGCTGCTGGAGTCAATTCGACTCCTGTCGAACTCGACCCGCCTTTTGGCCGACACGACCATCGACGGGCTGACCGCGAACCTTGAGCGAGCGCGGGCGATGGCAGAGTCGTCGCCATCGATCGTCACGCCGCTGAATCGCATCATCGGATACGAGGCAGCAGCGAAAGTCGCCAAGTATGCGGTGGCGGACGGCGTCACGATCCGGCAGTCAGTCATCGATCTCGGATTCGTCGAACGTGGTGAGATCACGCTGGAGCAACTCGACGAGAAGCTCGATGTGCTCTCCATGACTCACCCGGGCTGAGCGCACCGCGCACGCTACAGGCGCCAGAACGCGACCAGTCCGACCGCCGCCCAGAACCCGCCGAGCAGGTACGGGCCGAAGGCGATGCGGGCGCCGCGTCCGCGCGCGAGGAGAACGATCAGACTCGCGATCCCTCCGGCCAGGAAAGCGATCGCGGGTGAAAGCACCGCGACGATCGGCGACCAGGCGCCGAGGCCCAGGGCGGCAGCGAGCTTGACGTCGCCGAGACCCATCCCTCCGGTAAGCGCTGGAATGGCCAGGATTGCCGCGTAGCCGGCGCCAGCAAGAAGCGGCACGGTTTCGACCCGGCCGGCCGAGAGCGACTGGACACCCAGCGTGAGCACGCCGATCAGGATGCCGGGCACGGTGAGTTCGTTCGGCAGCCTGCGCGAGCGCAGATCGACGCGCGCCAGATGCGGCGAGACCACCGCGAGGTAGAACACGGGGATGCTCGCCGCCGTCGGCCCGACCGCAGTCAGGCCGACGACGACAAGGGGAACCGCGAGGCTCCAGTGCCAGTACGTGATCCAGCGCCGGCCCAGGCGCGGCACGACTGACATTCCGAGAACAGTACGGCTCTCCTAACGACTCGCGCTCGAGTTATCCACACCCCAGCACCTCGCGGGCACGCTAAGCCAGTTCGTTGCCCTCCAGCAGCTCTGTGACCAGCGCCGCGATCGCTGAGCGCTCCGACCTCGTCAGCGTGATGTGCGCGAACAGCGGGTGATCCTTCAGCGTCTCGATGACGGATGCGACACCATCGTGCCGTCCGACGCGCAGGTTGTCGCGCTGCGCGACATCGTGCGTCAGGACGACCCTCGAGTTCTGCCCGATGCGCGACAACACGGTCAGGAGCACGTTGCGTTCGAGCGACTGGGCCTCATCCACGATGACGAAGGCGTCATGGAGCGATCGGCCACGGATGTGCGTGAGCGGCAGCACCTCGAGGATCCCGCGCTCCACGACCTCGTCCATGACGTTCTGCGAGACGACGGAACCGAGCGTGTCGAACACGGCCTGGGCCCACGGGTTCATCTTCTCCCCCGCATCGCCCGGCAGGTAGCCGAGCTCCTGGCCGCCCACCGCATACAGCGGGCGGAACACCATGATCTTGCGGTACTGCTGCTTCTCAAGGACGGCCTCGAGTCCCGCGCAGAGCGCGAGGGCAGACTTGCCCGTTCCCGCGCGCCCACCGAGGGAGACGATGCCGATCTCAGGATCGAGCAGAAGGTCGATGGCGAGGCGCTGCTCAGCGCTGCGGCCATGCAGGCCGAACAGGTCGCGGTCGCCGCGCACCAGTCGCATCTGGCCCCGGGAGGTGACCCGCCCGAGTGCCGACCCGCGATCGGAGTGCAGCACGAGCCCGGTGTTGACGGGGAGGTCCTGCACGAGGCGGGTCGAGAGCTGCTCGTTGTCGTAGAGCTGGTTCATCTGCTCGCTCGAGAGTGTCAGGTCAGCCTGCCCTGTCCAGCCGGAGTCGATCGCAAGCTCCGCGCGGTATTCCTCCGCCGCGAGACCGATGGATGCCGCCTTGACGCGAAGCGGCAGGTCCTTCGAGACGACCGTGACATCCAGCCCGTCTCCTGCAAGGTTCAGCGCGACGGCAAGGATGCGGGAGTCATTGTCGCCGAGCTGAAGTCCTGATGGCAGAACGGCCATATTCGAGTGGTTGAGCTCGACGCGAAGCGAGCCGCCACTGTCTCCAACCGCGATCGGGAAGTCGAGGCGCTCGTGCTGCACGCGCAACTCGTCGAGGTTACGAAGCGCCTGCCTTGCGAAGTAGCCGATCTCCGGATCGTTCCGCTTGGCCTCAAGTTCGGCGATGACGACGACGGGCAGTACAACGGCGTGCTCAGCAAACCGGAAGATCGCCTTCGGATCGGACAGGAGCACGGACGTGTCGAGAACGTACGTTCGCTCCGCCTGCCTCCCCTTCGGATCCGCCGAAGACTTCTCGGAGTTTTTGGCCTGAGGGTTAGCGGTTTGGGGCACGTGCACTCCATCCCCGAGTGTACGAATTCACACTCGGATCCAGTTGGCGAGCCGGCCACGTGCGTAACCAAAACGAACTTATGTGGCCGTTTCGACCAGGCGACTTACCTGATGTTCCGAACGTAAGCGCGGGCCACCAAACGCCCGTCAGCGACACGCGGGACGCCAGGTTTCGATCAGGTCAAACTTTGATTGCGGACGCGTAACTGACGAAGCTGGCGCGCAGCATGTCGAACGTCTCGGAGTCCGTCGAAACGTGGGGGCTGAGGCGCACCCGCCCCTGGCGGATCGTCGTCGTGACGCCGTGGTTGAACAGCGACGCCGTCAACACGGTCAGCTGGTCAGCCGGCGGTTCGATGACGACGATGCCCGCGCGCTCGGCCTCGTCTCGCGGCGAGCTGACCGGTATACCGAATTCGTCTGCGAGATCGATCACCTGGCTCACTCGATCCGCGATGGCAGCATTGATCGCAGGCACGCCAACCGCCGCGATCTCCTCCAGCGCGGTCGCAAACCGTGCCTCGGCGATGGGATCAGCGTGGGAGATGCGGAACGCGCCGACGCCATGCGTCGGTGGCGGTACCTCATCGAGTGGGGTTCCCGCGACATCCGTGGCGTTGAAGCCGGAGACGACGGGGGTCAGAGCCTCTATCGCACGATCGCTGAGGGCGAGGAACCCGGTACCCCACCCCGCACGCACCCACTTCTGGCCGCCGGCTGCCACGACATCCGCCAGCTCGTACGGGGCATCGACGACGCCGAAACCCTGGATCGCGTCGACGATCAGCAGTCGGTCGCCGATGACCTCCCTGATGCCCTCGAGGTCGACGAGGTAGCCGGTACGGAAGTCGACGAGGCTGACCGCAACTGCCGTGATGGATGACGTGAGCTGGTCACGCAGGTTGCCGGGGGTGACGCGGCCCTGGTCGGTTGCGATCCATGTCGTCCCGAGGACGCCAAGCGCATCGGCTGCCCGGGTAGCCGCGAAGGTGAGGCTCGGGAATTCGGCCTCAGACAGCGCGAGACCGCCCGTGAGTCCGAACATGGTGTGCATCAACCCGCTCGAGGTGTTGGGCTGGAAGGCGATTCGCGCTGGATCGAGGCCGGCGACGGCTCCGACCGCTGTTCGCACCCGTTCGTCCTGGGAATCCAGCCTGTCGACCGTGCCGAAGCGCCCGCGCGAGAGCAGCTCAAACTGCGCGTACTGCTCGTTCGCCACGCCGCTGCCAGGAGGGCCGACGCGGGCGAAATCGAGATAGCCCGGTTCATCGCTGAAATTCGCCGTGAATTCTTCGATGGTCGTCATGACCCGAACCTCCTCTGCCTGCGCGAGAAGTCGCGAAGCGCACGGAGAAAATCGACCTCGCGGAGGTCTGGGCCGAGCGCCTCGACGAAGTAGAACTCGCTGTGCGCGCTCTGCCAGAGCATGAAGTCGCTCAGTCGCTGTTCGCCTGAGGTGCGGATGACAAGGTCAGGATCCGGCTGGCCGCCGGTGTAGAGATGCTCGCCGATGAGCTCCGGAGTCAGAATCTCGGCGAGCGCCTCGAGCTCTCCGCCCTCGTCCTGGTGTTGCTGCACGATGCTGCGCATGGCGTCCGCGATCTCGCGCCGGCCGCCATAGCCCACCGCGAGGTTGATGTGGAGTCCGGTGTTCGTGCGGGTACGCTCCTCGGCGGCCTTCAGCGCAGCCACGAGAGGGGCAGGCAGACCGTCATCCGAACCGACGTGCTGCACGCGCCAGTCGCGGAACCTCGACAGGTCTTCTGCCAGTTCGGCGATGATCTCGAAGAGCACGGAGAGCTCCTCGGGGGTGCGGCCCGTGAGGTTATCGGTCGAAAGCAGGTACAGGGTCGCGACGGAGATGCCAAGGTCGTCACACCACTCGAGGAACTCGTGATACTTCGCAGCACCCGCGCGGTGGCCGTGGGCGGTGGTCTCCAATTCGCGCAGCCGCGCCCAGCGCCGATTGCCGTCGATGATCATCGCGACGTGTTTCGGCAGCGTCTGGGTTGCGAGGTGGCGACGGATGCGCGCCTGGTAAAGGCGATAGAGAACACCGCGACCGGTCGCAGGTTCACCCTCCTCTTTCACATGGCTACGCTAGCCCAATGCGGGCGTTCAGCCTGTGGATTTGCCCCCGGTGTATGGTTCACGGATGACCGCGAGGGGAACGGACGACGACACCGCAGCCGACGGCGGAGCCCCGATTCCCCACGTTCCTCTGCTGGAAGACGAGATCGAGACGCAGGCCACCGAGGTCAAACCGACCTGGCGTGGCTGGATCCACGCTGGCACGTTCCCGGTTGCAATCGTTCTTGGCATCATCCTGATCGTGGCCGCCGACGGCGCGCCAGCCAAGATCAGCTGCTCGATCTTCGTGTTGTCATCGCTCCTCCTGTTCGGCAACTCTGCGCTCTACCACCGCTTCACTTGGCCACCACGTACCAAGCGCCTCTTGAAGCGCATCGATCACGCCAACATCTTCCTGCTGATCGCCGGGTCATACACTCCCATCACCGTGCTGGCGCTGCCGCAGCCGAAGGCGACCATCCTGCTGTCGCTCATCTGGGGTGGAGCCGGACTCGGCATCCTGTTCAGGGTGTTCTGGATCGGCGCACCGCGCTGGCTGTATGTGCCCCTATATGTCGCGCTCGGCTGGGGTGCGCTTGCCTACATCGTCGACTTCTTCCACGCCGACGCCCCGATGATGACGCTGATCCTGGTCGGCGGGTTCCTGTACTCGCTTGGTGCGCTCGCGTACGGCCTGAAGCGACCGAACCCGTTCCCCGGCAAGTTCGGGTTTCACGAGGTCTTCCACACGCTCACGCTGCTGGCATTCCTTTGCCACTGGGTCGGGATCCTTCTCGTGGCGACCAACCCGCCTGTGCTGGTCTAACTGCGGAGCTGGCCTGAAGACCCCCGCGACTACTTCTTGCGGCTGGACTTTCGCGCCGCGGCGGCCGCGAGGGCGTCGGCTTCCGCCTGCTCAGCTTCGAGCTTGACGCGCACCTCTGCCCGGTAGCGGCTGCGGCGGATGCGGCGATTCATGTCGAGGATGAGGAAGACGGTCGCAACGGCCACCAGGAAGATGATGGTGAAGCCGATCCAACCCGGCGTGATCGTGTCCGTGTTGCCATGGAACGCCGGATATGGGGTCGGCGACGGAGCGGCGGCGGCAAGCTGGGTGAGAAGGGTCATTCGTCGTCCTCGTCGGTGATGCCTGCGAACAGGTCGCTCTCGGGCAGATCGGCTGGTTCGCGGGAGGCGACCAGCTGGAAGTCTTCGTACGGCCACGCCTCACGCTGCAGGTCGTTCGGCCAGAAAAAGAAACTGCTCTCCGGCGAGACCTGGCTGGCGTGGCAGCGCAGCGCCGCATCCCTGACATCGAAAAAGTCGCCGGCCGGGACGTGCGTGGTTGCGAGATCCGGCCGATCGAACCAGCGCCGAGTCTCGCGGAGTTCTTCGAGCAGCGGGCTCTCCGGGTCGCGAGCAACCAGGAGGTCGTACAGCGCGTTCATCCTCGGGCCGTTGAAGATGCGGTCGTAGTAGGTCTTGTCGATCTGCCAGGCGGGGCCGGTCTGCGAGTACCTCGAACCGTCGGCCGCGGCATCCCTCGCGTAAATCGCGATTTCGTGGGCTCGGATGTGATCCGGATGCGGGTAGCCGCCTTCCTCGTCGTAGGAGATCATCACCTGCGGCCTGAATTCACGGATGATGTTCACGAGCGGAGCGGCTGCGAGCTCAAGCGGGATGGTCGCGAAGCTGTTGGCCGGCATCGGATTGCCGTCCTCCGGCCAGCCGGAGTCGACGAAACCGAGCCAGCGGTGTTCGATGTCGAGAACCTTTTGTGCCCGCGCCATCTCGATTCGGCGGAGGCCCGTCAGGTCGCGGTCTGCCATAAGCGAGGAATCGCGATCGAGCTTGTCGTTGAGCACCCGACCCTCTTCGCCGCCGGTGCAGCTGACAACCATGACCCTCGCGCCGCGGCTGCGGTAGTACGCGAGGGTGGCCGACCCCTTACTCGACTCGTCGTCGGGGTGGGCGTGGACCGCAAGCAGACGCAGTGTCACCAAACTCCTAGGGAAAAGCCAATAGCCTGTATACAGACTAACTGTGAGGAGTTGTGAGTGTCCGCAAACGGGCTCGCTGAGCGCTACGGGCGCACAAAGCAGCGCAAGCGTCGCACCCTCATCCTCGCTATCGCCTTCGGTGCTGCCATTGTCGTGGTCTTCGGCGCATGGGCCATCTGGGTCGGGCTGTTCCAGCCGACGGCATCCATCGACTTCGAGGATGTCGGCAATGTCGCGGTCGCGCCAGACCAGATCCAGGTGCGCTGGCAGATCTCCGTCGACCCTGGCAAGGAAGCGACCTGCGCGATCCAGGCACTCGACCAGAACTTCGGCATCGTTGGCTGGAAAATCGTGAAGGTTCACGCCACCTCCCTTCGGACCCAGGTGGTGTCGACAGTCGTGCGTACGGCGCAACCCGCTGTCTCCGGGTCGACATATCAGTGCTGGCTGTCTTAGGCTGGGACATTCGCCAACGGGACCGGCCAGCTACAGCCGGTCTCCTTTCTTTCGAATCCTCACCCAGCGATACAACCAAGCGGTCCCACGCGGCCCGCTGACCAAGGAGCACCATGTCAGACACCAGTGTTACCTGGCTCACCCAGGAGGCCTTTGATCGGCTGAGCGCCGAACTGGAGCAGCTGAGCGTCGAGGGACGAAACGAGATTGCGAAGAAGATCGAGGCGGCTCGCGAAGAGGGCGACCTCAAGGAGAACGGCGGATACCACGCCGCGAAAGAGGAGCAGGGCAAGATCGAGGCGCGCATCCGCGTTCTCACCCAGCTGCTACGCACGGCGACCGTTGGGGATGCCCCAGCCAGCCACGGCGTCGTCGAGCCGGGAACGGTCGTCACCGCGAAGATCCAGGGCGACAAGGCAACGTTCCTCGTCGGCAACCGCGAGATGGCAGCTGGTAGCGACCTCGACGTCTACAGCGAGGCCAGCCCGCTCGGCACGGCCATCATCGGCCTGAAGATCGGTGACAAGAAGACCTACACCGCTCCGAACGGTAAGGGCATCGAGGTCGAAATCCTCGACGTGGAGACCTTCCGCCCGTAACCATCCGCGAGCTAGCCTCCCGCGCTGCACCACCCCGCACTGTGCAACCCCGAGCTGACCACCCCTCGCGGTAGCAACCCATCGCAAAGTCGGTGTTGTGGGTGAAACGCCGTGCCGCAGCAGCCGCC
Organism: Galbitalea sp.; assembly: GCA_036499165.1. Classification (GTDB taxonomy): domain Bacteria; phylum Actinomycetota; class Actinomycetes; order Actinomycetales; family Microbacteriaceae; genus Galbitalea. The sequence continues at coordinate 11,220 of DASYEE010000041.1, read as the reverse complement.
ACGCCGCGCACCAGCCCAAAGTTCCGACTTTAGGGAGGGGGTGAGTGAGTGGCAGCTAGAAGTCGACCCGGGGGCGGAAGCCTGCCTCGCGCAGATTGTGCAGCACGATTTCTGCGTGCTCCGGGCCACGGGTTTCGATGTGGAGTTCGAGTTCGACCTCACTGATCTGCAACCCGGACCCGTGACGAGTGTGCAACACCTCGACGACGTTCGCGTTCGAGTTGGCCACGATCTCGGCCGTCAGCGCGAGCTGGCCTGGGCGGTCGGGAAGCGGGATACGCAGCTTCAGGTAGCGCTCGGACGCCGCGAGCCCGTGGCTGATGATTCGTTCCATCATCATCGGGTCGATGTTGCCGCCGCTCAGGATCGCGACTGTCGTGCCCGCGTTGTGGACCTTCCCGGCGAGGATGGCCGCGACGCTGACCGCACCGGCCGGTTCAACGACGAGTTTCGCCCGCTCGAGCAGCACCAGAAGGGCCCGCGCGATGTCGTTCTCCTCCACGGTGATGACCTCGTCGACCACGTCACGGACGATCTCGAAGTTGAGAGTCCCCGGCTTGCTCACCGCGATGCCGTCGGCGATGGTCGGGGCGATCTTGATCTCAGTCGGCTGTCCGTTGATCAGTGAGACGGGGTAAGCGGACGCATTTGCGGCCTGAACGCCGATGATCCGCACATCGCGGCCCAACTGTGCGGCCTTCTGCTTCACCGCGCTGGCGACACCGGAGATGAGCCCACCGCCGCCGATGGGGATGATGATCGTGTCGACATCCGGGCGCTGGTCGAGGATCTCGAGACCCAGGGTGCCCTGGCCTGCCACGATGTCCGGATGGTCGAAGGGCGGGATGAAGATGGCTCCGGTATCGCGGGCGAACTGCGCTGCCGCCAGGAGTGTCTCGTCGACGACGGTACCGCTCAGTTCGACGTCTGCGCCGTACTCGCGGGTCGCGGAGAGCTTCGGCAGCGCGACGCCGATCGGCATGAAGATGGTCGAGCGGATGCCCAGCTGTCGGGCAGCGAACGCGACCCCCTGGGCGTGGTTGCCTGCCGAGGCCGCGACGACGCCGTGCGCGCGCTCTTCCTCTGTGAGGTGCGCGAGGCGGTTGTATGCGCCGCGAATCTTGTACGAGCCGGTGCGCTGGAGGTTCTCGCACTTCAGCCAGACCTGCGAGCCGAGTTCGTCCGACAGCGAGCGCGAACTCTGCATCGGAGTCGTCTCGACGACCCCGCGCACCGTGCGCCTGGCTTGCTCGAAGTCATCCAGGGTTGGGCCTGGGATGGCAGTGTCGCCGACTTCGACCGCCACGAGATCACTCATCGGTCTTCACCGTTGTCGTCACTTGGGCGACATCCTTGATATCGGGTTTGGCATCAACCAGCCACTGTTTCGCGGCAAAGTATTTGATCATCACGTTCGTCACAGCGACCAGCGGAACCGCGAACAGCGCGCCGGGAATGCCGGCGACGAATGATCCGGCAGCGACCGCGAAGACGACGGCGAGGGGATGCACCTTGACCGCGTTGCCGGTGATGAACGGGTGCAGGAAGTTGCCCTCGAGCAGGTGCACGATGAGCACGACGCCGAGCATGATGAGGGCCTGGAGAGGCCCTGCGTAAACGAGAGCGATGAAGACGGATGCGATGCCCGTCACGATCGCGCCGACGACCGGAATGAAGGAACCGAGGAACACCACGATCGCGATCGGGATAGCGAGCGGAAGTCCGAGCAGCAGCGCACCCAGCCCGATTCCAAACGCGTCGACGAATGCCACGAAGATCTGCACTCGGATGAACGCGGTGAGCGTCACCCAGCCGGCCTGGCCTGCACCGTCGACGGCAACGCGCGCGCGGCGGGGAAACAGGCCGACGACCCAACGCCAGATCCGCGCGCCGTCGAGGACGAGGAAGATCGTGGCGAACAGGGTCAGCAGGAGCCCTGTAAACAGCTTGGTCACCGTGTCGACGACGACGCCGGCCGCACTGCCGATCACTCCGGTGTTCTTCTGGATGGCGCTGGAGAGGTCGCCGAGGTACTTCGTGTATTGCACCTTCGAGATGTTGAAGGGTGGCGCCTCGAGGAACGACTTGAAGTTTGCGTAAGCCGCGACCGATTTGCGCTCGATGCTTGGCAGACCCACGCGCACCTGGATGACGATCACGAACACCAGGCCGCCGATCACGAGGACGGCGAGCAGAAGCGACACCAGCACCGCGAGCCAGCGAGGCCAGTGGTGCTTGATCAGGTAGCCCTTGAACGGCACGAGCAGGGCTGAAATCAGGATCGCGATCATGAACGGGATCACGATCAGCCGGAGGTTGATGATCAGCAGGCCAACGACGATGAGAACGCCGATCACCGCGAGAAGCCGCCAGCCCCATTGGCCGGCGATTTCGACGGGCAGCGGAATCGCTTCTTCTATCGCCCGTTTGCGATCGGGCCCGGTGAGCGCTTTACGCGTGCCGGGCGGCGGGGTGGCCGGTCGTGCCCTCCAGAGCTTCATCGGCCAAGTCTAGATCGTGTAGCTGGGCCGAAAGTGACGCCAATTCAGGCCCGGCGACCCGGTCAGGGCCGAGCCGCGACGGACAGCGCGCGCGTCTTGAACTTCACCCTGACCGGCTCTGCCGTGTAGTGCTTCTCGTCAGCGTCGTGCTGCACAGCAACCAGGGTGTCGTCGTCGAGTCGAACGGTCGTGCGACGAAAGCTGCCGAGGAAGCTCGAGGTCACGACAGCGGCCGGAAGACCATCCGCCGCGAACGAGACATCCTCCGGGCGGATGAGAGCGTGCACTGGTCCGTCTGCCGGAGCGTCGCCGAGCAGCTCGAACTTGTGCCCGTAGACCGTGACTTCGTGGCCTGCGAGGGTCGCAGGCACACGGTTGCTCAACCCCACGAAGTTGGCCACAAACGCGCTGGCCGGGGTCGTGTACAGCTCCTCGGGTGTGCCGATCTGCTCGATGTTGCCCGCGTTCATGACCGCGACGCGGTCGGCGACCGCGAGCGCCTCCTCCTGGTCGTGCGTGACGAAGAGGGTCGTGATGCCGAGCTCCGTCTGGATGCGGCGGATCTCGTCGCGCAACTGCACTCGGACTTTGGCGTCGAGCGCCGACAGCGGCTCATCCAGCAGCAGTACTCGGGGGCGGGTCACGAGCGCACGGGCGAGAGCTACGCGCTGCTGCTGCCCGCCGGAAAGCTGGTGAGCGAAGCGCTCACCGAGGTGCCCGAGACCAACCATGTCGAGCGCCTCCTGGCTGCGGCGCTTACGGCTGGCAGAGTCCACCTTGCGCATCTGTAGCCCGAATTCCACGTTCTGGAGCACGGTCATGTGCGGAAAGAGCGAGTACGACTGGAAGACCATGCCGATGTCACGTTTATTGACCGGTGTGGACGCGACATCCTTTCCGTCGATGAGGATGCGCCCGCTCGTCACGAGTTCGAGGCCCGAGAGCGCGCGAAGCACGGTCGTCTTGCCGCAGCCCGATGGGCCGAGGAGGGCGATGAACTCCCCCGGCTTCATGGTGAGGTTGACGCCGGTCAGTGCGCGGTGACCGGAGAAGTCCTTGATGACGTCAATGAGTTCGACCGTGGCGCCGGGCGCCGTGACATAGTTCGCGCCGGTGTCCGATGCTGCCGCGATGGTCGAGGCGGGGATCGTGACGGCCTGGGTCTTTGCGGTGCTGCTGGTGGCTGTGTCTGTCATGGGTTTACCGGTGCCTTTCGGGGGCGAGGAGCGCGACGGGTGCGTCGCACCGAACCGAAACGGCCGATGACGACAAGGAGGACGAACGCGAAGATCAGGGCGAGGAGCGCAAAGATGACGGCCACGTACGGGTCCTGCTGCTCGAGGAGAGCGAGCGCGGTCTGGAACGTGTTCTGGCTGAGGAACGACGCGATCGTGTACTCGCCGAGCACCACCGCGATCGTGATGAAGACGGCAGAAAGAATGCCGCGGCGCAGGTTCGGCAGGATCACGCGCCAGAGCACGTTGCCCCAGCCCGCGCCGAGTGACCGGCTTGCTTCGCTCAGGGTCGTGACGTCGACACCCGCGAGGTTGGCCGCAATCGGACGATAGGCGTACGGGAGCACAATGACCCCGATGCCGAAGGCCAGCGTGTACGGGGTGCTTCCGAAGATCTGCGCGACCGTGGAATACACCGGGATGAATCCGACCACGAGCACGACGGAGGGAATCGTGATCGGCACGAGGCAGATGAATTCGAGCACCTTGCGCAGCTGGGGAAACTTCAGCTCGACGAGGATCATCGTTGGAAGCAGCAGCACCAGCACAATGACAACGGTGAACAGCGCGATGACGACCGAGTTCTGGATGCCCTGGAAGAGTTGGTCGTAGGTCAGTTCGTTCGCCGGGTTGAAGATGTCGAGGTAGTGCTGGAAGCCGAGCGGCTGCGCCTGCCCCGGTGCCGGCTGCCCGATTCGCAGGGTGAACTGCACCATCGCGCCGATAGGAATCAGGAAAAGAATGCCTGCGACGATAAGGATGACGCGGCGGATCGCCTTCGACGGCTCGGCACCATAGCGAGGAGTCTTGCCCGCGCGGGGCGCCACCTGGGCTTCGAGGCTCACGAGCGCCACCTCGATGCGCGACGGTCGAGGAACGAGTATCCGACCATGACCACGATCATCACGACAACCATCGCGAGAGCGAGCACGCCGGCTTCATTCGCCTTGCCGATGACGGTTTCACTGGTGAGTGCTCCCTTGATATCGAGCGGAAGAATGCCGCCCTGGCTGATCAACGCCGCGGCCGTCGCGTACGAGGAGAACGAGTTTGCAAAGAGCAGGATCACGCTGCCGAAGAACGCCGGCGCGAGAATCGGCATCGCGATGCGTGTCCAATACGTGAAGCGAGTTCCGCCGAGAGTGGCATTCGCCTCGCCCCACGTCGCTTTGAGGCCTTCCATGGCCGGCATGAAGACGATCACCATGAGCGGAACCTGGAAGTAGACGTATGGAATGGTGAGGCCTGCGACCTGGTAGAGCAGCGGCCCGTTGTTGTTGAAGACCACGAACGGGTTGTCCGTCCAGCCGAATGTGGTCGTCAGCCACGCGGTGATGAGCCCCTGCTGGCCAATCGTCGCGACGAACGCGAAGGCGAGCATCACGCCACCGAATTGGGCGAGGACGCTCGATGCGGAATCGATCGCGGTGCGAAGCCAGCCATCCGGCTTCGTGCCAAGCAGGGCAAAGCAGATGATGGCGCCGAGAACGGCGCCGATGACCGCCGTCACAACCGACAGCTCGATCGTGGCGACGAGGTCGCCCGTGATCACCGGGTCAGCCAGTGCGCTGAAGTTGTCGAAGGTGAAGGCACCTGCCGAGCTGAAGAACCCACTGCCGACGGCGAGCACCGCGGGGATCGCGAGGAACAGCAGGACGTAGAGCGCGAACGGTGTGAGCCCAAGCCATACCGCGCTGCGGCGCCGGGAGGTCTTCCCGGCGCCGCGCGTGGTGGTGGCTGGCGCTGTCGTAACTGCGGCAGTCATCAGGGGATTTCTTTGGTGTGTCCGTTGACCGGTAGTCGGGCGACTACTTGATCGCCGCAGCCCACTTGGTCGACAGGAGCTTCGCAGCGGCCGTCGCCTGGTCTGCGCTCAGCTGCACGAAGTTGGCAGGAGCAGCACCGACCGTCTTCAGGGTCGCCGCGTCGACGGTCCCGTTCGTGGTCATCGCAGCCAGGGTTGCCGGGTACGCGCCAGAGGCGAGGTACAGGTTCTGCACCTCGGGGCTGTAGATGTACTCCTCCCAGAGGCGAGCAGCGGCCGGGTTCGGCGCGTTCACGTTGATGGCCTGGTTGTAGTAGCTGCCGAGCGCGGTGCCGGGCAGGACCACGGTCTTCCAGTTGGGGTTCGTGCCGCTGGTGCCACCGGCCGGTCCCCACGCCAGGTTGTTGTACGACCACTGCAGCACAACCGGGGTCTCACCCGAGTTGACGGTCGCCTGCGTCGGGAGCACCTTCAGGAAGTTGCCGTCGCTCTTCAGGCTGTGGAAGAAGTCGATGCCTGGCTGGATGTTGTCGGCCGATCCACCGTTCTGGAGCGCTGCGAGGTACACCGCGCTTGCAGCCTCGTTGGCCTGGGTCGGATCGCCCTTGATGGCGACCTTGCCCTTGTAGTCGGCACCGAGGAGGTCGTTCAGTGACGTAGGAGCCGTCGTGATCTTGCTCGAGTCGTAGCCGACCGACATGAGGCCGGTGTAGTCGTAGTACCACTTGCCAGAGGCATCCTTGAAGTCTGCCGGGATGTCTGCCCAGTTCGACACCTTGTACGGTGCGACGAGGTCGAGGTTCTGGTCGAGAACGGCGGTTCCGATATCGAAGACGTCTGGGGCGGTTGACTGGCCCTTCAGCGAGTTGGCTGCGGAGACCTCGTCGGCGCTCGAGCCGTTCGGGTTGGCGGAGTTGATCTTGATCTTCGGGTACTTCTTCTCGAAGCCGGCGATGATCTTTCCGTAGTTTGCCCACGACGGGGGAAGAGTGATGACGTTGAGCTGGCCCTCGGCGTTTGCTGCCGCGACGAGCCCCTTCATGCCACCGAACGCTGACGCGCTCGTTGCAGTCTCGGCCTTGGCCTTGCTGATGGTCGATGAGCTGCCGGCGCTGGAGCTGCCGGATGCACACGCGCTGAGCGAGATCGCGGCGGCAGCAATGAGTGCGATGCCGGCGACATGACGCTTTGTAATCAAGTGATCCTCCATGACACCGCACCCGGTCGCCCACGCTGTGGGGTGGACTATCGGATACCGGGGGTGGCATCGCAGGGAAGCCTCCCTCCGCAGAGTTACGCGATGACGCTTTCTGGGTTAACGGATGGCAACGCGAGGGCGGATTCTTCGAACGTCTTCCCGGCGAGACCGAACGAGATCGTCATTCCGACCCCGGATGTGACGATAGCGGTGGTCACTCCCGGCACCGGGGTGGCCAGAAGGTATGGATGCTGCGGGCTCGACGCGTAGATGCCCTGCCAGCGCTCGAGCACCCGCAGATCGCGGATTCCAAGGATCCGCGTGATGTTCTCGAGCAGGATGTCGCTGGTCGGCTCGGCGAGGAACGGATCCATCGTGGTCGCGTAGCGGTGGCTGTCGCCGACGATGATCGAGCCGTCAGGTCGCTGGGTGAACATGATGTTGGCGACCGTGTCCACCAGTTCTGGCGCGGTCTCAGCGATCTCCCGTGTGAGCTCCCCCGCGGCATCCGTCTCAGCGAACGCGGGGTACCGCAGCATCGACGTGCCGGTGAGGACGGCGGGCGACAGGCGATATCCGGCCGGAGGCGCGATTCTCGCCATCTGCAGGCCGCACCGCTCGACCTCGTGCTCGGCCGCGAGCTCGGGAAACAGGTAGTCGAGGTCGTGACCGACGCAGACGATCGTCCGCTCGGCGCGGATATCGCCCCGTGACGTGTGCGCGATGCCCCCTTCGCCGCCCTGGTAGGCGGTTTGCCAGAGGAAGCGCATCCCCGGCTGCTCGGCCAGCCACGAGGCGATGGCACCGACGGCCTCCCGTGGATCCACGCGAAGGTCGTCGCGCAGCAGTGCCCCGCCCAGGATGGCCGGATCGGCGTCCGCAGGCAGGTAACGACGAGTCTCGGCCGCCGTCAGCATCTTTACCTGCCCGGTCTCGCGCGATCCCGACAGCTCGTCGAGCACGGCCAATTCCGCGGCGCTCCGCGCGAGGGTCAGCGCACCGGACTCGATCGAGAAAAACCCTGCCTTCGCGCCGTGCTCCAGCCACTTCTCCCGGGCAACAAGTGCGAGGTCGAGCAACTCACCGGACTGCGCCGTGACGCAGGCGTGCCCGAAATTGCGAACGCTCGCGCCGACGGCCTTCGCATCGCGGTCGATGACGGTGACACTCAAGCCCCTCGCGAGCGCCGCGGACGCGTGGGCAAGACCGGCGATGCCCGCCCCGACGACCAGGACGTCGGTCTCGACCAGGTACCTGCGTGAGTTCATGAGCAGCAACTATGCTTCCCGCCGTTTCGACCGGCAAGCCGACCGGCTGGATGTTCGATCGATGTTCACCTGCCGTTCGCGTCGGTGTTGTTGGCTGGCGCGGTGATTGACCTCGTAGCGCTAGACATGGCCGGAACAACGATCGACGATCACGGATCCGTTTATGTGGCGCTGGCCGAGGCGGTCGAAGAAACCGGCGCGAGCGTCGCGGAAGCAGACCTCCAGCAGTGGATGGGCACGGACAAGGTCGCAGCGATCACCGCGCTCATGCGACTCGGTGGCGAAGAGGCGACCGACCAGCGGGTCGCGGCGGCGTTCGACCGGTTCCGCGCCATCCTCGCTGCGTCCTACCGGTCGAGGCCACCCGTTGCGCTTCCCGGTGTCGCGAAGGCCCTCGAGCAGCTGCGGAACCGCGGAATCGCCGTCGCACTCACGACCGGATTCGACGACGTCGTTGCTGCGCCCCTGCTCGACTCGCTCGGCTGGAAGGTCGGCGGGATGTTGGATGCCGTGGTCACCACCTCAGATGTGCCAGCCGGTCGCCCGGCTCCGTACCTCATCCACCGAGCCATGGAGAAGACCGGCGTCATCGACGTGCGCCGCGTGCTTGCCGCCGGCGACACGATCGTGGACCTGCAGGCAGCCCACAACGCCGGAGTCATCGGGGTGGGCGTGCTCACCGGCCAGCTCTCGCGACAGGCGCTGGAGGCGTATCCGCACCACCACATCCTCTCGAGCGTCGCAGACCTGCCGATGCTCGACGAGACGCGGGAGTAGCGCAGAACCCTCCGCTCGAGGTGTCGCCGGCTCCGGATAGGGTCGGAGGCGATGAGTCTCACGATTTCGCCCGCCCAGGCCAGGCGTATCGCGCTCGGCGCGCAGGGTTTCGGGCAGAAGCGTCCAGCGTCGGTCGGCATTCGCCAGCTCGACCTTCTCGCGCACCGGCTCGGCGTGCTTCAACTCGACTCGGTCAACGTGTTCGAGCGCAGTCACTACCTGCCTGTCTTCGCGCGTCTTGGCGCGTACGACAAGGCAGATCTCGACCGGCTCACCTTTGGGCGCAAGGCGAGATACACGGAGTACTGGGCACACGTCGCCGCGCTGATTCCGCTGGAGACCTGGCCGCTGTGGCGCTGGCGAATGGAGCGCAGTCGGCGGAAGTACCACGACGACCCCACCAGCTGGATCCATGCCAACAGCGGCATGCTCGACTGGCTGCGTGCCGAGCTGGCCGCAAAAGGTCCGCAGGCAGCGAGCACCATCGAGCACGACGCCAATCGCCGCCGTGGCGGCTGGTGGGAGTGGTCTGACGTCAAGCTCGGGCTCGAGTACCTGTTCGAGATGGGCGAGGTGGTGACGGCCGGGCGCACCCGGTTCGAGCGCACATACGGGCTCACCGAGCAGGTTATGCCGGCCGCCCTCCTCGGCGAGGAGTATTCGGCGCACGACGCCATGAAGATCCTCATCGAGAAGGCGGCCATCGCGCACGGCATTGGCACGGTCGGCGATCTCGGCGACTACTACCGGATCAAGAAGACCCCAGCGGCCGCAATCATCGCCGAACTCGTGGAGGAGGGCAGGCTGCTCCCCGCCACTGTCGAGGGCTGGCAGCAGGGGACGAGGCCCGTGCCCGCCTTCGTCCATCCGGATGTCCGAATCCCCCGCAGCATCGAGGCGACGGCGCTCCTGTCCCCCTTCGACCCCGTGGTGTGGGAGCGCGAACGAGCGCTGCGCATGTTCGGCTTCCACTACCGAATCGAGATCTACACACCGGCGCCGAAGCGGATTTTCGGCTATTACACGCTGCCGCTGCTCATCGACGACCGAATCGTCGGCCGCATCGACCTGAAGAGCGACCGACAGAACCGGGTGCTTCGCGTGCAGTCAGCGTGGCGGGAGACGGATGCCCCGGGTGTTGACGTCGAGGCTCGCACGGCACAACTGCTGCGCGAGATCGCCGCGTGGCAGGGGCTGGGCGAAATCCAGGTCATGAACTGGGGTGACCTGGCCGCGTCGCTCGCGGCCGAACTGAATGTCACAGTTCTGCCACGGCCCTAGTCACCCGGGCGAACCCGAAGGTATTGTCTTGGTGACCACCGATTACGAGCAGAAGGAAGGAGGCCGGACCATGACTGTTTTTGTCGTGCGCTCCTTCATCCCTTCATCCTTCGAGGTCGCCACAAGGCTCGCCTGACATTCTGGCGCCGAGCGACCTCCCTCACTTCGGAGTTCACTTACCTTGTCTTCTTTTGATTCGTCAGCTTTTGGATCCTCTTCATCCGCTGTTCCACGCGACGACTCGCGGTTCTATGAAAACGTCACCCTTTCCGGCCGGTTTAGCGACGTCCCGGCATTTTCGGGCCTTGAACCCGGCGAGAACCAGCGCTGGTCGACCTGGACCGCGGTGACGCCGACGTCGCGCGGACCAAAGCCCTGGCCGACCTGGCTCGTCACATCTGCGTCGGCCTTCGACACCGAGCTCGGGATCGTTAAGACGGGCAAAGAAGCCGACCTGTTCCTGATCGAGCGCGCCGTGCCGGGGGACGCCAGCCAGTCGAGCGTCCTCGCCGCCAAGCGCTATCGCGGCGCGGACAACAGCGACTTCCACCGGTCGTCGCGATACTCGGAGGGCCGGCGGATGCGAAATACCCGGGACACCCGCGCCGCCGCTCGCGGCACGGCATACGGTCGCACGGTCTCGGCCGGGCGGTGGGCGTTCGCCGAGTTCGAGGCGCTGTGCCGGCTGCACGAAATCGGCGTACCCGTGCCGTATCCGGTGCAGGTTCACGGCACCGAGATCCTGATGGAGTTCATCGGCACCGGCAGCGTCGCAGCACCACGGCTGGCCCAGGTGCGCACCACGCACCATGAGCTGCGCGGGTACTACGACCAGGTGCTCGCGATTCTTGGCGCACTCGCCCGCGAGGGTTTGGCGCACGGCGACCTGTCCGCGTACAACCTGCTCGTCCACGAGGACCGGGTAGTCGTCATCGACCTCCCCCAGGTGGTCGAAGTCATCAGTAACCCGAGCGGCATGGAGTTTTTGCACCGCGACTGTGTGAACGTCTGCGACTGGTTCGCGCGACAGGGGGTCGAGTGCGACGCCGAGGACGTATGTGATGAGTCGGGACATCGTTGATAGACGATGTCCCGACTTTTGCTTTGTTGGCGCGGATTTTGGATGGACGGGGCCGTGTAAGCGATGGCTTTTGAGTCGATTCGGAGCCGCTCGAAATCCGCGCCAGGCTGGCGT
>DASYEE010000040.1:0-2757 GCA_036499165.1 Galbitalea sp. | reverse complement strand
CGGAAGGCTAGCGCGACGTAGACGGTGTTCGACGAGACGCCGCCGGTCAGCGGATTGTCGAAGCGCACGACCTGAGCGCGAGCGCCGGGGAAAACCGTGTCGAGGTCGGCCATGAACTCATCGTCGGGCGGGTCGTCAGACCACAGGGCGAAGACTCCGCGGTCGGTCAGGTGATCGCGCAGCCGTCGCAGCCCATCGACCGTGTAGAGGTCGGCGTGGCTCGGGTTGAGCTGGTGGCGGGGCGAGTGATCGACATCGAGCAGGATCGCGTCGTACGTCGCGGGATGCGAGCTTGCGGTCGCAGCATCCGGATCCCGCATCCAGGCGAAGAAGTCACCGAGAGCCAGGTGCGTGCGCGGATCGCCGACCAGCCGAGCCGACACCGGCAGCAGGTGCCGTTCGTGCCAGTCGATGACGGCCGGCAGCGCATCCACGACCGTCATGGATGACACCCGAGCGTCATCAAGGGCCGTCACGGCCGTGTAGCCGAGGCCCAGGCCGCCGACCAGGACCTGCAGGTTGTCGCCCTCCACGGCGTCCAGCCCCAAGCGGGCCAGCTCTTCTTCGGCAAGGGTGAACAGGCTCGACATCAGGTACTCGTCGCCGAGCTTGACCTCGTACACGTCGACGTCGACAAGCGGATCGTGGCGCCGCCTCAGCGTCAGCTCGCCCATCGGGGTCTGCTGGTAGTCGAGTTCTTCGAGGCGGCGCACGGGTCAAGTGTGCGCGCAGGTACCTTGGGATGGTGAATAGTCGCGGGCTGCGCATCGTGTTGATCGTTCTAGGAGTACTCGCCCTGCTGGTCGGGGTGACGTTCGGCGGGCAGGGACTCGGCCTGATCCCGGGCAGCGTCATGACCGGCGACCGGTTCTGGTTCTACGTCGGACTGGTCGTGGCATTCGTCGGGATCGTGCTGCTGTTGGTCGGGTTGCGGCGGCCGAAGAAATGAGCTTCACCACCCCCGACGGCACCTATGGGATCACCATGAAGTCCAACCGCCTCATGCGCGGATTCATGGCACGGCAGGTGAAGGGAATCCGCAAGGGCCGCGAGAAGATGATGGGTCTCACGGCGCTGGTGCTGGTCACCGTGGGTCGGAAGAGCGGCAGAACGCTTGAGACCCCCGTCGCCTATTGGACGCTCCCCGACGGGTCGTGGATCGTCTGCGCATCGGCGGCAGGCGCGATGAAGCACCCGCACTGGTACCGCAACATCGCGGCCCACCCTGATCTGACGGCGGTCATCAGCGGTCGAGAGATCCGGGTGCATGCCGAAGAACTTCATGGGGATGCCAGAGCAGCAGCCTGGACGACGATCGTCACCAGCGCTCCTCGCTTCGCCGACTACGTGAAGAAGACGGACCGCGAACTTCCGGTGATCCGTCTCACCGAGCGCGAATCCTCCGCAACCTGAGCCGTCCCGACTTGGTCAGTCTCGACTGGAGAGGTTCGCCTCCAGATCGCGCCACTCCCGTTTGCCTGGGAAGAGATTGGTCGGCACGCAAAGAAAGCGGTGGTCTGCCAACTCGATCGCAGCCACACCCAGCAGCCGGTACACCCCGTGCGCGGCTACCAAACGAAATCCCATCCATTTACCGTCTCGCGAAACCGCGAACTGATAGTCGACAACGACCGCTCGCTCGGTGGAACCGCCATAGAAGTCGAGCCTGCGGCTTCGGCTGTCTTCGTTGCCGGATGCCGTCGGGATGAATCCGAGCAGCCAGATCACCGCCGTGCCTATGTACGCGCCCCAGCGGACTTCGTCGTCAACGGGTCGAGTCCCAGTGACGTTGATGTTCACCCAGACCAGGCCCCCCGCCAGGATGGCGACGAGTACAACGATCAAGGCCCAGGTTTGGGCTTTCCAGCGTGTGAGGGGTGGCGTGAACGCCAGGAGGAAACGACACAGATACCGCGCAATGCGAAACGTATAGCGCACTCGTCCCGATGTCCGCCAATCTACGATTCGGGGCGCGATCGGGCGGTCGGGGTCCACTCGCACAAACTATCGCCGAAGGAGGTCGATCGTCCGGTGAGACTCGCATCGATCCCTAGCTCCCCTAGCCATTGTTGTTGTCGATCCAGACGGTAGCGTGGATGCGACCCAACCTCTCAACAACCTCCGCCCCGATCGTCTCGGCGCCAAGGGGAAAGGTGAAGTGCGCCCGAACCCAGACGTCAGGGTGCCGTAGTTCTTCAGGGGTCACTCCCGTCGCGTCGAGCAAGTCGAGACCGTGGCGCACTCCTGCATCGAGCTGTTCGGCGCGTTCCGACCACCCGGGCTCATCGAACTTGAAGTGGTGGATCCGGTAAAGGTAGTCGTCGTCGGGCTTGGGGGCGCGCGTCCGACCAGCAAAACCAGCGAGAGCCTCGATGGGATGCTCGGAGTTCACGAGGAGGGTGAAGATGACGTGCGAGCGGTCCTCCTCACCTTCGCCCACTTTGGCAATCCCGAATCTATTTGTCGGTTCGCTTGAACGAATCGAAGAATGCCTGGCGTTGGTCCGACGTGCCGCCTAGCGCTATGAGCTCGTAGAAGTGGTCGCCGTCGCCAGCCACAACAATCTCACCTGGCTGGCCAACGACATTACTCGGAATCCCCGAACCGCTCCCTGCCGTGAATTGGGCTTGAGCAGCCTCGATGCCGCCGAGCGTGTAGCTGCTAGCACTGATCTGTCCAGATGGATTCATCGACGAGACCACCCCCATGAGCTGGGCCTGGAGATTCGGCGTCTTGTTGAGAACCTGCCCAGTCGAA
>DASYEE010000039.1:0-5436 GCA_036499165.1 Galbitalea sp. | reverse complement strand
GCGGGAACCGTGCCGAGGCCGGCGAGCCTGCGGTCGACTTCGGTATCGACCCGGGAGACGAAGAAGGATGCCACGGACCGGATGCCGGACAGCTCGAGACCCGCCTCGGCGGCGCGCTCGAGGCCGCGCAGGTAGGCGGCGATAACCCCGCGGTACCGCTCGAGGCCGAAGATGAGCGTCACATTGACGCTGATCCCCGCCGCCGTGCACTCCTCGATCGCCGCCAATCCCTCTGCCGTGGCCGGAATCTTGATGTACGCGTTCGGCCGATCGACCGCGGCGCGGAGTTCGCGTGCCTCTGCCACCGTTGCCTCCGCGTCGTGGGCGACCGTTGGACTCACCTCGATCGACACGCGCCCGTCGAGTCCATGGGTCGCGTCGAAGACGTCCCGAAAGATGTCGCAGGCCTGGGCGACGTCGTGCGTGGTGAGGTCGAAGATGGCGCGGCCAACCGTCGTGCCGGCCTGGGCGAGGGCGGCGATCTGCTCGTCGTACGCGTCACTGCCGGCGAGGGCCGTGGCGAAGATAGTGGGGTTCGTGGTGATGCCGACGACATCGCGCGTCGCGATGAGGGTGCGCAGGCCTCCCGACGTGATGCGGTTTCGCGACAGATCGTCGAGCCAGATGCTGACGCCGGCGTGGGAAAGCCGCGCGGTTGGCGAAGGTGCGGTGGCCATTTTTTGCCTCCTGGGTCGTCTTCGACACTAGGAGCCGAATATTCTTTTGTCAAACATCTTGTTTTTAGAGATATCCTGTGGTTATGAGCGAATTGACGCAGGCGGCTCGGATGGCCGCGGTGGGCGCACTACAGGATCCGATCCGCCGCGCGCTCTTCACCTTCATCTCGCGAAGCGACGAGCCCGTCGGCCGCGACGAGGCGGCGACCGCCGTGCGGCTCCCCCGCACCACGGCAGCGTTCCACCTCGACCGGCTGGTCGAGGCCGGCCTTCTCGCCGTCGAGTTCGCGAAGCTCAACGGTCGGACCGGCCCCGGGTCCGGACGCCCCGCGAAGCTCTACCGTCGCGCCGCGTCCGAGGTCTCCGTCGCCCTGCCGGAACGGCACTACGACCTCATGGGCGACGTCTTGGCGGCATCGATCGCGAGCGCAGACGAGTCCGGACGCAGCATCCGGGATTCCCTCGACCAGACCGCACGCCGTCGGGGCCGGGAGCTCGGCGCGGCGGCCGGCAGCCTGCACGAAGTGCTCGAGTCCACCGGGTATGTGCCCGAGACGGCCGAGAACGGCGACACCGTGCTCACGAACTGCCCGTTTCACCAGCTCGCGAACAGCCACACCGCGATCATCTGCCAGGCGAACGTCGCACTGCTCGAAGGCGCGGCGGAGGGCGCGGGCGACACGGCTCACCGGATCTGCTTCGACCCGGCGGTCGGGCGGTGCTGCGTGCGGATTACTCCGCGTTCAACGCGCCTCGACGAGGGCGCCGCAGCGCCAACAGGTGGCCGGTAGCTGCTGCTCGACGAGCGCGCCGCACTCGTCGCACACGCTCTCGATCCAGCAGGCCCGATCGCCGACCGGCTCGAACTCCGGCGGATCCTGAAGCTCCATCGCTACCTCCGTTCTGCCATTATGCGCTCGCCGGCCCACGGGTGTACCGGAGCAGCAGGGTGTCCTCCGACCGCAGGATGCCCGCGAGCCGCATGCCGTGTGGCGTGGCGGTCTCGCTCTGCGCGATCCGTTCCCCCGAGCCGCCGACCAGCAGCGGGCTCACCGTCACGCAGACCTCGTCGACCACCCCGTGGGCGACAAGGGCCCCGAACAGATGGGGGCCGCCCTCGCAGTGGATGCGCGTGAGTCCACGCGACGCGAGCTCGGCCACCATCCTCGCGCCGTCCACGGTCGTCTGACCGCACACGATGATGTCGGCGACCTCCGCGAGCGCCCCGTTCGGCGGCGCGGACTCGACCGTGAAGACGAGCGGGCGCACGGGCGCTTTGCCGAAGACCGCGCTCGCGGGGTCGAGGTCGAGCGAGCCGGACACGATCGCGAACACGGGCTGCGGCGCGAGGCCGGCGGCGACCCGCGCGCTCACCGAGGCGTCGTCGACGATCATCGCCCCGTAGCCCTCGGCCTTGACCGTGCCGGATGCGACCAGCACCACGTCGCACAGGGTGCGCAGGATGTCGAACACGCGATGGTCGGCCTCGCCGCCGAGGCCGGCGGACGTGCCATCCAGGGTCGCCGCGCCATCCACGCTGGCCACGAAGTTCACGCGCAGCCACGGTTCGCCGACGTGCGCCGAGTAGTGGTCGGCGATTGCGGCGTCATCCAGCGCTCCCGCGAGGCCGGGCAGAAGCGACGTGATTTCGACCATTGCTATCCCCGGTTGTGGCGGGCGTAGGCGGGCTCACGGAAGCCGAGCAGAGCCTCCGTCATGCGGACCGCGGCCACCGAGGCGCGTACATCGTGCATACGCACAATCCTCGCGCCCTTCACGATGCAAAAGACAGCGGTTGCAATTGTGCCCTCGAGCCGCTCCGCTTTCTCCCGGTCGAGGGTCTCGCCGATGAAGTCCTTGTTCGAGACGGCGACCAGCACGGGGAGGTCCAGCGCGACGACCTCCTCAAGGCGACGGGTGAGCTCGAGGGTGTGGAACGTGTTCTTGTTCAAGTCGTGGCCAGGGTCAACGATCAGCCGCTCGAGCGGCACCCCCGCCGCCACCGCGAGCGCCACCCGCGACGACAGAAAGTCAACGACCTCGTCGACGACATCCTCGTACTCGGGCCGGGGTGGTTCGCTCCGCGGCGGCTGAAGGCTGTGGGTGAGCACGAGCGTCGCCTCGGACGCGGCGACCGTGACCGCCATCGCGGGGTCGTACAGACCGCTCGTGTCGTTGATCACACCGGCTCCGGCCAGGATGCTCGCGCGCGCGACCTCCGCGTTGGTGGTGTCGACCGAGATGACCACGTCGGAGTTCGCGGCAATCGCCTCGACAACGGGAACGACGCGGTCGAGCTCCTCCTGTACGCCCACCGCGGGGCCGCGGCCGAACGGGACTCCCCCGATGTCGACCCAGTCCGCGCCGTCGCCGACCGAGGCGAGCGCGGCACGCACGGCCGCATCCAGCCCGAAGGTCCTGCCCTCATCGAAGAACGAGTCGGGGGTGCGGTTGATGATCGCCATGACGGCGACCTGACGGGAGAAGTCGAACGACCGCCCGCCGATCATGCGGGTTGCGCCTGCTGCGGAATTCACAAATCGAACTGTACAACGTGGTTTCGCCGGTCAACGTGGACCGTCGGCCGCCTACTCGATCCGCAGAACACCCGAGGTCGCCGACTGATCGCCGGCCGTTGGCAGGCTGAGAAAATAGACGGACGCGCCCGGATGCACCGTCGTGATCATCTCGCGCACGCTGCGGTATTCGTACGGGTCGGTGTGCTCGCCCACGTAGACCTGCAGCACTCCGTTCACGCGCAGCACCGCGGTAACGATCGCCGTGTGGTCCCGCACGCCAGTGTTGTCCCAGTCGAACTGGGCGATGTCGCCCACCTTCACCTGGCTGAACGACGCGACCCCTGTGAGCTCTTTGACCCGCGGATGCGTAGACAGCATCCAGTTGCGCAGATGAGTGGATGACACCCAGGCGAGCGTGTACTCGTGCCAGTCCTGCGTGAGCGGCCATCCGCGAGCCAGCAGCGCCTGCGAGGCGAAGTTTGCGCAGTCCTCGTTGGGCACGTACGCGTAGCCCGCGGCGCCCTGCGTGTACCAGTTCGCGTCGACGTACTGGATCTCGCGCTGCACCGGCGTTCCTGAGTAGGCCACCGGGGCCGCGCCCTTGTGGATGGCGACGATCGCGCCCGTCACATCCATTACGTGGCACTGCACGAGTCCGACATGCCAGGAATCTCGCCCTCGAGCCGGTCCGCAGTTTTCCGCCGACAGCGTGTGGTTCTGGGCGGGCGCCGGTGGTACCGGGGCCGCGGCGAGGCACAGCACGGCGGCGGCACACAGCGCCACACGCGCAATCGTCCTCACGCACCCCAGTATGGCCCGGCGAGAACGTGTCGGCGGCAACATCTGACTTCCAGAAACCTCACAGGCAACGCGCAGATACTGGCACCATGAGCGATGGACCCAAGATCCTGATTGTCGACGACGAGCCCAACATCCGCGACCTCCTGACCACGAGCCTGCGCTTCGCCGGCTTCGCCGTGCGCGCGGTCGGCAACGGCGCCGGTGCGATCTCCGCGGTGCTCGAGGAAGAGCCCGACCTGATCATCCTCGACGTCATGCTGCCCGACATGAACGGCTTCGGCGTGACCAAGCGGCTGCGGGCATCCGGTTACACAGCGCCCATCCTGTTTCTCACCGCGAAAGACGACACCGAAGACAAGATCACCGGCCTCACGGTCGGCGGCGACGACTACGTCACCAAGCCGTTCAGTCTCGACGAGATCGTCGCCCGGCTGAAGGCCATCCTGCGTCGCACCATGCACGACGACGAGGAAGCCATCATCCGCGCCG
The DNA here is from genome assembly GCA_036499165.1 of Galbitalea sp. Taxonomy (GTDB): domain Bacteria; phylum Actinomycetota; class Actinomycetes; order Actinomycetales; family Microbacteriaceae; genus Galbitalea. The sequence continues at coordinate 950 of DASYEE010000039.1, read as the reverse complement.
GCGAGCTCAGCATGGACCAGGACACCCACGAGGTCACCATCGGCAGCGAACAGGTGGAGCTCTCGCCCACCGAATTCAAGCTGCTGCGATACCTCATGCTCAACCCCAACCGGGTACTGTCCAAAGCCCAGATTCTCGATCACGTGTGGGAGTACGACTTCAACGGCGACGCCGGCATCGTCGAGAGCTACATCTCGTACCTGCGCCGCAAGCTCGACCAGTACTCCGAGGAGCCGGTCATCCAGACCAAGCGCGGCTTCGGATACATGCTTCGCGCCGCAAAGGTTTAGCCTTACTCCCTAATGCACGAGCAGCTCACGGAGTGGTGGAACGGGATTTCACTACGCGGCAAGATCACGGGTGTCACCGTGATGCTGCTGACCCTTGGACTCCTCGTCGCCGGCGTCGGAACCATGAGCCTCCTGCGCAGCTACCTGCTCAACCAGGTCTATTCAAATAACCTCACCGTGTATGCGAGCAGCGCATCCGACACGGTTGTCGACACCTGCCGCCCCGGCGTCAAGGTCGCCCCGAAATACTATTTCGCGGTTATCAACCAGAGCGGCACGGTTATCTGCTCCGCAGGACCAGACGACGCGACGATTCCGATCATCTCGCGCAGCACGCTTCCCAAGGTCATCCACACGGGCGTGGCCTTCACACTCAGCGACAAGCACAGCGTCGATCATTGGCAGGCCGTTGGATATCCCGTGGTCGGCACGACCGGCAGCGCTCAAAACGTGCTCATCATCGCCTACAACCTGGGTGAAAACGACCAGATCATCGGACAGTTCGCACTGATCTTCCTGTTCTTCGCTTTGATCGTGGTCGTGTTAGGGGGAGCCCTCACACGCATCCTGGTTGGATCGACCTTCTCGCCGCTGAAGGAGGTCGAGCAAACCGCGGCACGATTTGCGGCCGGCGACTTCAGCCAGCGGCTCGAACGAGCC
>DASYEE010000038.1:0-13621 GCA_036499165.1 Galbitalea sp. | reverse complement strand
GAGCACGGGCTGTTCCTCTGCCACGATGCGCGCGGCCCGATGAGAGACCTCGCGTGCGATCTGTGTGTCGGTGTACGTCGGTAGATGCGGGCCGTGCTGCTCAAGCGAACCGATCGGCAGAATCGCCAGCGAATTCTCTTTCGCAGCGATCTTCCTGATTTCCGGGCCGGGAAGATTCTTCCACTCGATTTCCAAGATCTTCAACCTCTCAATACGGTCGTTGCCGACGCGGACGCGCCTGCTGTATCCGCAGGGTTAAGGAGTGGCTCAAATATGGACGGCACTGTTCAATCCTGCACATCGAGCTTTGCAGAGCTCCGACGGAGAGTCAAGGAGAGGTTTCGTCGGCACTTAAGACTTGAGCGACTCGCCACGACTACCGCGCTCGTTTTCTAGGACACCGGGGTTTGCAGTCCTAACGTGCGAAGCCGCCGCCCGCGTCTCGCGCGGGGGTCGCTGTGTTGCCGCGGCGGTCATCAGCCTCACCGCCGGAAACATCTCGTCCGTCTTGCTCCGCGGATTCGGCAGGTCTCCTGATGCACCAGAATTCAAAGCGATAAATAAACGATGAGTTTGGGCAAAAACCATTGAGCGGGTAGTCTGGGCGGCGCCCCTGCTTCCCAGTGTTTTACTGGGATTTCGGGCCGCGCGAGTGTAGTTCAATGGTAGAACTTCAGCTTCCCAAGCTGATAGCGCGGGTTCGATTCCCGTCACTCGCTCCGATTTAGCCTGCTGCGGAGGCCTTCTCCGCGTGCCTGGCCGGGCGTTAGTTGCCGCGGGCTGCGTCGCGGTTAAAGCTCTGCCAGTACTGGGCATGGCCGATCCATTTAGGCCGCGCAATCATGCGTCGATTTGCGGCGTCAAGCGAATTGCAAGTGACTATTGCTCGGGACAAATAGTTGGCGTAGCGTGCCCACAAGTGTGAGATCCCGACTCGACACGAATTGGCTCGGTGTGGCTTGCGTGACGGATAGGTGATCTCGATGAGGAAGTACAAAACTGCACTCTTCGCGCCCGCTATTGCGGCGGCGATTCTACTGACGTGCTTGGGTGCGGTGCCCGCGAATGCGCGACCCCAGGTAAGTCAAACTGTCGGGACTAGTGCAGCCGCGCCATTAGTCGGAGCCACGTTGGTACACGACCAGAGTTGTCCATCCAACTACCAATCGGTTGTGCCTGATCCGGCTTCGTTGAAAACCTATGGAGCGGATGCGCTCCTGCCGGCCGGGTCGAGCGACGATGCCCGTGCGGCCATCGAAAGCGATCCCATGGTCCAGTGGGGTGTGAGCCACAATGCACGATGGATTGACGCCCAATGTGCTGCGACGACGGTGTCAGCTGGTCCAACATCCCCCGCCGGGACAACCCCGGGCGCGTCGAGCGGAAGCCAGGTTTCGCATAACTGGTCGGGGTTCGAGTACGACGGGCCTGGCACAGGGCACAGGCCCTACAGCTATGCGGGCATGGAGTGGACTACTCCCGCAGCCGAAGCGGGCGTGCTGACCACCCAGCGCGATGTATCGATATGGCCAGGGATCGGCACCGGGCAAAGCGCAAACGATGTCCTGGCCCAGGCAGGCACGCAGTCGACCGCCGGACCTGCGGGCGTGCAATCAACCTACGCGTGGACGGAGCTATATCCGGTACAGCCGACTGAGGTCCAAATAACCAATTTACCTGTTGGCGCGGGCGACATGATGGGTGTGACGATCTCCGCTGGCTACCTATCGCAGACCGCGACCACCGCTACCACCGGCGATTTCGGCGTCTGCAATATGACCCATGGCACGTGCGTAACGATCCTTTTTACCGTCCCCTCCGGCGGCAAGATCATTGGTAGGAACGCTGAATGGATTGCGGAGCGTCCAGGAATCGGAAGCGGCTTCTCTGAGCTGGACAACTTTGGCAGTGTCCAGTTCACGTACGTAAGCGCCGCCACCGCAGAGGCGAGCGCAAACTACATCTGGCTTACGAACGCAAATCGCCCGGGAGAAACGACCTACCGCGACACGATGAAAAGTTGCAACGGTTCTACGACACTTGCTGACCCGGGCGCGCAGTTGGGCGCCAACGGCGCCTTCACTGACTTCTGGGTCGCTCATGGCCAGCTCGAGTCATGCTGACCGGGTCGAAGCACCGCCGTCTATTGATATTCCTTATCGTGCTAGCGGCATGCGTTCTCGTGCTACTGCTCGCTTGGGGTGCGGTCGTGCTGGCGTTCTATCTCAATGGCGGCATCTGGCCGGGAACCCACACAGACCCTTCAAGGCCCTAATTTACGCGGCGTCGACGAGCTGAATGCGGCTGGTGGAGGCGACGTGTCCGGCTTCGACATGCTAACGCGCCTGGCGATGGTCAGCCATTCCATCTGCTCGGCGCGGGTAGCGCGGCCAGACGCGTTCACCGGGTGATTTCCCCCACCGAATAAAGGCCTGCTAGTGACGTGAGGGCGGCGAGGACGGATCCTTGGTGTGCTGGTCATCGTTGCGTATTCGGCTTGCCACCAGGACCACACCTCCCGGTCATCCTCGTATCTGCGTCGAGGTTGTTCCAGTTAGGGCACTCCCTGCGGGCAAAGAAATCGGCCGCTGAGTTCGGCACTGGCTTGGTAGGAAAAACCGACCCACTAAGCCTGACTCCTCGAGCTTCAGACTTGCATACGCACGACAGTAAGCCTGACTTTGAAGGAGACAACTATGAGCAAGACATGGCTAATTACGGGCGCTGGACGCGGGTTCGGCCGTGAAATTGCACGGGCGGCGCTCAACGCCGGTGACCAGGTGATCGCGACCGCCCGCGATCCTAAGCACATCGACGAACTGCCCGGCCGGGAGGAGCAGCTCTTGCCGCTCAGGCTCGACATCACGGATGCCCACGCTGCCGCACAGGTCGCACAGGACGGCCTAGCTCGATTCGGCCGCATCGACGTTCTCGTCAACAATGCTGGATACCGATGGCGAGATGCAGCTGCAACGAGCCTCGATTACCTCTGTCGTATTCGTCCTTGGACGCTTGGATCGCCGTCCCTGGGCTTGCGAGCGAGAGTCCTGGCGACCGGGAACTTGGCGCGGTCGAGTTACGCATGGCCGCAACTGTCCCAGCCGAAATCGCGTCGTCGCCGGCGTCATGGGAGACGTTGCGCCCACGGAGATTCGGGGTGAGCGACGCGAATGCTCGCTGACAGCCACCGCCGCTGATCCAATCCAAGCTTGGGAATGACCACGTCCCAATCGCTCTCGTCTTTGGCACCGGGCGACTTGCTTTTCCACAGCATCTGTACCGCTGGCGCGACGATGGGTAATCCGTCCACCTCGCTGAGAGCATCGGACCAGGGCAACGTAACTGCGGAATTTCTGCGGTAGATCCAGCAGCTTTCGCTCCCGGTCTCAGCGTTGATTTGGAGAACCATCTCTCCCGTCCGGACGTCCTCACACCACGTGTTCGACGGAGGAGGCTGTTCGCTCGCATCGATCGGCCAAAGCTGACCCTTTTCGGCCGCAAACAAGCCGATCCATGAAGGCAACGATTCGACGACTAGACGCCAGTCCTCGCTGAGAACACTCACATCAATGTCTTCATGAGCCCGCGATGGCTGGCCGAGCCACAAATCCAACGCACATCCTCCCGACAACCACGCGCGCGCGGCGGTCAGTCCGATGAAATCTCGCAGCGCAACGACAGTCATGGGTCGCCATGAGTACAACCGCGCTTGAGGATCTGCCTCCATGCAGCAAAGATACCCACGCCCATCGTCCGTGCACATTGGGCGTATGGCTCAATCCAGTGACGTGCGCCACTCTTGCCCCGCCGCTCAATAAAGGCGGGGAATAACCTTCCACTTCACCCTCGCCGTGTACGCGTCCCACAGCTCGCCGTACTTTGCGCGGCAGACTTTGTCGTCATCGGCCTGGCGGCTGAGGAAGAGAGCGACGTAATAGATCGGATACAGCCACACCTCCCATACTCCGAAGTATCCGGCGGCGATCGCCACGGCAACCGCCTGGATGATCTCTCCGAGGTAGTTGATGTGGCGACTCGCACCCCAAAAGCCGTTGACGAGCAGGCTGTGGTTTCCGTCGCTCAGCGCCTCGGGTGTGATCCACAGGAACTTCCGTCCTGGAGCAGTCTTGAAGAGGTACTTCTGCAGGTTCGCGCCGCGGGTGAGCACCCAGCCGCAGAGGAACAGCACCCCGAACAGGATCGTCAGCCACACGGGGAGATGGGGGTTCGGCAAGTCAGCGGTAAACCAGAGCGCGACCGAGTAGAAGTACGGATAGAACGCAAGACAGCCGAACCCGAGCTTGAAGCCGACGCGCTCGGCGATGAAGTCGTACGTCCACAGGTGGACTCGTTCGAAGAACAGATACTCCACGCAGAACCATGTCAACATCGCACACCCGAGCAGGAACCCGGGGTTGATGCTCGCGACATTCTGGATGTGGAACGCCGCGAACGAGAGGATGTTCAGCTGCAGCATGACGGCGCCGACGAGGTACAGCCAGACCTTTGCATCCACGATTCCCTCCCGAATCTGCACATCTTTCGACCTGCCGAACCACAGGTCGGCGAAAAACGACCTGCCGGTGGATGGGTACTTCACGACGATGTAGAGCGAGAACGCCAACCCGATCACAACCGCGCCGATCAGCCCGAGCCATCGGGTGTCGTACAGCCAGGCGAACGGAACGATATGGAAATACCCGAGCACGAACCACAGCAGGACGCTCGCCGGAAGCACAAATCGGCCATTGGTTCGGTACTTCAAAACCTGGCCCGTCGCGTCATTCACGACGTAGCCCGGCTTTCGTCGCGCGGGAATGACGACATGAAGCAGGGTGATCACGGCGTAGACGATGAGCGGGGTGATGAGGCCAAGGAACGTCGTCATGAGAGGCCTCCGGTGTTCTTTGACATCAGGGCGATTGCTGCTCGCCGGCTCAACAGACGCATGAGGATGAAGCGTCCGAGCTTGTTCACCCGGCCGGGAACGACGATCGGACCCTTTCCCAACGCCTTCAACGTTTGCTCGGCGACATCCTTTGCCAGAAGGGTTCCGGGCGCAGGTTTGGCGCTCTCGGCCGCCTGGTAGCCGGGAGTGAGAATCGCGCCGGCAAGGCAGGCGAGCACATCGACGCCGTGGGGTTTCAGCTCGCTCCAGAGGCCCTCGGCCAGGATCGCGTTGAACGACATCGTGGCCGCATATGCGGCGATCTTCGGGCTGCCCTGAGACCCGGCAAGCGATGACATCAACACGATGCCTCCCCGCCCTCGCTCGATCATGGGCGCCGACAGGAGTTTCGTGAGGAGCAGAGGTGCTCGTACGTTGACGTCCGTGGCGCGAGCCAGTTGGTCGTCGGTGACGTTGTCGAACAGGCCGATTGGCGCGTACGCGGCATCGTAAACAAGAAGGCCGATGTCAACCTTCAGGTCGCCCAGCCGTTCTTTCACGCTGTCGTAGTCGGCGACATCCGCCGCAATGGCAATCACATCAACGCCGTAGGTTTCCTTCAACCGGGCAGCGGTCGCCTGCAGACGATCTTCCTGGCGCGCAAGGACAACCAGGTTCAGGCCCCGTTGCGCAATCGCCTCCGCGAAAGCGGCGCCCAACCCGTACGAACCTCCAGCGACCAGGGCATATGGCCCGTACGTTTCGGTGAATCGCGCCGTACTCACAAGGGTGACCCTTCAGCCCGCGAGAACCGCACGGTCTCTGACGTGCCCTTCACTTTACTGTTCGCTGCTCCTCACCGAGTAGGGCGATGCGCGACGCGCGTCACCCCTTCCGGCCACCGAACAGTCGCTCGAACGGCCGCATCACGGTGAGCAGGATGAACATGGTGCGGAACATCCGCACGATCTTCGTGGGCGCCGTGGCGCTGAACATCATGTCGAGGCTCTTGGAAGAGGCAGCCGCCGACTTTGCGCCGCGCGGCAGCATCCTCTTCTCGTAGCTGGCGATCGCCGCATCCGGGTCGCTTGTTGCCAGGAGCTCTCGGGCGAGATCCGCGCCGTCGATCAGCGCGAGATTTGCACCCTCGCCGGCAAACGGCGACATGAGGTGTGCGGCGTCACCGATCAGCGTCACGCCATGTGTGCTGTCCCAGACCGTGCCCGTCGGAAGCGCGTAGATCGGGCGCGGCCAGATGGTGTCGTCGCAGTCGCGAATGAGGGCTGTGAGTGGGGCGGCCCAGCCGTCAAATTCGCGGATGAGCACCTCGCGGGCAGCGGCGGCGTTGGCCCAGTCGATGCCTCGCGTCGTCGCCCAGTCTTCCGGAACGCGAAGGCCACAACCGAGCGCCATGTCGTTGCCGCCGTGGCCGCCGATGTACCTGTTGTCGGACAGCGCGAAGAGGCTGCCGTTGCCGACAAGTTCGAGCGCTTCCGGATGCCTGGTGCGCGCCTCGGCCAGCCGAAACTCGACCACGGTGATCCCGACGTATTCCGGCTTTACCGGAGTCAGGAGGGAGCGTACTTTCGACCACGCCCCGTCGGCACCGATAACCAGATCGGCGTTCACCAGCGTGCCGTCGACGAACTCCAGCTCGTGACGGGCGCCCGTTCGTCGTGCGGCGAGCAGCTTGCTGCTCCAGCGGATGGTGCCGGGCTCCAGGGAGTCGATCAACAGCTGCCGCAGCACTGTGCGTTTGATCTCTGGGCGCCCGTTGCCGCCGTCGCCCTCCGCGTGATCGACGAACACACGCGCGGTCTTGTCCATCACGCGAATTGACTCGGCGCCCGCGATCGTGTGCCGCAGGAATTCTTCGTAAATGCCCGCGTCTCGCAGCGCGACCTGCCCGGTGTCCGTGTGGATGTCGAGGTCGCCGCCCTGCTGCCGGGTCGCCGCGTCGGCATCCGCCTCATAGACCGTGGCAGTGACGCCGTTGACCTGCAGGATGCGAGCGCAAACGAGACCGCTCAATCCTGCGCCGATGATGGCAATGACTTGCGGCGTGACATTGGAGTTCATGATCGAACCATATCACGAACATGTTCGTTACGATCGCGTTCGTCAGGAACACGTTTCTGTTACGCTGCAATCGTGGCCGAGGTGAGCAGCAGGAATCCGCAGAGCAGGCGTGAGCGCCCGGCGAAACCCGCGCTCACCCGCGAAGGAATCCTCGACGTCGCCCTGCAGATCCTCGACGACGAGGGCCTCGGCAAGGTGACCATGCGCCGCATCGCCACCGCTCTCGACACGGGGCCTGCCTCCCTCTACGTCTACGTTCGCAACACCGAAGACCTGCACGCGCAGATCCTCGATGCGCTCCTCGGTCGCGTGCCCCCTGTCATCACCGAAGGCGAATGGCGCGAACAGCTGCATGCTGTGCTCACGGGCTACGCGCGGGTGCTGTTCGAGAATCCGGAGATCGCCCGGATGACCGTTGCAACGCATCCCTCAGGTCCCAACTATTTGGCGCTCGTCGAGCGGGTCCTCGACCTTCTGCACGAAGGCGGCGTCTCGGATTCAACGGCTGCGTGGGCCGTCGACCTCCTGCTCGCAACGGTCACCGCCGACGCCGTCGAGCACGGAGTCGGCGCGCCAAAGGCCCCCGGGACGGAGTCGCTGGCAATACTCTCCGACCAGGTTGCGGCTGCCCCCGCCGAGCTGTATCCGCGGATCGTCAGTCTCGGCGACCAGATGCTCGCGGGGAGCCCTGCCGAGCGTTTCACCTGGGGACTCGACGTGCTCATCAACGGAATCCTTCACACGCCGCGGCGCTGACTACCACGAGACCGGCCGAGCGAGTCAGCCCTGCTTCGCGGCAATAACCTCAACTTCGACGCGAAGGTTCGGCCACACGAGTTGGTCGATGACCCCGAGCATGAATGCGGGCGAATGGCTGATGATCGTCTTTCGCACCTCGGCGTAGGCCGCAACGTCGTCGGCGTTCGTCAACCATTGCCGGACGCTGACGATGTCGGTGAGGGTCGCACCCGCTTTGTCGAGAGCGGCTTCGACGTTCGCCCACGCCTGCCGGACTTCCTCGCGAAAGTCGTCCGGACGCGAGCCGTCCGCAGTCAGTCCCGGCGTGCCGGACACGAATACCAGTTCAGCGCCCGCAGGCACTCTGACCGCGTCGGCATAGGTTCCAATGTGGGCGGCTACGCCGGTGAAGATTGACTCGTTCACTGTGATCTCCTCGTCACTACCACCCTAGGCACAATCCTGCGGCGCGGCGGCCATCGGCACCATCCTCAAATCTCGACGTCGCTGCCCATCGTGACGGTCTGCTCGGGCGGCAACATGAAGCGCGCGGCGGGATCGGCGGCGTTGTGTGCGATCGCCACGAAGAGGCGTTTACGCCAAAAGACCATGTTCTTGCCGCGCCGGGTCGGGCGGATCCCGCCGCGCGAGATGAAGTACGACGCCTCATCCAGGTCGGCCGGGTCAAGGTCGAGCACCTTCGCGAGGCACGCCGCCCGGAGCGCTCGCGGGATGTCCTGGTTGTCGGCGAAACCGAACTTCACAGTGATGTGTTCGATGCCGTCATCCGTGTACTCGAGGTCGTCGACCGCGAAGGCTCTCTTGCGCGAGACGTGGGGCACACTGGCCGTGATGACAGACAGGATGATGACCCGGCTGTGCATGACGTGGTTGTGCTCGAGGTTTGCACGAAGGGCTAGCGGCGTGGTGTCTTTGTTGGGATGCGGGAAGATCGCGATTCCCTCGACGCGCGGGATCTTCGCTGCGTTCACATACTCGACGAACTCGTCGAGTGGCCCCTCGAGTCGCCGACGCTCGGCCTGCACAAGTTGTCGACCGCGACGCCAGGTAGTCATGAGGACGATGACGGTGAATGCAATGAGCAGGGGCACCCAGCCGCCGTGGATGATCTTCGAGAGGTTGCCGGCGAGGAATGTCAGCTCCAGCCCGCCGAAGACGATCGCCGCGACGACGATCTTCCAGGTGCGCCATCGCCACAGGGGTTTCGCCACGAGCAACAGGAGGAGGGTATCGACGACGAGTGCGCCCGTCACAGACACGCCATACGCGGTTGTCAGTGCCGCAGATGACCGGAACGTGAGCATGATCGCCATCACACCGATGAACAGCAGGAGGTTGACCGCGGGCAGATAGATCTGGCCGCCCTCGCGCTCCGAGGTCTGACGAATCGTGAGCGGTGGCAGGAGCCCCAGCTGCACTGCCTGGCGGGTAAGCGAGAATGCGCCCGAGATCACGGCCTGGCTCGCGATGACCGTCGCAACGGTAGCAAGGATGACAATGGGCAGTCGCAGGGACGCCGGAAACAGCAGGAAGAACGGGTCCTTCGTGGTCGACGGGTCATCGAGCACGAGCGCGGCCTGGCCGAGGTAGTTGAGAACAAGGGCCGGGAAGACGACGAAGAACCACGAGCGACGAATGGGAATGCGCCCGAAGTGCCCCATATCGGCATAGAGCGCCTCGGCTCCGGTGATCACGAGCACGACCGCCCCGATGGCGACGAAGGTCTCGATGGGATGCGCGAACAGGAACGAGATCGCCCAGGTCGGTGAAAGTCCGACCAGTACATCCGGGTGCTTGACGATCAGCGGGACGCCCGCTGCGGCAATCACCACGAACCAGAGCAGCATCACCGGCCCAAACAGTCCTCCGACCTTGCCGGTTCCGAACCGCTGCACGAAGAACAGCAGGACCAGGATGACCGCGGCAATCGGCACCACCAGATGACCGACGGACGGGGCTGCCGTCTCAAGCCCCTCGACCGCCGACAGCACGGACACCGCTGGTGTGATGAGGGAGTCACCATAGAAGAGTGCAACACCGACGATGCCAATGACGAGGAAGATCGTCGCGCCTCCCTTGCGCTTGGCGTAGAGGCGACCGGCGAGCGCCGCAAGGGCCATCACTCCGCCCTCGCCCTTGTTGTCAGCGCGCATCAGAATGAGCACGTACTTGATCGAGACGACGATCGTGATGCTCCAGAACATCATTGAGATGACGCCGTAGACATCGCCTCGGGTCGCGCTCACCGCGCCGTTATCGATGGTGAACACCGTTCGAAGCGCGTAAAGCGGGCTCGTTCCGATGTCTCCGAAAACGACGCCGAGCGCTGCGAGAGCGAGCACCGTGATCCCGCTTGCCCGATGGTTCGTTCCCGTATCGACGGCCAACCTCGACGGGCCGCTCTTGCCTGACATCCTGGCCTGCTCCAATCGTGGTCGCCCGCGGGGCGACAGAGCCAATCCTCGCATCCCTTGGCTGTTCGACGCCGCCGGGCGCGTTGACGGCGATCATCCGTAATGGGTGAGCGCACCGCGGGAGCGTTCCTCATAGCCTCGCAACTGCGTCGTGCTCAAGGAGGGCCGCGCGGGTCACTGATTCAAGGCGGTGGGATTGATGAGTACACAAAGAACGACTGGTCAGCGAACGACCGGATGGCTCGGGGTCGACGTGTTCGCGGGCATGATCATCCTGTTGAGCGGGCTCTTCAGCGGGTTCCAGGGGCTGGTGGCGCTAATTGGGCCACACACCTATTACGCGACGGTGAACGGAACCCTTTTCATCTTCAACGTCAAAGGGTGGGGATGGTGGAACCTGATCGTCGGCGTGGTCTTCATCATCGTCGGCATCTGCCTCCTTGCGGGCGCAAGGTGGGCTGTCATCGCATCCGTCATCCTCGCGATCGTCAGTGCGGTGGGGCAGCTGTTCCTGATCCCCGTTCAGCCGTGGTGGTCGGTGATCGTTATCGCGGTCGACGTGTTGATCATCTACGCGCTGACGTTCCATCGCAACGAACTGCGGGATTAGCGCTTAGAGCACGACCTGGTGCACGTGGCCATCGACACCGTTGACCACGACCCAGGCCGTGCCGGAAGCGCCGTTGGCTGCCCCTACCGCGCCCGTGAAGTTGTCGCTTCCGAACTCGGTGCGCTGCGACCACCCCGCCCAGCTCGACGACGAGGTGTGCCACGTGTTCTGCCAGAGCGTGTAGTCGCCTGCGCGGGCGAACAGGTAGATTCCGCCGCTCGTCGCGAGCAGGGTCGGGCTGCCGCTGACGGTGCCACCGATGGAGGTCCAGCTACCCCACGTGCCAGCGGTGTTTTTCACGCGCCACCACACCGCGTCATCGGAGGTGCGCACGGCGACGTATGTGCCGTTCGCGTCGGTGACGGCGCTGGGGCGGCCATAGGTCGGCAGGCCGTTCGGCGATCCAATGCTCGACCAGGTGGAGCTGGCGTTCGTGCGATCCCAGACCTGGCCGTCACTGCCGCGCGCGAACAATGTCCAGGATGTCGGCGACGCGAATGCGACCGTTGGTGCGTCGGTCACGCTGCCCCCGAGGCTCGTCCAGGCTCCCCAGGCGGTGCCGCTGTACGTGCGTTGGTAGACCGCGTTATCCGTGCCGCGAATGAAGACGTCGATGCGACCGCCGGTCGAGCCGTATGCGGCGGGCTGGCCGAGGATCTGTCCCGAGGTCGGGCCACCGAGGCTCGTCCATGTCGTTCCCCAGGCCGACCCGGCGAGGGTGTTCGACCACAGCGCCCCGTCCGAGCCGCGCACGAATGAGGTCGCGTGGGTGTCGTCGACGCGCACGATCGCGGGGCTGGTGGTCGCGGTTCCGCCAAGGCTCGTTCCTGGCGCCGCGGTGGTGCCGCTGAGCTTCAGGAAAGTCGTGCCGTGCGCCGGCACCGTCGTCGTGTACGACGTCGTCGCGGTGCCGAGGGATGCCTGGGCGAGCAGGTCGGTCATGGATACCGTCCCGCTGAGGCCCGCGCTCGCGAAGTTCACGGTCATGGATGCCGCAGAGCTCGTCCTGTTGAGAAGGACGACGGCACGCTGGCCACTGCCGGAGAGCACCTTGCTGTAGACCGTGCCCGTCGCAGAGTTCGCGACCGCGACGCCCTGAATACCCAGCGCATCCTGGTCAACGGCGATGACGGCTGGATTCTTCAGCACGTTCAGCATCGCGGTCGTCAACGTTCGCGGGTCAGACCCGATGATCAGCGGCGACGCCATCTCCGCCCAGAGCACCAACTGGCTCGTCGACTCCGTCTGGGTCAGCTCGAGCGTTCCGCCAGGGATCGTGCGCATCGGAATCAGGTTGTCCGGGTCATTGAAGTGCCCTGGCCCGTTCGCCTCCGGGTGCGCCTCGTTGTCGTCCGCATTTCGCAGCACGTCAGCCCACTCGCCGGTCGCAGGCGTGCCCCCGGCGACATCCGTGTCTGTGCGCCACGAATCCGCGACGGTGGGGCCGTACGAGTAGGTGAAACCGGCCTGCTGCTGCGGCGAGCTTGACACACCCCACGCCGCGGTCACCGGGTCGCAGAGGTTCAGGATCATCGCTCGCCCGCTCGAGGCAATCGCCGCGCTGAACTGCGTGTACACCGTCTTGGGGTCGAGATTCTGTTCGATGCCGCACAGGAAGTCGACTTTCACCGCATCCACGTTCCACGCAGCGAACTGGTTGGCGTCTGTCGTGTAATGACCCCCGCTGCCGAGGCCGCAGTACGTCGGGTCGTATGCGCCAGCATCCGTGTAGATGCCGAGCTTCAACCCCTTTGAGTGGACGTAGGTCGCGAGCGCAGCGATTCCATCCGGGAACCGCGTCGCATCCGCCTGAAGCTCCCCGGTTGTCGCGTTGCGTGGCGTCGAGGCCTGCCACCCTCCGTCGAGCCAGACGTAGTTGTATCCGGCGCTGGCAAGCCCACTAGAGACCATGTAGTCGGCCACGTTCTTGACCGCAGCTTCGGTGTCTCCGCTTCCGCCACCAATGCCGTAGTAGGTGTTCCAGCCCATCGTCGGCGTCGCCGCGAGGCCGCTCGAATAATAGGAAGGAGCGCCCTGGTCGTCGCCCGCCCAGGCGGGAGCGGAGAAGGATGCCAGCACAACCGCCGTCACGGCTGCGAGCGCAGAAAGCACGATGACGCGCTTGCCGCGCCCATTCGTTGACCGTTCAGTGAAAGACATAGCCACACCCCTCGTGAAGGAACCGACGAACCTCGGTCAGCCACCTCGGAAGGGGAGACTCGACCTTGAGTACGTCTTCACTGTATGAAGGGTGCGATCTCGGCCGAGAGCACGATGTCACTGACTAGCAGGACGAATCTGCGGTGCTCTGGCGCAGGAGAGGCCGGGAAGCACTCGATCGTCAGGTCTTCGCGCCAGCCGCACAGTAGCAGAAGCACTCTCCCGCGTCTGCCCCTGTGCTCGCACGCGTGGCCGGAGCGAAAGTGGATGGATGAGCACCGAACCACACCGCCTACGCCGGGATGTCGGGCCGCTCGGCCTGCTCTTCGCCTCGATCGGATGGATCATCGGGTCCGGCTGGTTGTTCGGCGCGTTCACCGCATCCACCATCGCGGGGCCGGCAGCCGTCTTTTCCTGGTTGATCGCCGGCGGGTTGATCCTGCTGATTGCGCTCACCTATGCGGAACTCGGGCCGATGTTCCCCGTCTCCGGAGGCGTCATCCGGTTCCCGAACCTGGTGTGGGGGCAGTTCACGAGCTACTCGCTCGGGTTCGTGACCTGGCTCGGCACGGTCACCGTTCCGGCGGTCGAGACCGAGGGCGCGCTCACATACGGCACACGCTTCTTCCCCTTCACCGAACCGTCGAAGACGGGCGGCGTCATCCAGCACGTGCTCACGCCACTCGGGTACGTTACTGCGGTCATCCTTCT
>DASYEE010000037.1:0-10463 GCA_036499165.1 Galbitalea sp. | reverse complement strand
GAGCTGCTCGAGCCGGTCGAGCGGCGGCTGGGGTTGTTGATGCTGGTGGCGGGTCCGGATGCGGTGGTGGTTTCGCCGGCGGGGTTGGTGCGGGCCGTGGGTGAGGTGGCGGGGGAGTTGCTGGCTCACCACCGGGGGTGAGCACGGCCGCCTAGTAGCCCGATGGATCCATGTCGACTACATCCGCCGAGGTTGAGCCAGCGGCGCTGCGGTGAACCAGGATCAACGTCGAGCCGTCAGCCATCGGGTCCTGTGACAGAGCTCCTCGGCCTAGTGCTCGCGGGGGCGCCAGGTGGTCTACGTCAACGAAGACTGGATCGTCATCGAGCGTTGCCCAGACCAGAACCCGCCCGATGATGAGGGGCGCAAGGGTAGACATGTATCCCTGGCTTACTAGGCGAGGCGCAGAACCTCCGATCCGCAGCCACAGTCGATATGGCTCGTCGCTCATCCCCTCCGCTGGCACCTTCTTCGGGTGGGCCTCGATGTGCTCGGTCCACGCCTCGTTAGGTCCATCTGCCGAGCAGCTCATGGCAAGACCCGATGTGGTCCACGGGCCGGGGTGGCCTCCTGTGATCGGGATCTGCCAGCAGTCCGCTGACGCGAGAGTGGCTCCGGGCTTGGCGCCTGGGCCCACGAACGACATCGAGTCGTTGCCGACGGACTCTGATGCCGGGACCATCTGAGCGTTGCGCAGTAGCAGGCGCGGTTTCGACCACCCAGCGCGCCAGACCGACTCGCGCGCTGAGCGATCCGCTTCAGCCGATGTCCAGTAGGCGAGTCCGTCGCTCGCTTTAAGCACTGGAATGAGCGCGGTCACACCCCTGCCGCTGGTCGCGAGCACGACTCGGCGATGGCTTCGCGAATCGATGGCGATCACGCGCCACCGTGCCCTCGGGTCCTCGGGCGAACGCCAACCTGTCTGATCGACCACGACGGTCCACGATCCCACGGCGACAGCTCCCGCAAACATGCCGTGAGCGAATCCGGACCGGGCAACGAGAGAGGTTTGGCCGGTCGTGAGGTCCCGTGAAAACACTGTGGAGCGCGGACCGTCGGCGGTCGGCGACTTCGCGTAGACGAGACGGTTAGCGGCATATCCAACCCATCCGACTCCTCGTCCGAGAACGACTGACTGGATCACCCTCGGGTTGATATCGCCCCGGACAACGGGCGCGGTGCTATGCGTGTCATTGCCCGTCGGATGGCAGCCGCTGGTCACCATAGCGACGGCCAGAGTCACGGCTGCCGCGAGCTGCCGTGTCACCGCACGATGCCGTGAATCGAGGTGTGATTGATCGCGTTGAATGCTTGGCTAAGAGGGACCCAGTACTTGCCGTAGGGCGCGCTGTTGGCGTACATGCCGTAGGCGCGATGGGGGTCCCACTCTTCAGCGACGCGTAGGTACACCTTCCCGTCGGTAGTGGTTCGCGAACCGTAGACGAGGTTGAAGTGGTCGAGTCCGTTGCCGTCCGACTGCCCGAAATAGCTCAGATACTCCGTGTCGATGTTCGCGATCAACGGCCGTAGCTTGAGATCTACTGTGACGGCGACCGTGTGGAAATACATCGCGGCGTTGCTTGGCCGCGTGGTGATCCACGGTCCGAAGTGCTTCGTTCGAGGGAAGTATTTGTTCAATGCCGATGCGACGTTCGCGCGAGCAGTCCCGTGATGGGTGGTGCCCTCCATCGCACCGATTTTTTGCTCGCCGAAGTCCTTGTAGGAGCCGGTAAGTCGCTTGTACATCGCCGAAACGAGGTTGCGCGTGGCGCTTGGCCCGCAGGTCCACCAGGCGCCTCCGTCTCCTTGTCCCTCCTTGAGGAGATGCATCTGTTCGACCTCGGGAAGCACGTTGGTCCCTGACCAGGTGCTTGATCGGTCAGTCGAACCAAGGTTGGCGATCTCTGTGTTGGTTCGCGCTAAGTCCTGACGATCGGCTTTGGTCAGCGGGGGCGAAGGGAGGCGGCGGACGCACGTGCCGTCTTCGGTCACGAGGTCTGGCGCGCATGATGCTCGGGCCGCTGAATCGGACGCTTTCGATCCTGCGTACGCCGGCGCGCCCAAGGCGACGATGCCCATCGCCATGAACAGCACGAGGGCTGAGCATCTCCGAATGCCGCGATATGGATCTGGGAACTTCCGCAAGTTGAACTCCTCACAATTCCCCGATATGCCCCGGTGAACGCGAAAGTTAGCACGAAATATCCGATATGCGACCTACAGGTACAGCCCTGCGCCCACCTCAGGCTCGATGACGTCCCGCCCACGCGCCAGCGCGAACAGTTCTGCCAGCGTCGCGGACGACTTCGGCGGCGTGATCTCGGCGGGGCACCAGGCGGCGGCCTCGGCAACCGACAGGGCCGGGAACTCGATCGACGCGCGACAGCGCCCGGGACGCTGCACGGCCGGGTGGATGCGGCCGATGGCGTCGTTCGTCGTGAGCAGGACCAGCGTGCGGGTGCCTTCGCCGAGGAGCCCGTCAGTGAGATTGAGCAGGCGCCCGAGTGCCGGCCCCGAGCGCTCGCGGGCGTCGCTGCGGAGGTACTCGTCAGCGTCCTCGCAGACGATCAGCTTCCAGCGGCGAGGAGCGCGCTCGTCGAGCGTACGCAGCGGCGCACGGAAGTCCGGGCGCGGCGACTTCTCGACTACGTCGAGCAGGTAGTCCGGCGACGTGAAGAACTGTTCCGGGTCGGTGATGACGTGGGCGTCGCACCACGGCAGCCACTCGGTGATCAGCGCGCGCACCGCCGAGGTCTTCCCGGTGCCCGGCGGCCCGTGCCAGAGCACGAGTCCGCCGTTTTCCTCGGGAGCCGTCAGCGTCATCAGCTCGTCGAGCTGCGCGGCGGTCGTACGTGCGTAGTTGCGGCGTACGTCGACCCACCGCGACGCCTGGACCGTGTGGTCGTGGCTGGTCGCGCCATGCCGTCCGATTGACCACATCTCGCACCGGGTCATGCCGTCGTCGTCCAGCTCGTCGACGACTCGGCTTCGGATCGTGTCCCACAGGGTCGAGGCGGTCGGGTGGTCGCGCGCCAGGATCTCCACGTCGGTCATCGAGCCATCCTGGGTGATCAGGATCTCGGCGACACCAGCCTCGGCCATCCGGACGAATCGGGTGTACGGGCCCGAGAACTGGTGCGTCACCTCGAGTCCCGGGACGGCGATGGACAGCGACGCCAGCGAGTAGGGGATCCGGAAGCTCGCGGCGACCGGGAGGGCGCACGAGAGGAAGCTCGCCACGAGAGCGGAGTCCAAGGCGGTCGACGTCGTGGAGTCGACCTGCACGAGGAGACCATCAATATGCGGGCGTGCAGAAACACTGCGCGCATCGATGTCGTGTGCGGCAGTACCAGGAACCTCCTCTCGCAAAATGTTCACCCGAAGACGGTAGGGGAGGCGCTCGATCAAGCCAACGGGGATTCCGGGAGGGGCGATCGCGCGAGGGCCTCGACCGTTCGGTCAGACCTTCGCAGAAACCTGCGTGCCCTTCGTCCGCATTGGGTATAAAACGGGCATGGCAGACATCTCGGCCTCCTTCGGCGCGCGTGGGGATTGCTGATGCCTGCCCGTACGCCGGACGAGCCGGACGACACGACCGATGAGTCGCTGGACGAGCTCGTCTCGACGCTCAAGGGACTCGGCGTGCAGGAGTTCCGGATCTGGTCGCGGACGGCCAACGCGTACGTCGTCAGTGAATGGACCGAGCCATCGGGAGTGGAGGACGAGACGGGCTGAGTCGGTGCCCGACCGTTGGCACCCGGCAACTCCAGTTCCGGTGTCTTGTGCCGCTGCGCCTCGAAAGTTTGCAGAATCGCGTGCTTGATCCTCTGTCGTCGTGTCTGCCTTGGTAGACAAGCGCAGTTTCTCTGGAGGTATGCATGCAACAGATCGGTGGCGGCCCACGGCCGCGGGTACTTGGTCATGCGACGTTCAGCGTCGTGATGGTGATGGCAGCTGCAATGGGTGCCCTTGTGGCTTCGGCAGGGTCGGCAAGCGCCGTGCCTGCCTGCCCGTCAGGGAGCGATGGCAGCCGCGTCTACGCAGTTGGAGGTGTCGATCTCGGTAAGTCCTGCTTCCGATGGGATGACCGGAAGGCCATGGTTCAGGACACGAACAGCGACAGCATCAGCGCCTACGTCGCTTTCGTCTACTACAACGCGGGATGGAAGGGCGGCCAGTGGTGGGACTCCGACGGCGCCAACAACGGGTGGGAGTACACCTCCACTTTGGCCGCTAGCACCACCCACACCGTCGGTATCCAGACCTGCGCCTACGACAAAGACGGAAGTTCTGGTCGGTATGACTACGGCTGCTCGAGCCAGACGGTCATTCAACCGCAGCACAGCGTGTGAGTCGGGCCTTCGCGGTTCGGTTCGGCTCCATCGTGCTGGTGGTTGGTGCGCTTTGCGCTCTGGCCGCCTGCTCGGGGGCGGAGCGTGCGACGCCAACGGCCCGCCGGCCGCCGATCCGACTGGTACGGATCACGACGGACGCTCAGGTCATCACGCCTGCGGTCGCCCTGCTGCCGAACGCTACGCAGGACACCAAGATCCTGCTCGCCTACGACACGCTGCTCAGTCGCTGTGTAGCGGCATCCGGGCAAACGTTTGCGATGTCGCCTAGCGATCGGCCCGACTGGATCACGATCTTCACCCAACCTTTCGCGGGGGTGCAGCCGTTCGGACCGGTCAACCCTCGGCGGATGGCACAGTTCGGGTTCCACGATCCTGTCGCG
Source organism: Galbitalea sp. (assembly GCA_036499165.1). GTDB lineage: Bacteria > Actinomycetota > Actinomycetes > Actinomycetales > Microbacteriaceae > Galbitalea. Next base: position 5,728 of record DASYEE010000037.1, on the reverse strand, counting down.
AACCCGTCGGGGGGAGAGCACGTTGCGTACGTGGGGACACCGACACCGCGTGAAGTCATCCTCTCCTGCGATACATCGGTGACCCGGTCGTTGGGAGGTCCGCCGACGGCAGACATCCGCCCGCTTATCGCTGACGCGGGGGCGCAAGCGGGCAGCGACCCGCGGCGGGCAGGTCCTCGGCGCGCCTGGGTCGACTGCATGAAGCAGCGCGGCTACGCCTACCAGAGCGATGGAGACCCGATCACTGAGTTCGAGATGGATGGTGAGAAGAACTCGACCGGCACGGCCATCTCGGGCTGGAGCAGTCACATCTCATCGCGCGAGATCGCCGTCGCCGACGCTGATGCGGCGTGCCAACAGTCCAGTCGCAATGTCGACACCCAGGTCGCGCTGCTGACGGCGTACGAGAGTGCAGCGCTCGACCAGCACCCCGAGCTGGTCGCTGCTTACCAGCACTACCTCAACGCTCTGCTTGCCAAAGCTGCCCGGATCATCGCGACCTACCCGGCTCCGACGAATCGGGTGGAGTGGGACGGGAGCAAGGGTGAGGGACCGGCGAGTAGTGGCTAGGCGTGGCGCAGCGGCGCGCACGGATTGGCCGCGATGAGGCGTCAGGCCTGGTTCGTCGGCGTGTTGATCTTGGTGGCGGCCATCGCATCGTGCGCAGGATGGTGGGCCAGTACCCGACTCCGCTCACCTGCGCAGGTTGCAGCTGATGCGCAGCCACCACCGTTGAGCGATCTGGTTGCCACGGTGCGCAGTGAGCATCTGACGCAGAGCGTCGCTTTCGTGGGGACGGTGGATCTCGGCGCCGCCTTCACAGTGACGCCTTCGGCGACGGGAGTCGTCACCAGGGTTGCAGTCCGGCGAGGGGAGTCTGTCTCGTCAGGAGACGTCCTCATCACGATCAACGACAATCCCGTGATCGCACTGCGAGGGCGAGTACCGCTGTGGCGTGACTTGGCGCCTGGCGACACCGGGCCCGACGTCTCGCGGCTCCAGGCATCGTTGGCTGATGCCGGACACCTGACCGGCGATCGCGACGGCGTCTTCGGCCCGGGAACCGAAGACGCGATCCGAGCCTTGTACGCACATGCCGGATTCCCGGCAACCGCGGCGAGCCCGGGTCTCCGGGCGGACGAGATCGCCATGGTCCCGGTCCTGCCTGCACGGGTTGCGCTCGTGGGTTCCAGGCTCGGGGCGTCCGATGTCGGCACGGTGACGCTCGCCTCGCGCGCTCCAGTCGTCGTCGCGCGGCTCGACCCGCTGGACGCAGCCAAGGTCCGACCCGGCCAACGGATCCAACTGCAGGCCACATCCCTAGGCTCGTTCTCCGGCCGTGTTCTCTCGGTCGCCGCGCCAGCCGCGGACGGAGACGCCGGCTACACCTCTCTCGTGACAATCTCTCCATCCCGGAGCCTGCCGATGAACACCTCCGGACAGCAGGTGGCGGGCACGGCATCAACCCGCGCGCGTCAGGCAACGCTCGTCGTTCCAGACTCGGCGATCCATGCTCGGCCGGACGGAAGCCTGTACGTGGTGATGGCCCGCGGCCATCACCACGTCGCCGTCGCCGTTTCTGCGGAAGCGAATGGCCGTTCGAGCGTCACTGCCCTTCCGGGCGCGTTGAAGGCGGGCGACGACGTCCTCATCGGCATCCGATGAGGCCGGTCCTCGCGCTCCAGGATGTCGCACGGGTTTTCCCTGGGCCTCCCGAGGTGCACGCTCTCCGGGGCTGCACGCTGACCGTCGAGCACGGCGAGTTCGTCGCTGTCGTGGGCACCTCGGGCTCCGGCAAGACGACCCTGCTCAACATCTTGGGGCTGCTCGATCGGCCGACTTTCGGGAAGTTCCTGTTTGACGGGGTCGATATGGGCGGCCTGACCGAGACGGCACGCACGAGTCTGCGCGGGGACAGGATCGGCTTCGTCTTCCAGAGCTTCGAACTCCTACAGCGACGAACGGCGCTTGAGAACGTGGCCCTCTCCGGTCTGTACTGCGGTCGCCCAGGGCGGGTGCGCCGTCGCAACGCTGCAGATGCGATCGAGCGTGTTGGGCTCGCTCACCGGCAGTCTGCTCTGCCGGCGACGATGTCAGGAGGTGAACGACAGCGGATCGCCATCGCACGAGCCTTGGCCGACCGACCCTCCGTGTTGCTGTGTGATGAACCGACGGGCAATCTGGACTCGGCCAACTCCGAGACGATCCTCGGTCTGCTCTCCGACCTGCACAGTCAGGGCCACACGATCGTGCTGATCACGCATGACGCATCGGTTGCTGGCAGAGCGGATCGAACCCTCACCATGCGCGACGGACGGGTCTTCTTAGCATGAGAGGGACGAGGCGGCCCGGCCTGCCCGTCAGCAGGATGTCCGGCCTTGCACTCCTGGCCGAGGTCATCGCGGGACTCGCCCAACGTCCCGGCCGCGCGGCACTGACCGGCCTGGGGACTCTGCTCGGGGTCGGTGCATTCGTCGCCGTTGTCGGGATCACAGGGTCGGCCAACTCCCAGATCGGCGATTCCTTCAACCAACGAGCCGCGACCCGAGTATCGGTCTCGTATGTCGGGCAGGGAGACACCGCATCGGCTTTCGCGGTAGACGCGGAACGCCGGGTGGACACCGTTCGTGGCGTCCGATCATCAGGGATTCGGGTCGACTGGCTGCCCGGCGGACGGGTTGCCCGCTACCTCGGCCGAGAGGACCTGCCCTCGGTCAAGGTCGACGTGGTCGGCGTCAGTGCTGGCTTCCTCGGATCGGTGCGCTCGATGCTGACGGCAGGGCGGACCCTCGACCCATACGTCGTCTCGACTAGATCCGCGGTCATCGGATCCACGGTCGCCGCACACCTCGGCATCCGCGGCCCGGAGCTGCCGGCGTACGTGTACATCGACGACGTGCAGTTCCTGGTCGTCGGCATCATCGGCGCCAGTCAGGGCGAAGGCGCCAGCGCCGGCAGTGTGTATGTACCGGTGGGGGCTGCGAGCTCGGCCTTCGGTCCTCCGGACTCGACGGCCGCACCGACGATGGTCGTCTCTGTCGACTTGGGCGCTGCTTCTGTCGTCGCGCGGCAGCTACCGTTCGCCCTAGATGCGGATCATCCCTCGGCCTACCGACCCGATGCCGTGTCGGATCCGACGATCGTCCGCGATCGAGTCTCGGCTGAGCTGCAGCAACTCTTCCTCGTCCTCGCCGGAGTGTCATTAGTGATCGGCGCCGTTGGGATCGCTAACACCACCCTCGTCTCGGTGCTGGATCGATTCGCAGAGATCGGGCTGAGGCGGGCGCTGGGAGCGCTGCCGCGTCACGTGATGGCCCAGATCCTGGTCGAAGCATGCTTGCTGGGCACGGTCGGGGGGCTAGTAGGGAGCAGTCTCGGGGTCGCCTCGACGCTCGCCGTAGCCGCGACCCATCACTGGACGGCGGTTCTGCCTGGGTGGCTGATCGCCGTAGCTCCCGCCACAGGTGCGCTGACCGGCTTGATAGCTGGCCTCTACCCGTCGATCCGTGCCGCCAGGGTCGAGCCGGTCGATGCGTTGCGCCGGGGATGACCGTGGACGTTGGGTGAACCACTGGACGTGGCATTCTCCTCCCCATGACCGACCGCATGATCCCCCGCGACGCGACTGACGACTACGGCGATGCTGCCATCAAGGCGCGGCAGGAGTTCGTGCGCGAGCAGACGGGCAACGCCGTCGAGCACCAGGCGCAGTACTCGCTGGACCCGCAGTCGTTGCCGGGCAACATCGAGAACTTCTTCGGGGTCGCGCAGGTGCCGATCGGGCTCGCCGGGCCGCTGCTGGTCAACGGCGAGCACGCGCAGGGCGAGTTCTTCGTACCGCTTGCAACGACCGAGGGCACCTTGGTCGCGTCGTACAACCGGGGCATGAAGCTGACCCGGATGGCCGGCGGCATCACCACCACGGTCATCGACGACAAGATGCAGCGCGCGCCGGTCTTCACGTTCGACAACGCGCGCGACGCCCGGACGTTCTCCGGCTGGCTCGACGAGCACTTCGACGACATCGCAGCTGCCGCGCAAACCACGACGACCTCGGGCAAGCTGATCGAGATCCAGAAGTTCTCGGTCTCCAAGCTGCTCTACACGCGCTTCAACTACACGACCGGCGACGCTGCGGGGCAGAACATGACCGGCAAGGCGACGTTCGCGGCCTGTGCCTGGATCAAGCAGAACTACCCGGGCGAGCTGCACTTCCTGCTCGAGGGTCAGTTCGCCACCGACAAGAAGACCTCGGTCGTCAACATGTTGCATACCCGCGGCAAGCGGGTCGTCGCCGAGATCACCCTGCCGGCTGCGCTGGTCGAGGAGCACATGCACGTCTCGACCGACAAGCTCTGGGCGGCTCGCATCCGGGGCCAACTCGGCGCGATCATGTCGGTGACGAACAACAACGGAAATCACAGTGCGAACGCGATTGCGGCGATATTCATCGCGACCGGTCAGGACGCTGCGAACGTCGCCGAGTCCTCGGCTGCGTACGGGTTCTCGGAGCTGCTGCCGAATGGCGACTTCTACGCCTCGATCACCTTGCCGTCGCTGATTATCGCGACGTATGGCGGTGGGACCGGGTTGGCGACGCAGCGCGAGTGCCTGGAGATCATTGACTGCTACGGCGCCGGCAAGGTCTACAAGTTGGCCGAGATCGTCGCCGCGACCGTGCTCGCCGGGGAGTTGTCACTTGGGGCGGCCGTGGTGGCCGAGGAGTGGGTGCAAGCGCACGACGATCTAGGTCGCAACCGGCCATAGTGCAATGGCGTGGCCTTTCCGCGGCGAGCCTTTCTATTGGGCGCGACTTTGCAGATCCCTACTTCACCGCCTCCATGCCTGGACGTGCCCAGATGTGGCCCTGTGCACATACGAAGGCGCACCAGTCAGTGCGTGCTCGGAAATCATCGTGTACTTCAAAGGCTCGCGAGCCAGTGTGCCTTTGCCCGCAGTCTGGGCACTGGTGGCTTCCAGATACAAACGTCGCCATGCCTGTCACCTAGGTCGACGCACCAACACAAACTGACGATGCGTGCTCGCCGCTACGGGCCCCGGTCATGTCGCCGCGAGTACCCCCGAGACGAACAGAGGATCTCCATAGCCCGAAGGCTTCTCCGCACGAGCCAACGCCCTTCGGAGGTCATGTGCCAGCGAACGATGAGACGATTGAGTAGTGACGAACAAGACCCGCTACGCGACCTTGGCAGGCATGGTTCTCTGCGTTTTCGCTGTCGCTATCACCATCGGCTTGTTCCTCGGAGCTGACGCCGGGTCAATTCCTGACTGGGTCGCCGCGATTGCGACGGTTGCAGCTTTCGGGGCCGCGATCGTTGCTGCCCGGTATGCCGCCGGCGCCTTCAACCTTGAGCGCGACAGAGAGGGGGAACTGCTTCGGGCCAAGCGGACCGCCCAGGCGTCGCTGGTTGCTGCATGGCCTGATCGCTTTATACCTAACTGGCAACAACAGCAGAGTGGCCCCGACATCGCCTACGAGGGCATCTCCGGCGCAGTCGCGATGCTCCGGAACGCGTCAGATGTCCCCGTTACGAACGTGCACGTCGACTTTACTGTCGTGCTCAACTTTGCCGACGGAACTAAGGCGGCCGAGCTGAGCTACCTCGGTGGCGAGGACCTGGCCGTCTTGCCGCCAGGCTCAGAACCAAGAGAGATCAAGTGGTTCGCACCCAGCCCAGTCATGATTCCCGGCGTGCCGACGTTGGGT
>DASYEE010000036.1:0-6252 GCA_036499165.1 Galbitalea sp. | reverse complement strand
CGAGCAAGAGTTATGGGACGTCCGCGTGAATTTGATGAAGACGAGGTTTTGCAGGCTGCGCTTCGGCTGTTTTGGGAGAAAGGCTACGAAGGCACATCGCTAGATGACCTGATGGCTGCGATGCGGCTGACGAAATCAAGCCTCTACAAGGCCTTTGGTAGCAAGGAGACGCTCTTCTGGCGTGTTGTTGAGCGATACCAGCGTGACTTTCTCGATTTTCGGCATGCAGCGCTGGCGGAGCCAACGCCACGTCGCATCGCCCAGCGGCTGCTCGATGGAGTCATTGAACTCCATTGTGGCCGGGTGAACCCCGTGGGCTGCCTCGAACTGAACACCGCGCTGGCCGGTTCCACGGCGTCCGAGTCAATCAGGCAGGAACTTATACGCGGCCGCGAGCTCTTCCGGGTGCGGCTGCGCGAGCGGTTTGACGAGACGAAGGTCGTGGCTCCGCTGCCACCGGGTATCACCAGCGACGATGCGGCCTCGCTCATCATCTCGCTAATCCAGGGCCTGGCCGTGCAGGCCAAAGCCGGTTCGTCGCGGGAGACTGCCCGCCGGGTTGTGCGTGCCGCATTACTGTCCTGGCCCGAACCCTGACGCCGCGAGTTATCGCTTTGATAACGACCGGCTTCGAAGGCAATCCTGCGCGCGGTGTCCGGGGGTGTCGTGTCAGTGGCCTCCCTCGATCAGATCTTGCACAGGTCTCGCTTTCAGGGAAGATGGCGTTGTAGTGGCAATCGGCAGATCAGGTTCGGTCGGGCACTGCGCGGAACAGCGCCGCGAGGCCTTCCGACATCGTCGGGTGAGCGAGAGTCGCGTCGCGCAAGTCCGTGTAGGAGAGCCCCGCTGAGATCGCGACCTGGACGGTCGTCATGACGGCGGCGGCCTCGGGCGCGAATGCGGTGAAGCCAAGTATGCAATCGCTATCGACGGCGACCAACGCTTTGAAGAAGCCGCGAGGCTCGGAAAGGGTGCGAGTGCGGACAATGGCGGTCATCGGGATCTTCGCAAGGCGGTAGGGGATCCCTCGGCGCTTGGCCTCCGACTCGCTCAGGCCGACTCGCGCCAATTCGGGATCGGTGAACAGGCAATACGGGACCTGACGTCCGGTCGTTGTCCGGTCAATGCCGGCAAGGTTGTCGCGGACCACGCGGACGTCGTCGTCGGCGATGTGAGTGAACTGTGGGCTGCCCGCGCAATCGCCCACCGCCCAGATCCCGGGTGCCGTCGTCCGGCATCGCTCGTCGACTTTGACGAAGCCACGGTCATCCCGCTCGATACCGGCCGCCTCGAGATTGATGCCATTGGTGTTCGGGGTCCGTCCCGTCGCGACGAGGAGATCCGTCCCTTCGATCATGTCCCTTGCCCCGTCGCGCGTCACATGCAGTTTCACAGACTCGCCAGATCGCCCCTCGACGCACTCGACACGGCTGCCGGTGCGAACGTCGATCCCTTCGTCCTCGAAGAGCTCGCGCAGAGCTGCCGAGACGTCGCGGTCCTCGCGATGTGCCAACGCATCGTTCCGCTCGATGACCGTCACACGGCTGCCGAAGCGGCGAAACGCCTGGGCCAGCTCGAGACCGATATAGCCGCCTCCCAGTACGACGAGGTGACCTGGGACGCGGTCGAGATCGAGAGCCTCAACGTGCGTCATCGGCCGCGCTTCAGCCAAGCCCGGGATCGGATCGATCCGGGCTCGGGAGCCGGTGCTGATCACGACCACCTCGCCATAGAGGGTCCGCGTCCTGCCATCGGCGTCCACGACCTCGATCGTCCTCGGCCCGGCGAAGCGGCCCTGTCCCATGACTAGCTCGGTGCCGCTGGCTCGATAGAAGTCTTCATTCCGGACGACCATAGCGTCGACCATCTGACGCTTGCCGTTCTGAATGACGGACATATCGACAGTCCAATTGTCCGGGACAATCCCGATCTCGGCCCCTCGGCGGAAATAGCTCGCGACTTTTGCACCGTGAATCAAATACTTGCTCGGCAAGCACGCAATGCTGGGGCAGGCCCCCGTGATGTAGCGTCGTTCCACGACTGCCGTCCGCTTGCCTGCCGAAGCCGTGGACCAGGCGAGGAACCTGCCCCTCCCGCTGCCCAGCACGATTAGGTCGTAATTCTGTCGGTCACCCATCAGGCAATCCATCCTTTCCGTTGACACCACGAGATGAGTCGTTCCATAGATGCCGCGTTCCTGAATTCGACGCTTTCTCGTGTCTCGAGGTTCGCGGAAATGAAAGAATTCGGTGGAGCTCAAGAGTGTTCTCGCCAGACTTCCGTGGCTTACGGCCGAACACAAATGATCGTCTTCCCTTTGCGTGGCTTGGTCGAGTTGAAGGTGGCGACAGCGTCATCGAGGGTTGAGACGTTGCCGATGTTCGTCCGCAACCGTCCGTCACGCACACGGCGAATGATCTCGCTCAATTGGGCGCGATCGGGTACGACGACGAAGTCAATCGTGCGACCATCGGCGGGCCGTGCCTCGGTCGGGCCGGCGATGGTCACAAGCGTTCCTCCGGAGCGAATCAGGCCTGTGGACCGCTTTACGATGTCGCCGCCGAAGACATCGAAAACCAGTTCGACTTTGCCAATGTCTTCCAACTGGTCGTTTTCAAGGTCGACGAACTCCTGCGCGCCAAAGTCGAGCGCCGCATGACGGTGGGTAGCGCGTCCGGTGCCGATGACGTACGCACCCGCTTCACGGGCGAGCTGTGTTACCATCGAACCGACGGCTCCGGCCGCGCCATGCACGAGGACGCTCTGACCTGCCTGAAGACGGCCGTGCTCGAGCAGTCCCTGCCAGGCAGTCAGGCCCGGCATCGCCACGCTCGCCCCCACCGTGAAATCGACGTCGCCCGGCAGCGGCGCAAGGTTGCGCGCCTCGACAGCGACATACTCTGCCAAGGTGCCACCGCGATAATAGTCCGTGAGGCCGAAGACCCGCTGTCCCATCCTCAGCCCTGTCGTCCCATAGCCGAGAGCACTGACCACTCCCGCCAACTCCTGCCCGGCAATAACTGGTGTCCGGTCACGGCCAAGACGATCGGTCCATGTCGAGGGCCATGTTAGTTCATCCCAGGTGAATCCTGACGCATGGACTTGGACCACAACGTCGTTGATCGCGGCCTGCGGCTCGGGCTGCTCGGACAGCTTCATCCCGGCCGTTCCGGCCGCCTGATTCGTTACTACGATTGCTTTCATGGGAATTGTCTCCTGTATGATCGTGTCCGAGCAACTTCGTTAACTCACGAGTTCGGTTGACGCACCGGCCGCGAGATCACGGCCAACAAGAACGCTGCAGCCGCTGCCGAGGGAACGGAATAGTCCAGCGGCGACTTCGGGCCGAAGGCGACGGCCATTGACGCCGCAAATAGAGTCAGCAATAGCCCGGCTGCGACGGCGACCTGGCTGAGCCTCCAGCCGATCAATAGGCCGACTGCGAGGAGCACCTCGCAAGCCGTTGCTACCCACCCGACCGCTGGCACCATCCCGGCAGGCACAAACCAGTTGAGTTGCGCGACGTACTCCTCGTACTTCGGTACACTCCCCCACGAAACGCCCGGCGTACCCAGTGGTCCCCAGAACCCAAGCCGATCGGCCACTGCAGACAGAAAAGAGGCCGCGAGCGCGACCCGAACCCCCCAGCACACGACTGCCAAACGGACGGCAGCCCTCCCCTCGTAGCATTCGTTCATGAAGACTCCTCCATTACCACCCAGCGGGTGAGCTTCCCTGGTTTGATCATGATGTCCGCCACCTGCACATCCTTCTCGTCCCCCGCAGCCTAGTTCTGAGGTAGGCCGCGTCGGCACCGCTTGCTCCCGCGACGAACACGTTCATGGGGTTCCTCCTGAAGTCTGGGGGCCGGACTATTTTTTCTTGGCTTCCGGGATGGCGAGGTCCTTGGCTTCTCGCGGGTGGATGCCCCACGCCAGCACCCGGGTCTTCGCCTTGCCCGGATTCTTCGACACTCGGTGCAGGCACCCGGCTGGCTCATAGAATGTCTCGCCGACCTTAAGGACCGTTGCAGGCCGGTCATCGATCGCCCATTCGTACTCACCTTCAATCACGTACCCCAGTACTGGTCCAGGATGGCGGTGCGGGGTGCCCGCCTGCCCGGCTTCCAGCGTGACCTCGACGGCCGTCGCCTTCGCCTCCTTGCCGTCCACCTTCTCCACAATGTCCCGGGCCGCCAGCGCCTTAACCGACCCGGAATGGTTCTCGTCGTGCTGAGCCGCGGTCATGCCAACTGCCGCAAGACCAATCCCCGCCGCTAATATCGAAACTCTGCGAATCATGATGTGCCCTACGTTAAGAGAGGTCGATGCGACCAGATCGAGTTCAGATCGAGCCGGCCGGCGCAACGCTGGGAAAGTCCTTCTCGGGATCGAACACGTTGTTAAAAAAGTTCGTTAGCGAATACATTGCTACGAGTGCGATGATCTCCATAACGTTCGCATCCGTGTAGCCGGCATCGCGAATGGCTTGGACATCGGCATCATCGACGTGGCCGCGAGTCTCAGTGACTCGACGCGCGAACCGAACGGCAGCGTTTCGTTTCGGATCGCTCGCTTGCCCTTTGCGAGCGAGAATGATTTCGAGGGCCGGAAGCTTGGCCAGATGCTCGGCAGTAAAGCTGTGAACTGCCAGACAGTAGTTGCAGCCGTTCACTTCGGAGACTGCGAGGCCGATGCTGTCTCGCGTCTTCACGTCGAGCGCTTTGCTTAAGAAGCCGAGCAGCGTGGCCCATGCGTTGAACGCGATGGGACTGAGCGCGAAGGTCGCCATCATGTTTGGAGTGAACCCGATGTTCTTGGTGAACATTTCGAGCATCGGCTTCGAGGTGGCCGGCACTTGTTCGGGCGCTGGTACTGCAGTTCTGGGCATCATGGTCCCTTCAGTTGCTGGTATTACGAAAAGTCTACATGAGAACGGGTCTGACCGCCGCTTGAGATCGAGACCTCACCCCGATCATTCACCGAGTCGCTTCAGGTCGCGCCCGTCGACCCATCGAGCAGCTTCAGGCCGTACTTTTCGATCAGCCCGTTGACCCACTCCGACGAGTAGGTCAATCCGTATTTCGCCGCCAACTCAGGATTTCGGATCAGATCCTTGGCCCTGCCGAGTTCGGAGAAGTAGTTCTCGAACCCTGACGGAGAGATCACTTCCAGGATCCGCGCCGGGCCGGGGCCAGCGTTCCAGAACGTGTGCATCACCCCGCGGGGCTTCAGCACGTAACTGCCCGGCCCCGCGATAACCTCGCGGTCACCGACCCTTGCGCCGATCGTCCCTTCCAAGACGTAGGAATACTCATCCTCGTACTGGTGGACATGGGGCAGCACGAGCCGTCCCGGTTCGATGGGATGTTCCACGACCGCGAAGGCTCCCCCAGTGTCCGATCCGGAAATCTTGAATTCCACTCCCATCCCGCCCAGCCAGACCGAAGTATGCTCACCCGGCTTCACGACGATCTTCGGCATCTCCATATTTCTGACCTTTCGTATTCATCTCGACTTGCTTGGTTTCAATGCGATTTTCCACTTGGAAGGCTCTTCGTCACTCGGCGTGATCATTTGGAGCCTTCCGACACTGCCCGACTAAGAGCGGACTCCTCCACTATGCGAATTCCAGCACTTCAGCCACCGGACGGCGAGGCTTCTGCCCCCAGTTCCCCGGACGTTCGAGCCCCACGGACAACAGCAGGACGGGCACTTCGTACTCCGCCAGTCCAAACTCGCGGTGAACTGCTTCGGCATCGAAGCCGATCATTGGCGTCGAACCCAAGCCCAGCGAGCGCGCTGCATAGATCATCGTCGCCGCACCGAAGGTGGCAGTCCGTACTGCCTCGTCGCGCTGGCGCTGGGGGTACTCCATATACAGGTCGCGTGCAGGGGTTTCCCATTCCGAGACCATTTTCGCGGGCATGATGCCCGCTTCTACCAGTGGTGCCAGGCGCTTTGGTATGACGCTGGAATCGGCCAACTGACCGCAGACAACAAAGGTGACGGCGGCATCGGTGATCGCGGGCTGATTCCAAGCGATCGGAAGCAATCGAGCTTTGGCTTCCGGTGTGCGTACCGCGATGAAACGCCAGTTCTGTAAGTGGAAGGACGTCGGCGCGGTGGTGCCGATCCGCACCAATTCGCGGATTTGGTCGTCGTCCAACCGAGCCGCAGGATCGTAGTACTTCGCTGCGCTTCGGCTCAGGATACATTCGATGACAGCGAAGTACTACGATCCTGCGGCTCG
>DASYEE010000035.1:0-3548 GCA_036499165.1 Galbitalea sp. | reverse complement strand
CGCCCCAGCCTCCGCGGAGGGAAAGCCCCGCGGGGAGCCGCGTACCGATGGTGATTGCTCCACCCCGGTCGAACGCGACGGCGTGTTTCGCCGCCTCGCCAAGCGCGGTGAGCGGCGCGTACCGGGTGAACAGCTCCTGTCGGTCTCGTCGAAGTCGCAGCGCTCGCGAAGTCACGAGCAGCTTTGCCGCCCCCGACTCGTCGACCGGCGGGTGCGCGCCAGCATCGATCGCGGCGAGGTAGAGGCGACGGATGTCGAAGTCAACCGCTCGGCGGTTGTCGGGATCGACGAGGCTCGTCTCCCAGAGTTCGCTGCCCTGGTACACGTCCGGCACCCCGGGGGCGGTCAGTTGGACGAGCTTCATGGTGAGCGAATTCGACCAGCCCGCTGGTGCAATCTCGTCGACGAAGGAATCAAGCAGCGAAGTGATTTCGTGGTTGTCGAACGCTGAATCCACGAGCTCGTGCATGCGCCGCTCGAAATCCTCGTCGGGTGCCGACCAGCGTGTCGACGAACCGGCTTCCCTGGCGGCCTTCTCGGCGTAGTCATGCAGGCGTTCGCGAGAGGCAGGCCACGCGCCGACGATGGATTCCCACAGCAGGTTCTCGAGCACGCCATCCCCGAGCGGCGCCAGCTCGCGCAGTCGGCCGAGCGTTTCTTCCCACCGCGCCGGGACCTCCGAGAGCACGTCGATCCTCGCGCGGGTGTCTTCGCCGCGCTTGGTGTCGTGGGTCGAGAGCGTCGTCAGAGATGCCGGATAGCCAGCCTGGCGGGCCAGCTGCCTCGCGTGGAACTCCGCGACGCCGATCGCGAACTCCGCGGGGTCAGCGCCGACTTCGGTCAGCGAGGCCAGCCGTGAGTATCGATAGAACGCGGTGTCCTCGACTCCCTTGGCCATGACCATTCCGGAGGTCTGCTGGAACCGCACGGCCACCGGCTGCTCCGGGTCAGCGAGGAGCGGCACGAGCACGTCGATGGTGGGGCCGAGCTCAGGGCGGTGTTGGCGGGCGAGGTTTGCAGCGGCATCCAGGTTCTCGCGGCCGACGGGGAGGTAGGAGCGATAGACCGGGAAGCAGGCGAGCAACTCGGCGATCGCATCGGCAACCACGTCAGCGCCGACGGAAACACCGGCGGCTGCGGCCTCGCGTGCGAGTCTCAGAACCTCAGAATTCAGGATGCCGTCAGCGACCGCGCGCTTGGTCCCGTGGATCAGGGTGCCCCAGTCGACCGGCTGCGCCCGCCCGCGAAGCTCCGTGTCGATGGCATCGAGCGCCTGCATGCCGTCAGGGTCGACGAGGAGCCGATCGAGGTCGGCCAGCGCGTCGTACCCGGTCGTTCCCGCCGTCGCCCAGAAAGCGGGGAGGCGTTCGTCACCCTCGAGGATCTTCTCGACCCACACCTGCGTGCCGCCGGTCGCGGCGGCGAGCGAGTCGAGGTAACCGCCCGGGTCGGCCAATCCGTCCGGGTGGTCGACCCGGATGCCGTCCGCGATGCCGTCTCGCACCCAGCGCACGATCTCGACGTGACTCGCGTCGAAGACCCACGGCAGTTCGACCCTGATGGCGGCGAGCGAACTCACGGCAAAGAATCGACGGTAGTTCAACTCGGAGTCGCCCCTGTGCCAGTCGACCAGTTCGTAGTGCTGCCTGCCCAGGATCTCTGCGACGTCGACGGCATCGTCGGTCGTGCCATCGGCCAGCGGGTAGCGCGTGTCGAAGTGCCGCAGTTCGCCGTTGACGATCACCAGCTGGCCCGCATCGACTGCTTCGGCGATGGTGCCTCCGAGCACGGGGATCCGCAGCTTGCCCTCTCCGGCATCCCAGTCGATGTCGAAGGCTTCTGCATAGCGCGACTGGGGGCCTCGCAGCAGCACGTCCCACCACCACGCGTTCTCCCGCGGCACCGCGACGCCCATGTGGTTCGGCACGATGTCGATGAGGATCCCCATGCCGCGATCGTGGGCGGCAGCCGACATCCGATCGAGGGCCTCGTCGCCGCCCCGAACGGGATCGACGAGGCTGTGGTCGACGACGTCGTAGCCGTGGTCGGAGCCCTTGGAGGCCTTCAGCAACGGCGACAGGTAGACCCAGTCGATTCCGAGGTCGTGCAGGTATTCGGTGATGTCGACCGCTGAATCGAGAGGGAAGGCCTCGCGAATCTGCAGCCGATAGGTAGAGCGGGGGATTGCCATGCTTACCGAACCACCTCGTTGGACGGGGAGTCAGTGCTGTTGGGCGGAGCCGATCCGGGCGCGGCAGCGCTTGGCACGTTCGGGAACACGGCAGACGACAGGGATGCCGCGACGGAGTGGTCTTCGTCGCCTGGCACCACCACGTGTGCCCGCAGCACCATGAGCGACTTCGCCTCGACGGCGATCGTCGCTCCCGCGTTGCGCGGGGCGGAGTCCGCGCCGGCTCCCGCGGTATCGACCACGATCTCCCACGCTTGCGAGTATTCATCCGGCGGCAGAGCGAAGTCGACCGCGTCATCCCCCGCGTTGAAGAGCACGAGGAAGTTGCGGTCGACGATCCGTTCGCCGCGGAGGCTCCGTCCGTGGATGCCATTGCCGTTCAGGAAGACCGAGATGGCGCGCCCGAAGCCGGACTCCCAGTCTTCTGGGGACATGACGGCGGCATCCGGCTGCAGCCACACGATGTCGGGCAGCGGTTCGCCCTCGCCGCGCACGACGGGCCGGCCGTCGAAGAAGCGCGAGCGACGGAACGTCGGATGCTCCTTGCGCAGGCGCACGAGCGCGGCGGTGAAGTCGATCAACGATGTGTCGGCTGTGTCCCAGTGCACCCACGACAGCTCAGAGTCCTGGGCGTACGTGTTGTTGTTGCCCTGCTGGGTGCGGCCGAGTTCGTCGCCGTGCAGGATCATCGGCACTCCCTGCGACACCAGCAGGGTCGAGAGGAAGTTGCGTTCCTGCCGCGAGCGCAGCATCACGATCGCCGGGTCGTCGCTCGGGCCTTCCACGCCGTTATTGCTCGAGCGGTTGTCGTCGGTGCCATCCTTGTTGTCTTCGCCGTTCGCTTCGTTGTGCTTCTCGTTGTACGAAACCAGGTCGCGCAGCGTGAAACCGTCGTGTGCCGTGACGAAATTGATGGATGCGACCGGTCGTCGCCCGTCGTGCTCGTAGAGGTCAGACGAGCCGGTGAGCCGCTCCGCGAACTCGCCGAGGGTCGCAGGCTCTCCACGCCAGAAGTCACGGACGGTGTCGCGGTATTTTCCGTTCCACTCCGTCCACTGTGGCGGGAAGTTGCCGACCTGGTAGCCGCCAGGTCCGACATCCCACGGCTCGGCGATCAGCTTGACCTGCGCGAGCAGCGGATCCTGCTGGACCGCGGTCAGGAACGCGCCGTGGGGGTCGAACGGCCCCTGCGCCGAGCGCGCGAGCGTGCTCGCGAGATCGAAGCGGAAGCCGTCGACGTGCATCTCCGTGACCCAGTAGCGCAGGCTGTCGAGGACGAGGCGGAGCGCGACGGGATGGGCGACGTTGAACGTGTTGCCGGTGCCGGTCCAGTCGACGCAGGAGCCGTCCTCCTTCA
>DASYEE010000034.1:0-1974 GCA_036499165.1 Galbitalea sp. | reverse complement strand
CAAGTACCTGGGCGCCGTCGCGAAGTCGGACTGGTCGTTCGACCACGACAAGACCTGGAAGGCCCCGGGCGGCGTCGGCGCCAAGGGCTCGGACGGCGTGGCCGCCAAGATCAAGAGCACCCCTGGTTCGCTGGCCTATGTGGAGCTGTCGTTCGCCCAGAACAGCAGCCTGACCATGGCGAAGATCAAGAACGGCGCCGGTGAGTACACCGAGCTGACCGGCGAGAGCGCCGGCAAGACCATCGAGGGCGCGCAGGTCACCGGCACCGCCCCCGACCTGACCATGACGATCGACTACGCCACCAAGACCGCGGGCGCCTACCCGATCGTCCTGGTGACCTACGAGATCGCCTGCAGCAAGGGCAGCGCCAAGGCCGCCGACATCAAGGCGTTCCTGACCTACACCTCGAGCAGCGGCGGCCAGTCGGTGCTCAGCGACCTCGGTTACGCCCCGCTGCCGGAGACGGTGCGGGCGAAGGTGGCCGCTTCGGTCGCCGCCATCTCCTGATCCACCGCACCTAGTCCCTCCAAACCGACAGACAGCGAGCGAGCAGATGGGTGACAACCCCTCCCGCTCGACGAACGCCACCGCCGGCGGATCGGGCGTGCCAGGACGGCACGTCAGGTCCGCCGGCAACGGCGTTTCGCCGAGAAGTTACGAAGAGCCACCTCTGGGCGGTGGCGGTGCGTTGCCGAAGAAGGCGCGCTTCTCTATGGAGAGCGGGTTCCGCGGCATCTCCCTGGCCGCCGGCTTGATGGTCCTGGTGATCATCGTTGCCATCGCGGTCTTCCTGATCTCGAAGGCAGTGCCGGCGATCCGCACCGACAAGTCGAACTTCCTGACCGACCAGCAGTGGTTCCCGAACGACTCGTCGCCGCACTTCGGCATCGCGTCGCTCGCGTTCGGGACGGTGCTTTCCGCTGTCATCGCGTTGATCGTCGCGGTGCCCATCGCTCTGGGTATCGCGCTGTTCCTCTCGCACTACGCTCCGAAGTCGCTGGCCACCCCGCTGGGCTTCGTGATGGACCTGCTCGCGGCCGTGCCCAGCGTCGTCTTCGGCCTCTGGGGCCGCGACGTGTTCCAGACCCCGGTGCGCGAGTTCTCGCAGTGGCTCAACCACTACTTCCACTGGATCCCGCTGTTCGGCGGCGACGGGCCGTTCGGGCAGTCGATCATGCTCGGCTCGCTGGTTCTGTCGATCATGGTGCTGCCGATCGTCACCTCGCTCTCCCGCGAGGTCTTCCAGCAGACCCCGGCGATGAACGAGGAGGCCGCCCTCGCGCTGGGCGCCACCAAGTGGGAGATGATCCGCACCTCGGTCCTGCCGTACGGCAAGCCCGGCGTGATCGCCGCCGTGATGCTCGGCCTCGGCCGCGCGCTCGGCGAGACCATCGCCCTGGCGCTGACCCTCGGCATCACGTTCAACGTGTCGTTCAACCTGATCCAGGCCGGCGGCAACTCGATCGCCGCCAACATCGCCAACACCTTCGGTGAGGCGAACGACGTCGGCCGCGGCGCCCTGATCGCCTCCGGTCTGGTGCTCTTCGCGATCACGCTGGTGGTCAACATGACGGCCCGCGCGATCATCTACCGCCGTCGCGAGTTCCGGGACAGTGCGGCATGACCGACTGCACCGAGCGGCAATCAGCCGCACTGACCGACGGCGTGTCAGGCGAGGGCCAGAAGGGCATGCCCCAGAGGAGCACAGCATGAGCGTTCTCCAGAATGAGATGCCCGACGTCGTGATGACGGCGAGCAACATCCGTACGAGAAAGCTGCCGGTCGTCGCCGACCTGGCCATCGCCGTCGTCGCCCTGGTCGTCGCGGGCGCGATCGTGTACGGCTTCGGGATCGGCAACTGGGTCCTCGCCCTCGTGCTGGGCCTGGTGCTCTACCTGGTCGGGCTCAACATCGCGGCCGGCCGCGTCGAGGGCCGGCGGGCCGCCCGCAACCGGATGTGGCGGGCCGCGATC
>DASYEE010000033.1:0-2132 GCA_036499165.1 Galbitalea sp. | reverse complement strand
ATGTTGCGGCTGATCGACTGGTCGATCCACTTCTGCGCGCGGGCGGCAACCTCGAGGAACGAGTACGGCGACAGCTGGAAGCTGGTCTTGTAAATCACCTTCACGGCATCCGGAATCGCATCGATGTTCTGGATGTCGCCCTGCGACCGCAGGATCTGCTCCTTCACGTCGCCCCAGATGCCGAGCTTCTGCAGGTCGGTGACCAGGTTGCGGTTCACCTCGAGGAACTTGCCGTTGCTGGTGGCGCGGCTGAAGATCTGCGAGAACTGCGGGTCGAGACCGGGGGTGGTGCCGGCGACCAGACCGATGGATGCCGTCGGCGCGATCGCCATGAGCGTCGCGTTGCGCATGCCGCCCTTCACCTTCACGCGCAGCGCGTCCCAGTCGAGTCGCGTCGTGCGGTCGACCTTGATCGGCGTGCCCCTGTCGGCTTCGGTCAGCGCGATGGAGTCGAAGGGAACCAGGCCCTGCGACCAGCGGCTGCCCTCGAAGTTCGGGTAACTCCCTCGCGAGCGCGCCAGGTCTGCCGACTCATCGATGGCGGCGTACGAAACGTGCTCCATGACCTCGTCGATCAGAGCCGCGGCCTCATCGCTCTCGTAGCTGAGGCCGAGGCGCTCGACCACGTCGGTGAAGCCCATGACGCCCAGGCCGATGGCGCGGTTGGTGATGTTGGCGTGGTCGGCCTCGGGCACCGACGACACCGTGATGTCGATCAGGTTGTCGAGTTGGCGCACCGCGCTGCGGGCGCTCTCGTCGATGCGGGCCCAGTCGAAGCCGAGCGTGCCGTTTGCATCGACAGCAAGGTGAGTCGACAGGTTGATCGATGCCAGGTTGCACACCGAGATGTTCTGCTCGTCTTGCGGCAGGCAGATCTCGGTGCACAGGTTGCTCAGGTGGATCGTGCCGGTGTTGTTGTTGAGGGCCCGGTTGTTGATGGTGTCTTTCCAGGTCAGCCACGGGTGGCTGGTGGTCTGCAGCGACATCAGGATGTCTTTGAACTGCGCCCGGGCACCGATCTTCTTGAACATGTTCATGCGCCCGGCCTCGGCCTCGGCGGCGTAGAACGCGTAGCGCTCCGAGAACTCCTTGCCGTACAGCTCGTTGAGGTCGGCGACCTCCAGCGGGTCGAACAGGTACCAGTCCTGATCGTTCTGCACGCGCTTCATGAACTCGTCGCTGATCCACACGGCGGTGTTCGCCGTGCGGGTGCGACGGTAGGGGTCACCTGAGTTCTGGCGCAGGTCGAGGAACTCGGGGAAGTCCATGTGCCAGTTCTCCATGTAGAAGCAGAGGGCGCCGAACTTCTTGCCGCCGCGGCTGACCGCGCGCAGCACCGAGTCGATGGTGTGCATGAACGGGATCGGTCCCGTGGAGGTGGTGTTGTTCGAGCGGATGGGCGAGCCCTGCGCGCGGAGCTTCGTGACGGCGAGGCCGATGCCGCCCGTGCCCTTGGTGAGCCACATGACGTCACGCACGCTCTTGGCGATGTGCTCGATGTCGTCCTGCATCTCCATCACGAAGCAGTTCGAGAGCTGCGGGTACGCGGTGCCGGCGTTCACGAGGGTGGATCCCGCGGCGAGGTACTCGAGGTTCGACATCTTCTCGTAGAACCCGAGAGCGTGGCTGGTGGGGTCTGCCTCGTTGAGCGACAGGCCCATCGCGATGCGCATCCAGAAGTACTGCGGAACCTCGAGGGTCTCGCCGTTGCGGGCCTTGATGCCGTACCGGTTGTTCAGCGTGACGACGCCGATGTACTTGAGCAGCTCATCCCGAGTCGGGTCGAGGTGGCCGGCCAGGCGGTCGAGGTCGAACAGCTGGGTGAAGCGCGAGTCGAGCAGCGTCTCGGACACGCCGCGCTCGATGTAGGGACGGAAGTGGCTCGCGTGGAGCGCGACGAGCTCGTCGGAGGTGGCGTAGTCGCCGAGAACGCGCTTGTAGATCGTCTTGAGGAGGAGGCGTGCGGCGACGGTGTCGAACGCGGGGTCGTCTTTGACGTTCTGGAGGGCGACCTGGATGACGGCCTCGTCGAGCTGCTGCGTCGTGATGCCGTCGAACAGGGTCAGCTCGAGTTCGCTCGCGATCTGCGTGACCCAGGTGATGTTCTCGTCGAGACCTTCGGCCGCGTGCTC
>DASYEE010000032.1:0-23005 GCA_036499165.1 Galbitalea sp. | reverse complement strand
TCGGGGATGACCGGCTCATCGAAGTAGCTGAGGGTGCCGGCACGACTGGAGACCCGCGACAGGGCAGGGCCGAGTTCTGGCAGCAGCAGAGGGTCCGGTGTGCCGGTAGAGAGGTCGAGCCGTGCGTTCGGCTGCTCGGTGAGGTTGCGCGTGCGGGGAGGCAGCCACGTGGTGCGCTCCGCCCGCACGAACGACCCGCTGCGGCCGCGCGACACGATGAGACCGACTCCGGCGAGCGCCTGCCATGCGTGGCTGACCGTCGCAGGGCTGACGCCGAGATCGGCGGCGAGTTCGCGAACCGTCGGCAGCCGATCGCCGGGTGCCAGGTCGCCAGAACTGATCAAACGAGCAATCGTCCCCGCGATTCCGCTCGGAGACTGGTCTTCGACGAGTGAGGCTATCGACTTCATGACCGCTCCCGTAGTTTTGACCACATTGAAGGTAGACGCCCGCGCGCCAGAAATGGTTGCGAAATGTTTACGACCAATAATAACAAAAAGCGAGTCGGAGGTTTCTTGTGACCCTTGTTCGAGCAGCACTCACCCAGACGACGTGGACTGGCGATAAAGCCTCCATGCTCGATAAGCACGAGCAGTTCGCTCGGGACGCCGCGGCAGACGGCGCGCAAGTCATCTGCTTCCAGGAACTGTTCTACGGTCCGTACTTCGGCATCATCGAGGATGCGAAGTACTACGACTATGCGGAAGCAGCAGACGGGCCCATCGTTCAGCGGTTCGCGGCCCTTGCGAAAGAACTGAAGCTCGTGATGGTCCTGCCCATCTACGAAGAGGACATGCCGGGTGTCTACTACAACACCGCGGTCGTCGTGGATGCGGACGGTACGGTGCTCGGCAAGTACCGCAAGCACCACATCCCGAACCTCGACCGATTCTGGGAGAAGTTCTACTTCCGCCCGGGCAACCTTGGATACCCCGTCTTCGACACCGCAGTCGGCAAGGTCGGCGTGTACATCTGCTACGACAGGCACTTCCCGGAAGGATGGCGCGAGCTCGGGCTCAATGGCGCCGAGATCGTCTTCAATCCGTCCGCGACGAAGCCGGGCCTGTCGAACCGACTGTGGGAACTCGAGCAGCCGGCGGCGGCCGCCGCCAACCAGTACTACATCGGGGCGAACAACCGCGTCGGCACCGAGTCCGAGGAGTTCGGGGACCTGGCCGTCACGTTCTATGGCAGCTCATACTTCGTCGACCCCCGCGGAAACTACGTTGGAGAGATCGCCAGCCAGGACAAATCCGAACTGGTCGTGCGCGACCTCGACCTCGGCGTCATCCGCGAGGTCCGCAACTCCTGGCAGTTCTATCGCGACCGCCGTCCGGATTCCTACACGGCAACCGTGAGGCCGTAATCATGGCGAAGACGCTCATCAAGAACGGCACCGTCGTCAACTCGACCGGGACGGGCCGCGCAGACGTGCTCATCGACGGCGAGACCATCGCGGCCGTGCTCGCGCCAGGGTCAACGCTGCTGGGCTTCGACATCGAGGCGAACGTCGACACGGTCGTCGACGCAGCAGGCAAATACGTGATCCCGGGCGGCATCGACGCGCACACCCACATGGAGATGCCCTTCGGCGGAACGAATGCCAGCGACACCTTCGAGACGGGTACCCGCGCGGCGGCGTGGGGTGGCACGACGTCCATCGTCGACTTCGTCGTCCAGTACCCAGACCAGAACATCCTCGACCAGTACCGCCTGTGGCACGAGAAGGCGGCGGGAAACTGCGCGATCGACTACGGGTTCCACCAGATCCTCTCCGACGTGCAGGATGCGTCGCTGACGGCGATGGACGAGCTGATCGATGAGGGCGTCACGAGCTTCAAACTCTTCATGGCGTACAAGGGCGTCTTCCTCTCGGACGACGGGCAGATCCTCCGTGCATTCCAGAAGGGGGCCTCGAACGGCGCGCTGATGATGATGCACGCGGAGAACGGCGCGATGATCGACGTGCTCGTGAAGCAGGCTCTCGAGGCAGGCAACACGTCGCCGTACTTCCACGGCACGACGAGGCCATGGCAGGCCGAGGAGGAGGCGACGCACCGGGCGATCATGATTGCCGACCTCACCGGTGCCCCGCTCTACGTCGTGCACGTCTCCGCGAAGCAGGCTGTCGACCAGATTGCCGCAGCGCGTGACCGCGGGCAGAACGTCTTCGGCGAGACCTGCCCGCAATATCTCTACCTCTCCCTCGAGGAGCAGCTCGGCGCGTCGAGCGAAGAGTGGGGAAGCTTCGAGGGGGCGAAGTGGGTGTGTTCGACGCCTCTTCGGTCGCGGGCAGAGGGCCACCAGCACCATATGTGGCAGTCGCTTCGCACCAACGACATCCAGATGGTCTCGACCGACCACTGCCCCTTCTGCATGAAGGGCCAGAAGGACATGGGTCTCGGCGACTTCTCGAAGATCCCGAACGGGATCGGCTCGGTTGAGAACCGCATGGATCTGCTCTACCAGGGGGTTGTCGACGGCAACATCTCGCTCGAGCGCTGGGTCGAGGTCACCTCGACCACTCCCGCTCGCATGTTCGGCATGTACGGCAGGAAGGGCGTCATCCAGCCGGGTGCTGACGGCGATGTCGTCGTCTACGACCCGAAGGGCCACACCAGCATTGGCGTTGGAAAGGCGCATCACATGAACATGGACTACTCGGCGTGGGAGGGCTTCGAGATCGACGGTCACGTCGATACCGTGATCTCCCGCGGCAAGGTCATCGTCGACGACAACCAGTACATCGGGACGAAGGGCGACGGCAAGTACTTCAAGCGCGGGCTCAGTCAGTATTTGATCTAGGGCGCGATAAGGGTTTCGACAGGCTCAACCAGCACTAGCTAAGGAACACAATGGAATTCGGCGCGGTCTTACAGACCAACCCCCCTGCTTCTCGCACAGTCGCTTTGGCGAAGCTGGCCGAGCAGCATGGGTTTGGATACGTCTGGACCTTCGACTCTCACCTGCTCTGGCAGGAGCCGTACGTGATTTACAGCCAGATTCTCGCGGAGACCCGGCGGGTGATCGTCGGCACCATGGTCACCAACCCGGCCACGCGCGACTGGACCGTCACGGCATCCCTCTACGCGACGCTGAACGAGATGTACGGAAACCGCACGATCTGTGGCATCGGTCGCGGCGACTCGGCTGTGCGAGTCACCAACGGCGCGCCGACGACGCTGAAGACGCTGAGAGAGTCGATCCACGTCATTCGTGAGCTCGCGAACTCCCGACCGGTCGAGTACAACGGTGCGCAACTGCAGTTCCCGTGGAGCCAGGGCTCGAGCCTGGATGTCTGGGTCGCGGCCTACGGTCCGCTCGCGCTGAAGCTCGCCGGCGAGGTCGGCGACGGCTTCATCCTGCAGATGGCCGACCTCGACGTTGCGGCCTGGATGATCAAGACCGTCCGGGATGCGGCAGCAGCCGTCGGACGCGACCCGCTGTCAGTCAAGTTCTGTGTTGCAGCACCCATGTATATCGGCGATTCGTCGGATGGCGCGACCATGGCGCACATGCGCGACCAGTGCCGCTGGTTCGGAGGAATGGTCGGCAACCACGTCGCCGACATCGTTGCGAAGTACGGGGAGGGTTCGGCCGTGCCGAAGGCCCTCACCGATTACATCAAGGGCCGAGAAGGCTACGACTACAACGAGCACGGCCGCGCGGGCAACACCCACGCGGAGTTCGTGCCGGATGAGATCGTCGAACGCTTCTGCCTGATCGGCACGGCAGCTCAGCACATCGAGAAGCTCGAGGCGTTGAAGGCGATCGGTGTAGACCAGTTCGCCGGTTACCTCCAGCACGACAACAAAGAAGAAACCCTCCGGGTGTATGGCGAAAGCGTCATCCCCGCACTGCAAACCCACATCACAGCGAAGGCATAACGAAAAGAAATGACTGATCTCACACCCGCCGACCTCAATCCTGCCGACGGCGTCAGGGCATTCGAGCTCGATCGCGCGCACGTCTTCCACTCCTGGAGCGCACAGGGAGCGCTGGCGCCATTTGTGATTGCGGGTGGCCTCGGAAGCACCGTCTGGGACTTCGACGGCAAGCAATACCTCGACTTTTCGAGCCAGCTGGTCAACACGAACATTGGCCACCAGCATCCGGCAGTCATCAAGGCGATCAAGGACCAGGCAGACGTCCTGGCAACCATCGCTCCTGCCCACGGCAACCTGACCCGCGGCGAGGCGGCCTCGCGCATCCTGAAGCACGCCGGGGAGGGATTCAACAAGATCTTCTTCACGAACGGCGGCGCAGACGCCAACGAGAACGCAATCAGGATGGCGAGACTCACCACAGGTCGCGACAAGGTGGCCTCGATGTACCGCAGCTACCACGGCAACACGGGCGCTGCGATCGTTGCGACCGGTGACTGGCGTCGCATCCCGAACGAGTTTGCCCGTGGTCACGTGCACTTCTTCGGACCGTACGAGTACCGCACCGAGTTCTGGTCGACCTCGCCGGAGCAGGAGTCTGAGCGTGCCCTGCACCACCTCGAGCGCGTCATCCAGGCCGAGGGCATCGACTCGTTCGCGGCCATCCTGATCGAGACGATCCCGGGCACCGCGGGAGTCATGGTGCCCCCGCCCGGCTACCTTGCCGGTGTTCGCGCGCTCGCGGACAAGTACGACATCGTCCTCATCTTCGACGAGGTCATGTGCGGGTTCGGGCGAACGGGCGAGTGGTTCGCGTTCCAGGGCGAATCCTTCAACCCGAGCGGCATCCAGCCTGACCTCATTACCTTTGCGAAGGGCGTCAACTCCGGGTATGTGCCAGCTGGCGGCGTGATCATGTCTGATGCGATCGCGAACGCCTTCGAGGAGCAGGTGTACCCGGGTGGACTCACCTATTCCGGGCATCCCCTGGCCATGGCGTCGATCGTTGCAGCACTCGACGCCATGGAGGCGGACGGCATCGTCGACAACGCGAAGATGATCGGTGAGGAGCACCTTGGTCCCGGTCTTCGCGCGCTTGCGGCTAAACACCCGATCATCGGCGACGTGCGTGGCCTCGGTGTGTTCTGGGCACTCGACCTCGTGGATGACCAGGACTCGCGTCACCCGGTCTCTGGAGCTACCGTCGCGCAGCTCAAGAAAGAGCTGATGGCGCGCGGTTTGCTGCCCTTCACGACCGACAATCGCATCCACGTGGTCCCGCCCTGCATCGTCACGCCAGACGAGGTGGCGCGAGCGCTCGCGATCTACGACGAGGTCTTCACGGCTTTCGAGAGCTAGCCTCCTTCGAGCGCCGGAAGATATGACATGAAAGCCGGGACTACAGCTCTGGCTCTCATGTCATATCTTCCGGCGCTTATGCAGGGGCGGGCCAGCGTCGGCGCCGCTCGGGTAGAATTCTTCGTCGTGCCACACTTCCGCGAAACCCCGTACACCATCCCGGTGATCGATCTCGTGCACCGCCCAGGCGAGATGCGCGAGAAGTCCATCCGGGCGACCGTCGACGACGAGATGGGCAACGCCGTCATCGGCGTCCGTCATGGCTCGATTCTCGAAATCGACGCCCGCCTAGAGTCGCTGCACGACGGCATCCTGGTGTCTGCGGATGTCCGTGGTACGGCCATGGGAGAGTGCGTTCGATGCCTCGTGGATGTCGCACTTCCGGTTGAAGTCGAATTTCAGGAGCTTTTCGCGTATTCTTTCGACGAAGCTTTCGACTACACCGTTCAAGATGATCACGTGGATCTTGAACCCGTAGTCAGGGACGCGGTGGTGTTGTCACTGCCGTTCCAGCCGGTATGCCAGGAAGATTGCACGGGGCTCTGTCCAGAGTGCGGGGTGCGACTTCTCGACAATCCGGGTCACGAGCATGAGGCTCCCACCGATCCACGGTGGGCCGCGCTTGCCGGGCTCGACCAGCTGGCCGGGGTTTCCGAAGACGTAGACGGTGGCCAGACGGTCGCCGATGAAGAGAAGAGATAGCCATGGCAGTACCCAAGCGCAAGATGTCGCGCGCGAGCACCCGTATGCGCCGCGCGCAGTGGAAGGCGACCCCGCCGACCCTCGTCAAGACCGTTGAGAACGGCAAGACCGTCTACAGCCTCCCGCACCGCGCGAAGGTCGTAGAGGACTCGGCTGGCACCCCTCTGTACCTGGAGTACAAGGGCCGCAAGGTCGCAGACGTCTAGTCTGGCTGCACTTTCAGACCCGGAACCGACGAGCCGTAAGGGCGTCGGTTCCGTTGTCGTTGACCGGGCGCATCCAGCGGACGCGGAACTGGCCAGCCAACTCGGCATTCCGGTTGGCCCGGAGCTCCTCGGTCTCGCGTTGACGCATCGCTCTTTCGCGTACGAAAACGGAGCACTGCCCCACAACGAGCGCCTCGAGTTTCTCGGCGACTCGATCCTCGGGCAGGCGGTGACCGTCATGCTGTACAACGACTATCCAGACCTGGATGAGGGTGAGCTGGCCAAGCGCCGCGCAAGCCTCGTCTCGAGTGTTGCTCTCGCGGAGGTCGCGCGGACCATCGGCCTCGGCGCGCACATCCGACTCGGCCGGGGGGAAGAGCTCACGGGCGGCGCAGACAAGTCGTCCATACTGGCCGACACCGTCGAAGCGGTCATCGGCGCGGTCTACCTCGATTGCGGCGGCGAGGAGGCGACCGCCTTCGTGCTGCGCCTCATCCGGCCGCTGCTCGATAATCCCGATCGCTTCGGCGCAGCAATGGATCCGAAGACAAGCCTGCAGGAGCTCTCGGCGCAGCGGGGCCGAGGGCTTCCGTCGTACTCCGTCAAAGACAGCGGACCCGACCACTCCAAGCGCTTTCACGCGACCGTTTTGCTCGGTGGCGACCCGGTGGCATCCGGAAACGGCACCAGCAAGAAGCAGGCCGAGATGGCCGCAGCCCTCGAGGCCTGGACGCAGCTCCAGCTCGAGAAGTAGCAGCGCAAGCAGACGCATGCCCGAGCTGCCAGAGGTCGAGGTCGTCCGTGCTGGCCTTGCGCCGGCAATCTCGGGGGCGACCGTGCTCAGCGTCACCGTGTTCGACGAGCGCTCCCTCCGGCGCCACGACGGGCCATCCGAGGACTTCATCGCAAGGCTGACGGGCGAGCGGTTCACCGAACCCCAGCGTCGCGGCAAGTTCCTGTGGGTTCCGATCGAGGCGACCAGTCAGGCTCTCGTCGTGCACCTGGGGATGAGCGGCCAGGTGCTCCTGCGCGAGCCCGGCTCGCCACTCGATCGGCTGACGCGCATCAGCTTCGACATCGAGCACCCTCAGCACGGCATCCTGAGGGTGGATTTCGTCGACCAGCGCATCTTCGGCTCGATGGCGATCGACGAACTGGTCGAGACACCGGATGTGCATGGCCAGTTCGTGCCGACGCAGGTGGCGCACATCGCGCGGGATCCGATGGATCCAGACTTCGACGACGCCAGGTTCTTCGCAGCCCTTGGGCGTCGAAACACCGGCGTGAAGCGTGCACTCCTCGACCAGACACTGATCAGCGGCGTCGGCAACATCTACGCGGATGAGGCGCTCTGGGCGGCGCGCATCCACTACGACCAGCCGACCGGGGCGCTGTCGAGGCCCCGTGCGAAGACGCTGCTCGCCGAGGTCCGCCTCGTGCTGGGGCGAGCCCTCGCTGAGGGTGGCACCAGTTTCGATGCGCAGTACTTGAACGTCAATGGCGAGTCAGGTTACTTCTCACACTCGCTGAACGCCTACGGCCAGCAGGGGCTGCCGTGCCCCCGCTGCGGTCGCCCGATCGTTCGGGAACAGTTCATGAATCGCGGATCGCATTTTTGCCGGTACTGCCAGCGTGTGCGTGGCGCGGGAGTGCGCGGAACGGCAGTTCGCGCTAGCACTCGCTAGCGCGGCAGGTCCTTGCGCCACCCGCCCTCGTAGCCGACGGCCACGAACCCGACAGCCTCATTCACGTCCAGCATGTAGCGGTTCTCTTCTGCGTTGAAGGTCACGACGGCGGGGTGACCCGGACGCTCGCGCGCGAGATGGTCGAGGTTCGCGAGCTTCAGCAGCATGCCGAGCCGGTGGCCACGGTGCTCGCCGAGCACGATCGTGTCGACCTGGGTCACAGCGCGGTCGAGATCTGGCGGGACCGAAAGCGTCGTGAAGCCGATGAGGCGACCACTGTCAACGTCCTCGACCGCGGCGAAGAGCGTCGTGCGGCCGGTAGCACTTGCCCGTGCCTCCGACTCCACGACCCGCTCCGGCGTCCATGTATCCTCTGGTTCCTCGAGGCCGGCACTGGGGTCGTCCGTGCTCATTCGGGTGTTGAAGAGGGCGAGATCGTCGAGCCACTGCTGCGGCGTCCGGTCGATCCAGTAGTGGAGGCGATAGCCAGAGCCGCTCCGGATCACCGCATCGGCAAGCGCGCTCGCGGCATCGAAGGGCAGCGGGAGTCGCGAAGCGCGGATGACCTGCTCAAGCCGAAAGCCGGAGCGCTGCAACGCCTGCACCGAGCGGTCATCGGCCGCAACGGAGCCTGCGCCGGACAGCGCCGTGATTCGCGCGCCGGGCAGCGCGGCAGAGGGCGCGTAGACGATCGCCTTCCGGACAGCGTCGGTGTGTGCGACGCTCTCGAGCCATTCGCTCAGCGCGCGCCCGATTCCGCGGCCGCGATATTTCACCGGAACGTCGATGAGCATCCAGACGGTCTGCGGATCCTCCCCGGCCTCGAGTTCGTAGCGTGCGACGCCGACGATCGTCGATCCCTCGCGCGCCACGAATAGCCGGGTCGGCTGGTTCTCCTGGTCGAGGTAATCGGGGAGCGCTTCGCGGGCCGTGTACGCGAAGTCCCGCGTCTCGTAGGTCTGCGCCTCTGTGTCGTAGTGGACGCGCATGGCCGCCTCGAATTCCGGCCACCCTGCCGCGTCCGGAGCGGTGGGAATCTCGAGCTCGCGAATCGCGATGCGGGGTTTCACCCCAACAGCCAACCATTTTCTGCCGCAATGCGCGCGGCCTCCGAAGCGTTCCTGGCATTTGTCTTACCGATCGCCGACGACACGTGGTTGCGAACTGTGCCATCCGAGAGGTGCAGCAACTCTGCCACCTCGGCGGGGCTCCGACCCTGCCGAAGAGCGATCAGCACGTCTGCCTCGCGCGAACTGAGGGGGGACGGACCGGCCGCGAGGGATTCGGCTGCCAGGGCCGGATCGACGACGCGAGCGCCGGACGCAACGCGACGAACGGCATCCGCCAGCTGACCGGATGGCGTGTCCTTGACAATGAACCCGGATGCGCCAGCTTCGAGGGCGAGCCGCACATAGCCTGGGCGTCCGAACGTGGTGACGATCAGCGCCCGGCAGCTCGGGTAGGCGTCGCGGAGGGCCCGAGCGGCCCCGATCCCGTCGAGGCCGGGCATCTCGACGTCCAGCAGGGCGACATCCGCCCTGTTCTGGCGCGCGGCGTCCACGACCTCGTCGCCTCGGGCGACCTGCGCGACGACCTCGAGGTCTGGCTCAAGGTCGAGAAGGGAGGCGATTGCGCCGCGCACGAGCGCCTGGTCGTCCGCCAGCAGGAGCCGGATCATCCGATTGGCTTCTCGACTGTCAGCGTGAAGCCGCCCCGGTCTCCGGGCGTCGCGGTCAGCTCTGCTCCGGCCTCGCGAGCGCGTTCACGCAGTCCGTGGAGACCATTGCCCGTTGCTGCGCCGGCGGCACTGCCTGCGGCCGTCCTCGCCGCGAGCATCGCGCCGCTCGCGCCGTCGTCCCGGACGCTCACCCGCCCCTGTTCGATCTCGATCCAGCACTGCCTCGCGTCGGAGTGACGGATGACGTTGGTAACGCCCTCGCGGACCACCCAGCCGAAAAGTGCGCGAAGCTCTTCGTTGACGACCTCGCCATCGTTGGGAATGTGCGCCGTGATGTCTGCAGCAGTCAGCGCTGTCCGGGCTGCAGACAGCTCGGCTTCGAGATTCATCTCCCGGTAGCTCGTGACAGCGGCGCGGAGATCGGCCAGTGCCGTGCGCGCGAGGGCTTCGATGTCACCGATCTCGTGCACGGCGCGAGCAGGATCGAGTTCGACGAGCCGGCCGGCCAGCTCTGATTTCACCGCGACGACCGTGAGCGAATGCCCGAGCACGTCGTGCAGGTCACGCGCCAGCCTCGCGCGCTCTTCCGCGGCCGCGAGGGTTGCGATCGTGGCCTGGGCCGCGCGCAGCTGCTGGTTGGCCATGATCTGTCTCGTGATGCCGAACAGTGAGATGAGGACCGTCAGCGTCACGAAGGGTGCGAAGGCGATCCCCTCCGCCCAATCGGCCGCCCAGGCCGCGATCACCTGGCCGACGATGATCAGCCCGGAGAGGATGAACGACGGGAGGATCGGCATCCAGCAGAACGCGATCATCGCGCCGATGAGCGGCCAGATCCAGATCACGTCGACACCGATGAACGGCCACAGGACGAGGGTCGCCAGCCAGTAGAGCGTTATGACGGTCATCCGCACGCGCACCCGGTACATCCACAGCAGTGGCGGAGCGATGACGTACCCGGCGTAGAAGACGCCGAGCAGCACGGTGCCGATGATCTCGTTAGCGAGCGGTCGTCCGTTGGTCCAGACGTTCACGACCTCGAACGACTGGTACGCGAGCCCGAAAATGGTTCCCGCGTACCACTGGTATGCGCCACGCGTCCGCAGCCGCGACCGCACTGCGGTACGCGGCTGCGAAAGCTCGAGGCTCGACACGCTGTTCACTTTAACGTCGTTGGACCGCTCGGCGTGAGGCCGCTCACGCCCGGGCGGCATCGCGACGGTAGCGCCAGGTGATCAGCACAGCGAGCACGATGGTCCAGCCGGCGAGCACCAGCGCCGGAGTCAGGGCGTTGCCGGAGAGGCTGGCGCCCATCTGGCCGAGCCGGTTGAGCCAGTACGACGGGACCACCTGCGCTACGTTCCCGACCCAGCTCGGCAGGATCTGCAGCGGGACCCAGAGACCGCCGAGGATCGACAGCCCGAGGAAGGTCACCATGAACAGTGGCTGTGCGAACTCCGGCTTCGCGAACTGCCCGATCAGGATGGCGATGAGGGCGAACGGGATGATTCCGACCCACAGTCCAAGCCCGGCCATCACCCAGCCCTGCACCGACAGCTGCGCGTGCAATCCGATGATGGCAACCGCCCCCGTCAGGAGCATCGAGAGGAGCCCGACGGCCAGGGCGGCAGCGACCTTGGTGACCAGGTAGCCCGTTCCGCTGAGCGGCGTGATGCGCAGCTGCCTGTTCCAGCCGACGGAGCGCTCGTTCACGATCGTGAAGGCCTGCGACAGGGCCGCCATCATGGCGCCGTACCCGGCCATCTGCACCGTCGTCACGACGATCCACGGCAGGCCGGTCGTCTTGTCGAATTCGCCGCCGTACGCGCCGCCGAAGATCAGCAGCATCACGACGGGTATCGCGAAGGTGAAGGCAAGGTTTCGCACGTTCCTGATCTGGCGGCCCATTTCGAGGCCGAAATAGCGGATGTTCATTTGCCTGCCCCTTCCAGAGCGCTTTCTTCGGTCGTGATGTGGTCGGATCCGGTCAGTGCCATGAACGCATCGTCCATGTTGCGAGACACGATCTCGATGTCGGATGCGCCAGGGTGTGCGGCCAGAAGTGCCCGGAGAGTCGCATCTGAGTCTTCGGTCTGCACGGCGAAGCGTGGCCCGCGACGATCGAAGTGCGTTACACCAGGGAGCGCACGGAGCGTGGCATCCTCGGCGCCGTCCGTCACCCGCCCGGCATCGAGCGTGAAGCTCAGTGTGCGACCGCTCACGACCGCCTTGATCTCCGACGGCGTGCCGTCCGCGACGATCCGGCCGGCCGCCATGATGACGATCCGGTCGGCGAAGGTGTCTGCCTCATCGAGGTAGTGGGTGGCGAACACGACGGTCTTGCCGAGGCCGGTGAACTCGCGCATGGACTCCCAGAAGCTGTGTCTTGCCGAGACATCCATTGCGGCCGTCGGTTCGTCGAGGATGAGCAGGTCGGGGTTCGAGACGACGGCAACGGCGAAGCGCGCTCGCTGCATCTGGCCGCCGGACAGGCTCGCGATCTTCTGCTTCGCGATGTCGGTGACGCCGGCGCGGGCCATCGCCTCGTCGACAGACAGCGGGTGGCGGTGCAACGCATGGATGAGCGCCACCGATTCGCGCACGGTCGTGGTTGGCAGGAGCGCACCGCCCTGAAGCATCGCTCCGACACGACCCGAGACGATCGCCTGCCGCGGTTCTTCGCCAAAGAGCTCTGCGCCGCCTGAGGTCGGCAGCGCGAGACCGAGAGCAAGGTCGATGGTCGTCGACTTGCCCGCCCCGTTCGGGCCGAGAAGGGCGACGACCTCGCCAGGCTGGATGGTGAGACTGATGTCGTCGACGGCGGTGAGCTGCGGAAATCTCTTCGTCAGCCCTGTCAGCCGGATCGCAGGAGAATCATTCATGACTCCATGCTGGCGGTGCGCCGAAGGCGCTACATAGGGCCGCGCTCACGACTTTCAGGTGACAATTGTCACGGCGGCGGGCGTCTGGACGTAGCGTCGGAGTGAGGGAGTCAGGATGCCGATCAGCAGCGTTCCTAGACCAGCCGCTATGCCGCCGATGATCATGCTCGCGCTGCCGGACGTCGCGGCAGCGACCAACCCCGCGCGAATGTTGCCAACCTGTGGCCCGCCCGCTCCGACCACGAAATCGAGCGCGTTCACCCGGCCGCGGTACGCATCCGGCGTGACGTGCTGCACGATGGTGCCACGCGCGATCACGCTGACCGCATCCGCTGCCCCCGCAACGGCAAGGCAGGGGATCGCGATCCACAACACGTTGATCGCGGCAAACGACACGAGGCCTGCCGCCCAGCCGAGCCCGGCCACCAGCATGATCAGCCCAGGCCGCCTGGCGTTGCTGACCCGCCCGGAGAGCGCGCCCGCGAGGACCCCTCCGACGGCAAGGGCCGGCAGGAACAGTCCGAGCGTCACGGGAGAGCCGCCGAACTTCTCCGAGTTGATCACCGGAAACATCGCCACCGGCATCGCGAGCACCGTCGCACTCAGGTCGGCGAGGAATGCCGCGGCGAGAATCGGCCGCGCCATGACGACGCGGATGCCAGCGGCGATGCTGCGAGCGTCGCGGCCGGTCGCTGTCGCCTCCCGAGGCATTGCGGGCAGTCCCCAGACTCCGTAGATCGCGGCGAGGTATGTCACGGTGTCGAAAACGAAGCAGCCATTGACGCCCCAGGCGGAGATGGCGAGGCCAGCCACGAAGGGGCTCACGAGGAGCGCGGCCTGCGCCTCGAGGTTGGTCAGGGCGAGCCCTGCTCCGAGTTGGTCGGGTGCCACGATCCGGGGAACAAAGGCCTTGGACGCGGGGGCGGCAAACGACGACAGCGCCGACTGCAGCGCCAGCAGCAGGTAGATGGGGGCCAGGGCATGTGTTCCTGACACGACAACGATCGCCATGGCGGCCGATGCTCCGAGCTGCCCGATCCTCGTGAAGAGCACGACTTTGCGCCGGTCCACCCGGTCGGCGAGGTGCCCGCCAACGAGCGCGAACACGAACAACGGCAGGAACTGCGCCAGCCCGGTAAAGCCGACGAGCGCGGCGTTGTGCGTGAGGGTCCAGATGTAATAGGTGACGGCGAAGCCGGCGATTTGGCTGCCGAAGCCCGAGAAGCCCGAGCCGATCCAGAGCCGGCGGAAGGCCCGGTTCGTCTTCAGCGGGCGGAGGTCAAGGAAGACACCGGCGGCCATCACCGCGCGCTCTCCGTGTCATCCGCCGCTGCACCGGCAGCCACACCAGCATCCAGCTGTGCGCGAAGCCGGTCGGCGAACGACCGCCGATCGAGGGCCTCGCGAAGCTCGACTATCAGAAGCGACAGCGCGTAAGGCACCTCATCCTCGAGTTCTGCGAGCGCGGCCTCCGTGGCATCCCACTCTGCGCGCAGCACCGGGACGAGCGCACGCCCCTTTTCTGTCAACTCGACCATGCGGCTGCGGGCATCCTTGCCTGGGGTCGAGGCGATGAGCCCGGATTCGCGCATCGCCGAAACGGTCTGGCTCATGGCCGAGTGCGTGACGTCGACCTCGCGCGCGAGCTGACGGATGCTGAGCGGCCCGTCATCGAGGAGCATGATCGCCATGCTGAAACGGGGCCTGACGCCCTCGACCCCGAGCTCTTCGTAGACCTCGGGGATGCCGTCGTCCATCCGGGCGAAGAGTTCGCGAACACCGCGCCACCGGCTCGGAAGGGCATCGCGCTTGGGGGTTGCCGACTCGGACATTCGGCAATCGTAACAGCGCTTATACATTTCGGACACCCGCTCGCACTGCGCGGGGCAGCCCGCCGGGGTCCGGTACCGTAGACGACAACCACCGGCCGGGCATGGAAAGGGGCGTCGTGTATCTCAAGAGCCTGACGCTCAAAGGATTCAAGTCGTTCGCCCAGCCGACCACATTCGCGTTCGAGCAGGGTGTGACCTGCGTCGTCGGCCCCAACGGATCGGGCAAGAGCAACGTCGTCGACGCCCTCGCCTGGGTCATGGGGGAGCAGGGCGCGAAGACCCTCCGCGGCGGCAAGATGGAAGACGTCATCTTCGCTGGCACCGCGACGCGCGGACCCCTCGGTCGCGCAGAGGTCATCCTGACGATCGACAACTCGGATGGCGCCCTGCCGATCGAATACACCGAGGTCACGATCAGTCGAACGCTGTTCCGAAACGGGGGCAGCGAGTACGCGATCAACGGCGAGGGATGTCGCCTCCTCGACGTGCAGGAACTCCTGTCGGACTCCGGCCTCGGGCGAGAGATGCACGTCATCGTCGGACAGGGCCAGCTCGACGCGGTGCTGCACGCGAGCGCGGAGGAGCGGCGCGGCTTCATCGAAGAGGCCGCTGGCATCCTGAAGCACCGTCGTCGCAAGGAAAAGACCATTCGCAAGCTGGAGGCGATGCAGGCGAACCTGACGCGCCTCTCAGACCTCGCGGGCGAGATCCGGCGCCAGCTGAAGCCACTCGGCCAGCAGGCCGAGATCGCGCGCGAGGCCCAGCTGATCGCGGCGATCGTGCGTGACGCGCGCGCGCGCATCCTGGCAGACGACGTCGTCGAGTTGCGCGAGGCCCTCACCCAGTACGGTCGCAGCGAGTCCGAGCGCAAGAGCGAGCGGATCGTGCTCCAGGAGCAGCTCGACCAGGCCAGACTGCGGGTCGGGCGCATCGAGGCCGCCATGGTCGGCGACGCCGTCGACCTCGCACGGCAGACGACGTTCGGCCTCGAGCAGGTGCAGGACCACCTTCGCGGCCTTTTCACGCTCGCCAACCAGAAGCTTGCCCTGCTCGGGCAGCAGGCCGAGCTGCCGGGCATGGGAGTCACGATCTCGGAGAGCATGGTCGAGGATGCCAGGGCCGAGGCAGAGCGACTCCGGTCGGATGTCACCGGAGCAGAGGATGCCGTGGGTGCGGCAGCCGGAGCGACCGCAACCGCAAAGGCGTCGCTCGATTCCCTCGATGACGAGATCAGTGCCCAGAGCGCGCTCGTCTCGAGGCATGACCTCGAAGTTGCCCGGCTCGCCAGCCAGATCGACGTCGCCCAGTCGCGGCTTGCCGCGACTCGTGGCGAGGTGCTGCGCCAGCAGAACGCGCTAGAGCAGGCCGAGGAGCGGCGCGACACCACGAGGCGCGAATTCGTGTCGCTCGAGGCGGAGGCCGCGACGGACGACTCGGGCGACGGCAGGCTGGATGAACTCTACGAGGAGGCGGAAGCACGCGTTTCGAGCCTCCAGGCCGAGATCGAGACCCAGCGAGACGAGCTGCACACGCTCGAGCGCGAACGGGATGCCCTCGCCGCGCGCAACTCCGCGCTGTCGATGGCCGTTGACCAGAAGGACGGCTCAGCGTCGATCGTCGGTGCTCCCGGAATCCGGGGCCTCGTCGCGGAGCACGTGAAAGTGACAGCAGGCTACGAGGCGGCAATCGCGGCCGCACTCGGCTCGCTGGCCGACGCCGTCCTGGCCGACGATCACGACTCGGCGCTCGGTGCCCTGACGACCGCGCGCGACTCCGACGCGGGGCGCGTCGAGATCGTTGTTGCCGAGGCAGACAAGCCGAAGAAGCCCAAGGGGCTGCCGGCGGGGGCGGCGTCCGCGCGCGACTTCGTGACCGGTCCAGACGGGATTCTCGGCATCCTCTCGCAGGTCGTCATCGTCGACGACCTCGATGTCGCCAGGGTCGTCTGGCCCGCGCTTCGTGAAATTGGCGAGCTGACCGTGATCACCCGGACGGGCGATGTGCTCACCGACTACGTCGTTCGCGGGGGCACAGGGGGCAAGCGTTCGCGCCTCGAACTCGTCGCCGAGCGCGACGCCGCGGCCGAGAAGCTCAGTGTTGTCAGCACGTCGATCGAACGGGCGCGATTCGCACTCGCTGAGAAGCGAGGCGCACTCGAGGCGGCGCAGGGCAAGTCAGCGACGGCGCTCGCGACCCTGCGCGAGTACGACGCTGCGCTCGCCGCCCACAGCGAGCGACTCGGACGCCTTCGAATCCAGCTCGAGGCCGCCCAGGCGGAATGGGAGCGACTGTCGGCTGCCGTGCAGGTGGCCGGCGAAACCGCGCGTACGGCGGAAGAGGATGTCGATCGCGCGAGGGCCGAGCGCGACGAGTACGCGTCAACCCCGCGCCCGATGCTCGACGTGTCGGCTCGCGACGGAATGCTGCAGGAGCTGGAGACCGCTCGCGCCTCCGAACTCGAGCTGCGGATCCAGCTTGAAACCGCACGCGAGCGAGTACGCGCAGAGGTCGCGCGGGCAGAATCCCTCGCCCGCCAGCTCGTCGCCGAGCGAGCCGCGGCCGAGGAACAGGCCCGCCGCACGGTACTGCGTCAGCGCCAGGTCGTCGCCGCCCAGTCGGTCGTGGACGCGCTGCCCGCCGTTCTCGATGCCGTCGACCGGTCGGTCTCGGAGGCTCGCCTCGCGCTCGCCGCACGCGAGGCAGAGCGCTCACACCAGAACGAGGAACTGCTTGCGCTGCGCACCTCGGAGAATTCACTGCGCGAGCGCCTCACCAGCATCAGCGACACCGTGCACGGCATCGAGATGCAGATCTACGAGAAGAAGCTGCAGCTCTCGACACTGCTCGAGCGCGCGGGCGATGAGCTCGGGCTCGTTGAAGACGTGCTCGTCGCGGAATACGGCCCGGCCGTGACCGTGCCGGATGACGAAGACCTGACGAGCATCCAGGCGGAAGCCGAGATCGAGAGCATCGAAGACGGCGGCAACCGCGGCGACACGGATGACCCGGATGCCGCATCCACCCCTCCTGGAAGGCCATACCAGCGTGCGGAGCAGGAGGCGCGGCTCTCCCGCGCGGAACGCAAGCTCGGCCAGCTCGGTCGTGTTAATCCGCTCGCGCTCGAGGAGTTCGCGGCGCTCGAACAGCGCCACAAGTTCCTCGCGGAGCAGCTGACCGACCTCACCAACACCCGGAAAGACCTGCTCACGATCATCGACGAGATCGACGGCAAGATGCAGGACATCTTCGCGAGCGCCTTCGAGGACACGAGGGTCGCCTTCAACGAGGTCTTCCCCATCCTGTTCCCGGGCGGTACCGGCAGCATCGCCCTGACTGACCCGGAGAACCTCCTGACCACAGGCATCGAGGTCAGCGTGAAGCCGGCGGGCAAGAAGATCGAACGGCTCTCACTCCTGTCCGGTGGGGAGCGCTCGCTAGCGGCAGTCGCCCTGTTGATCGCCATCTTCAAGGCGCGCCCCAGCCCGTTCTACATCATGGATGAGGTCGAGGCGGCTCTCGACGACGCCAACCTCGGGCGCCTCCTGACGATTTTCGAGGACCTGCGACAGACCTCGCAACTCATCGTCATCACCCACCAGAAGCGCACTATGGAGATCGCGGATGCGCTCTACGGTGTCTCGATGCGTGCCGACGGCATCAGCGCGGTTGTCGGCCAGCGCGTCGCGCACGAGGCCGCGACGGTCTGATCTCGGGGGCCTGGCACCGTGAAGCTGAGCCACCAGTGGCGGGTCGACGGTGCAGCGATCTCCGGTGCGGCCAAGTCGGTATACACGATCGATGCCTCGGCAGTCGGACGCCCCCTCACCGCCTCCGTCATCGGCAGCGGGGCACGTGCTCACCGTTCGAGTGACCGGCGTGAAGGCGGGATACCACTCGACCTTCACGTACGGGCCGACCACCCTGGTTTCCCCATAGGTCACGTCGTTCCGCAGGACGACCGGGTGCGGTACCACCTTCGGCGCGGTCGGCCCTTAGGGTTACTTCATGGCTTCACCCTGGTCGCTCTCCGGAGCTCTGCGCGGAATGTTCGCGCGCAAGACGATCGACGATGACACCTGGAGCGACCTCGAAGACGCGCTGATCGGTGCAGACTTTGGTCCTGACATCACCGACGCCGTGATCGATGAGCTGCGCGAGTCGGTTGCGAAGTACCGCACCACCGATCCCGCAGACCTGAAGAGGATGCTGCGCGAGAACCTCGAGGAGCGACTCTCCCGCCTCGACCCGACCCTCACCCTCAGCGAGCGACCAGCCGTCGTGCTGGTCGTTGGGGTCAATGGTGTCGGCAAGACGACGACGATCGGCAAGTTCGCAAAGTTCCTGACCAATTACGGGCGCACGGTGGTCGTCGGTGCCGCGGACACGTTCCGCGCCGCGGCCGTCGAGCAGCTCGCCACGTGGGCGGAGCGCGGCGGGGCAGAGATCGTCCGCCCGCAGCAGGAGCGACAGGACCCGGCATCCGTCGCATTCCAGACCGTCGAGAAGGCCCAGCGCGACGGCATCGAGATCGTCCTCATCGACACGGCCGGTCGTCTCCAGACCAAGAGCGGGCTCATGGACGAGCTCACGAAGATCCGACGCGTAATCGAGAAGCAGGCGCCGATCGCGGAAGTGCTCCTGGTGCTCGACGCGACCACCGGCCAGAACGGCCTGAACCAGGCCGAGGCGTTCATCGAGCACGCCGGCGTCACGGGTCTGGTGCTCACAAAGCTCGATGGCTCGGCGAAGGGCGGATTCGTTCTCGCAGTGCAGGAGAAGACCGGCATCCCGATCAAGCTCGTCGGGCAGGGCGAGGGCATCAACGACCTCACGGGCTTCACGCCACACGTCTTCGTGCAGAATCTCGTCGGGTAGAGACCGGAATCCCGCGAGGTCAGCCCACGGGATGACCGCTGCGGCTAAGAAGCCGACCATGGGATGACGCGGATCGGCTCGGCGCTCGGCTGTACTGGATTCATGACCAAGCCAGCAGTCCTGATCGATCGGCCAGACGCAGCCACCGCGGCGACCATCCGTCGCTCGCCTGTCGCCCGGCGCACGAGCGTTCGCGACCGGCTCACGATAGCCCGAGCTGCAGTCGTCGTCGCCTGGGTTCTCATTGCAACGGCAGCAGCGCTCGGCCTGAGTGCGCTGTTGCTGCA
Source organism: Galbitalea sp. (assembly GCA_036499165.1). GTDB lineage: Bacteria > Actinomycetota > Actinomycetes > Actinomycetales > Microbacteriaceae > Galbitalea. The sequence continues at coordinate 3,615 of DASYEE010000032.1, read as the reverse complement.
CCAGCAGGCGGTCGAGCTCGACGTTCACGGCGCAGACACCGGGGGAGTGCTTGGGCTCCTGACGCTGGGGGCGCTGGCATTGCTCGGGGCGGTCGCTGCATCCGTCGCTGCCGTAAACCAGCAGTCGAAGCGCATGCCCGGTTGGGTCTCGCTCGTCGCATCCAGCGCCGCTTTGCTCGCGGTGCTAGCCGCAACCCTGCCGCTGCGTTGAGTCCCGTCGTTTTATCGTCGGGTCGGTTCGGCGGAACGCCGCCTCACCGCTGAATCTCGACGAGTAACACCCAGACGGTGATCATTGACGTGACGAACACCGCGACGAATCCCACCGCAATCCAGTACATCCCGGCAGCCGATCCAGTTGCGATCAGGATACCGCCAGGAATGAACGGAGCAATCTGGCCGAAGCCGAGCGCGATCTTGTATGCATTCTCGAACGCGGGGCGCGGGGGAACCTGCTGCACGAGCCGCGCGACCATCACGTACTGCAGCACAAGCGCGATCGTGACCGCGGCGAGGATCTCGACGCCGAACGCGATATCGCCCTGCCGCGGGAACAGTGAGAAACAGGCGATCACGAGCAGCAACACGAGCGACCCGACAGTCGCCGCCGCGCGGGACGGGAGTGTCGAATACTCGATGATCCGCTTGATGTTGACGCTGATCGCAACGACGACGAGGCCGACCAGCGCGCCAGCGGCGCCGGCGGTCGCGATGAAGAAGTTGTCCCATCCGGCAGTCAGCTCGCTCATGCCGGCAATGCTAGTGGGGTGGTCGCAGCAGTCGCTCCTCCTCACGGGCCGGCGCCTCGACGATCGGTTCTCTTGTCCCGGCGGTTACCGGCGTTGCCATCTCGCCGATGTGCGGCGCGGAAGTGTCGATCAGTCGCCGCTCGGACTGGCCATGCAACTGGGGCGAATCCGCCTCAACGAGCACCTCCACACCGCCAACGGAACCCGTCGCGACCGTCATCACCTGGAATCTCAGGCCAACGGCAACAAACGAACTGCCGACGGTCGGGGTGACGGTGCCCTCGAACCAGGGCGGGTTGGTCTCGCCGAGCCCGGCAGGCACAGGGTGGACTCCGATTGTGTGGATGACGACCGCGGGAGTGACGCCGGCGTCATCCCCGGTCGCTGTGCGGTATTCGATGGTCACGATTCCGGTGCCGCCGATTGCTGGAACGATGGCGATGACCGGGATCACGGTGTCGGCCTGGCTGAGCGATGCCACCCACACTCGCTGGCCGATCGACGTGTGCTCCACCCAGCCCGACTGCACGAACTCTGCTGTGCCGGTGAATCGCCGGTACAACGCGGCGGCAGAGGGCCGCCGTTCGCTCTGCCAGAGTGTCTTGCCCGGGTAGGACTGGATGTTCGCAAACTCCGCGGGGGTCGGAATGCTGTGCGACTGCACGTTCGTGTAACCCATCACATCGTACGGATCGTTGTATACATTGCCGAGCGTGCTCGGAGGAGGTACGAACGGGCCGAACGCGTGCTCGAAACCGAGCATGTGACCGACCTCGTGCTGGTAGAACGGGATGATCGCGTTCTGGTCGAGCACCGCCCCGGAGGCGAGGCCCCTCGCCCCGGCGTTCGATGGCGGTGCGTGCACGAAGGCGATGATCTGGTCGAACCGGTCAAGAGCGCCGGGGCTGTCCGCCTGCACGATCTGGCGGGCGTCATCCAGAATCGCGTTCCTGTTCGACGACGTGGATGCCTGGTCGAAGTCGCCGAAGCGCCACCAGTGCGCGAGGCTGAAGTCGAACTCGAGCTGCAGCAGTCCGAAACTCGCCCGCAGCCAGTAGTCACGGATGCTCCACCCGTTTTGGGCCTGAAACAGCTGTTGGTAGAAATCATCCGGCCAGGTGAGGCTGGGAAGAGCCCCGCTCACCGCTGGCCCGGGCGGCCAGAGAAAGCGGAGAACGGCTACACGGACGATTCTGGGCTGCATGGGGCGCCTTTGCCTGCAACCAGGTCGCGAAGACAACGCATGCCTGCGCCCATGGCGCCCGCGGATGCCTGGAATAGCGGGCAGTCTACCCCCGAACAGGGGACACGGAGTTAGGGGATTTCTACGATTCCCGGTGGGCAGCTGCAAGCTCGACGTAGTGACGCGCGTTCTGTTTCACGCCCTCGCGCTCGGCTGCTGTGAGCTCGCGCCGCACCTTTGCCGGGACACCGGCGACGAGGGACCCGGGTGGGATCACGGTGTCTTCGAGCACAACAGCGCCCGCGGCAACGAGGGACCCTGCCCCGATCACTGCGCGATTGAGGATGGTTGCTCCCATGCCGATGAGGCAGTCGTCCTCGATGACACAGCCGTGCACGACCGCTCCGTGACCTATGCTGACGCCGGATCCGACGACCAGTTGGAGGCCGGCATCCGTGTGCATCGAGACGTTGTCCTGCACGTTCGAGCCATCGCCGATCGAAATCGAGTCGGTGTCGCCACGAAGAACGGCACCGTAGAAGACACTCGAGTCCGCTCCGAGGGTCACTGCCCCGATGAGTGTTGCGTTCGGCGCGACGAATGCTGTCGCATCCAGGCTCGGGGTCGCGCCGGAAAAGGGGAGGATGAGTGGCGAATCGGTCATGAATTCAAACTAGACGACCCGGCGCGGCGAGGATCAGCCGCTCCGGTTAAACTGGCTTCACCATGGCCACCTTTGGAAATCTCACCGACCGCCTCGCCACCGCATTCAAGAACCTGCGTGGCAAGGGCAAGCTCAGTCCCGCGGATGTCGACGGCACCGTACGCGAGATCCGTCGCGCACTGCTCGACGCCGACGTCAACCTCGAGGTCGTCAAGGAGTTCACCGGCCGCATTCGCGAGCGGGCCCTTGGCGACGAGGTCAACAAGGCACTGAACCCGGCCCAGCAGGTCGTGCAGATCGTCAACGAGGAGCTGGTGACGATCCTCGGCGGCCAGCAGCGCCGACTGCAGTTCGCGAAGACCGCACCGACAGTGATCATGCTCGCCGGGCTTCAGGGTGCTGGTAAGACGACGCTCGCGGGCAAGCTGGCGAAGTGGCTTGCCGCCGAGAACCACACGCCGATGCTGGTCGCTGCAGACCTCCAGCGACCGAACGCTGTTACCCAACTGCAGGTCGTCGGGGAGCAGGCCGGCGTGCACGTGTTTGCTCCGGAGCCGGGCAACGGCAAGGGCAACCCGGTCAAGGTGGCCAAGGACTCGATCAAGTACGCAAAAGACAAGCAGTACGACGTCGTGATCGTCGACACGGCTGGTCGGCTGGGTGTCGATGCAGAGCTGATGAAGCAGGCAGCAGACATCCGCAAGGCCGTCGATCCGGACGAGGTCCTGTTCGTCCTTGACGCCATGATCGGACAGGACGCCGTGACGACCGCCAAGGCCTTCCAGGATGGCGTCGACTTCACGGGGGTTGTGCTGTCGAAACTCGACGGCGACGCGCGTGGTGGTGCTGCGCTTTCGGTGGCCTCGGTGACCGGACGTCCGATCATCTTCGCGTCAACGGGTGAGGGGCTGGATGACTTCGAGCCGTTCTATCCCGACCGCATGGCGAGCCGCATCCTCGACCTCGGCGACATCCTGACCCTGATCGAGCAAGCGCAGGAGGCGTTCGACGAAGACGAG
>DASYEE010000031.1:0-79672 GCA_036499165.1 Galbitalea sp. | reverse complement strand
GCTCATCGAGCATGTGGGCGGGAATGTGCCCGTCGGTGAGTTCGCCCGCGCTCCAGGATCCAGCAAGTACCCACACGCCGAGTGCTGCGCGCCGATGAGCTCGCGGGATCCTCGTGGTTGTCATCTTCGCCGACAGCCCGTCGGTGACCTTGAACCAAGCCATCAGAGGATTGCCCGCCATTTCTGCATGGATCGTCCCGTCGCGGAGATTCCGTTGCGGCCGGCGCTTTGGACGATCGGGAGAGATGACGGTGTGACGTGAGTAAGCGCCGCTCGGGCTGTGCGGATGCGCTGAGGAGTGAGCTTCCCGCCCGCCTGGTAGTAATACCGTGCGATTTCTTCGTCGGTCAGCGGGCCGCGGGAGAGAAGGATCTGATAAATCGCCTCGCGCAGCTCGTCCTCCGCACTTCGCTTCATCGAGGCGCCCGCTGCCCACTCGGTTTCCGCGGAATTCGTCCGCACTTTCCGCTCGAGGTCACGAACGTCGTCGAAGAGCCGGCCGTCGCTCATGCTGTCACCTTCCGTCGCACGAGCACTTCAGCAAGCGATGCCAGCCTTGCGGTCATCGGCGCTGCTCCCTCATCACGTTGCGGACGGCGGTCTCACCGGTGGGGTCGGCATAGGAGAGCAAATAGCGCAGGTCTGCTCGTTCGGCAAGAAAACCTGTTTGTCGAGAGTTCAGTTCAAGCTGCGCCGCCAGGAACATCCCGAACGGCATGCCGCCGACCGCCGAGGCGGAAAACTTACGAACTGTGCGTCGCAGCCAACTCACCGAACGATGCACCCCGGCCGCTTCCAGAAACAGGGCGCCTTCCCGAAGCAGTGATTCGGGCGTGACTGGGTCACTGTCTCGGCGCTTCGTGGTTCCGCCGGATGCTGGGGCGTGCGGCACGTGGCCGCTCGCACCGTACATTAGCGACCCGGCACAGGATCGCTGGTCTGTGTCTGAACGGACGCTTGAAGCCACGCATCAACGACGTTTTTGTCGTAGAAGATCTTCTTCGGCGAGATGCGGATGTACTGCGGACCTCTCCCTTCGTATCGAAGAGTGGCCCAGTAGCCCTTTGTCGTATCCGGAACGTAATTGCAAATACCGTCCGGTGTAAGTAATTCTCCCATTGGATTCCTCTCCAATTGATAGCAGATCACTGGCATTTGCTCTCAATACGGAAAGTCTAACTTGTAATGGACCGGTTTGGTTGCATTTGAGACAGCTATGCTATGAAAATGACAGAAGACAGGGATTTGGCTCCGGTTGGAATTCGCATTCGCCACTACCGGGAGATGCTCGGCATCCGCTCATCCAATGCACTCGCGGCGCTCATCCCAAACCCGAAGATCACCTCAGTGGTCATCCAGAACATTGAGGCAGGCAGAAAGGCAGACGTCGGCGTGTCGCAGTTGCTGGACATCGCGGCGGGTTTGGGCATATCGCCACTCTTGTTGCTCGTTGATGTGAGGCATCCGTTCGCGCCGATTGATCTCCCGAACGTGAGCGACAAGTTGCGGGACATGCTCACGATCGACTTCCTTGCATGGGCGCGTTTTGATGCACCGCTTGGCGCTGAGCCCGCCGCGGCAGCAGAAATGAGCGCGTCAGCGAGGGATCTCATGGTCGTGGCGATGAACGAGCGAACAATCGCAAAGTTGCATGACACTGCTTCGCGCACCCCCCTTGGCTCTGGCGAGCGTGGCCGCTACGAGCAATTGATAGAGAGTTTCCGACACGACCAATCCGACGCCGAGGCTCGACTTGAAGCCGCGGGTATCAGCCTGCAGGGACTGTACGAGTACACAGCGCGAATGAACGGATCTCCGGCGTGAGTGGCGAACAGCGATCGCTGCTACTCGCCAGTGCTGCGCCGCTTCGATGCTTCCACCCACTCGATGACCTCCTCCTCGACGTAGAGGATCGTCTTCGGCGTGGGCTGTCGGTAGGCAGGTCCCGATCCGTGGAAGCGCAGCTGCGCGAGGCGCCCACGCGAGATGCCCGGAAGCAATTGGACGACCTGGTCTGGGCTGAGGTACACATTCATCTGCTGGCCTTCGTGAGAGGGTCCGGTCGACAGCGCCAAGGCTGTCACCGCTCCGCCCCGCGTTCGAGGCGTCGAGACCTAGGCATGCGGCGAAGCCGACCTGCCGCATGCCTCGTGTGTGAGCCGAATTTCCGGCGAGACCTACGGAGAAGATGATGGGCAGTATCAGCAGTTACGAGACGAGCGACGGCCGGCGATACAAGGTCAGGTATCGGGACCCCGACAGACGATCACGCGAAAAGAACGGATTCACGCGCAAGCGGGACGCTGAGGACTACCTCGCGAACATCACCGTCGCCGCCCTGCGGGGGGAGTACGTCGACCCGAAGACGGCGAAGAGCACCGTCGGTGAGCTCGGGACCGAGTGGCTGGCCAATCAGACCCAGCTGAAGCCGTCCACGTACCGCGGCATCGAATCAGCCTGGCGGGTCCACGTCGAGCCGACGTGGGGAAACCGACGCATCGGTGACATCCGCTTTTCAGAGGTGCAGGGCTGGCTGACGAGGTTTGGCGCGGGCGAGGGGAAGGCGCGCTCGGCCACAGTCGTGATTCGCGCATATGGCGTGCTTGCGGCGATTCTCGACGTGGCAGTGCGCGATCGACGAATCTCCTCGAACCCGGCGCGTGGCGTGAAGCTTCCACGCAAGGGCAAAAAGCAGCGCGTGTACCTCACTGCTGCTCAGGTTGAGCTGCTCGCTGGCAACTCGGGGAACAACGGAACCCTCGTACTGACGCTCGCCTACACGGGGATCCGCTGGGGTGAAGCAATCGGTGTGCGCGTGCAATCTCTCGATGCTCTGCGCCGGCGAATGCTGATCCAGGAGAATGCGGTGACGATCGGCAGCAAGGTTGTCGTCGGCACTCCGAAGACTCACGAGAATCGCAGCGTGCCATATCCGGAGTTCCTGGCCGAACCTCTCGCTCGAGCCTGCGAAGGCAAGAGCCGTGACCAGCTGGTCTTCGGGGACGGGCTCGCGCACCTCGCTCGCGCCGGAAGTGGCCAAGGCTGGTTCTGGAACGCGGTGAAAGCGTCCCAGGCCGTCGACCCTCTGTTTCCCGACATCACTCCACATGACCTTCGTCACACGGCGGCGAGCTTGGCGATCTCCGCAGGGGCGAATCCAAAAGCGGTGCAGCGGATGCTCGGGCACGCGTCCGCAGCCATGACCCTGGACACCTACGCGGACCTGTTCGAGGACGATCTCGACGCCGTTTCGGAACGCTTGAACGCCGTTCGCGCCGCCACAGTTGTGGGGTTTTCGTGGGGCGCGGGCGTCAACGTGAGGCAATTAGCCCCGTAATCACTGGGATTCTGCGCGTTCATCGCGCAATGTGTCGTGGGTTCGAATCCCTCACTTGCCACCAAAGAATCTAGACGGCCCACGCTTTTCGGGCCGTCTTTTTTGGTTGCACAATTCATCCTCCGGGATGATTTGCGCAGCGGCACAGGGCAGGCAGCGGCACAGGGGAATAACGTTGAAGCCATGAGCACCCGTCCGACTGCCGGACGGAATCCCCGGCACACTACCTTGCTGGATCGCTTCTACGTTGTCGGTGTGACAATCAAAGGCATCGACGGCGCGATCGAGCTGATTGTAGGGTTGGCGCTGCTTTTCGTCCCCGCTCTCCTGCACTCAGCGCTCGAGGCGACGGCCGATCGCGCATCGGCTGGCGATTCGGCCCTGAGCCAATTCGTGGGCAGCTATCTCGAGAACCTCGACAATTCGTTGACGAGGAGCGGTCTCATCATCGTTATCCTGTTCCTCACCATCCATGGCGCGATCAAGCTGGCGCTCGTCTACTGCCTGCTGCGAAAGCTGCACAGGGCGTACCCGGTCGCGCTGGTCGTGCTTGGGCTGTTCCTGGTGTACCAGGTGTACCTGTTCGTCGTGACGCCAACGGTCACCCTTGGGGTGTTCGCGGTGCTCGACGCGGTGATCATTTTCCTGGTCTACCGGGAGTACAAAGAATTGCGAGACGAGGCTGTAGCCGCCGCCGCAGCCGGCTAGGGCAGATCAGCGTACAACTCGCTCGAGCGTGTAGCCAGTATCGCGGAGCCGATCATTCATAATCGTTGCCGTTGCCGTTGCCGTTGCCGTTGCCGTTGCCGTTGCGTTGCCGTTGCGTTGCCGTTGCGTTGCGTTGCGCTGCGTTGCGCAGCGCAGCGGAATCTGGCCAGACATATGTCGGCGCGCAACTCGTACTCACCCTCGTTTCGCGCCGCAGCGGCCGCGAGCGCGTTGGCGATTCTATCGAGCGGGTCGTCTGCGCATCGCCGAATCCTCTCGAGTCTCACGCTCCCCGTTAGCGGCACGAGAGGCAAGTAGGCTCGACGCCGTGACATCCACTGCGGCAGCAACCGACCTTCTCTCTATCGCGAGGACAGTCGCGCTCGCGACCGGCGAGCTGGCTGCGAGACGCCGCCGCGAGGGCGTGGATGTCGCGGCCACCAAGTCATCGCCGGTCGATGTCGTGACCGCGGCCGACCGCGAGACCGAGGCGCTGATTCGCGGGATGCTCGCAGACGCGCGCCCGACCGACGGCTTCTTCGGAGAGGAGAGCGGCGCAGAACGAGGCTCGAGCGGTCTGACCTGGCTGGTCGATCCGATCGACGGCACCGTCAACTATCTCTATGGCATCCCGCACTATGGCATCAGCATCGCCGTGGTCGAGGGTGAGCCGGATCCCCTCACCTGGACCGGCATTGCGGGATGCGTCGTGAACCCGGCGATCGGCGAGGTGTTCACCGCGACTGCGGGCGGCGAGGCCTATCTCGGGGATCGCAGCATCCGGGTCGCTCCGGCGGTAGAGCTCTCGCAGGCGCTGATCGGTACCGGCTTCGCCTACGACTCGGCGGTCCGTGGTGAGCAGGGCGAACTCGTCGCCCGTCTCCTGCCGCATGTTCGCGACATCCGACGCGCGGGGACTGCGTCTCTCGACCTCTGCTTCGTGGCCTGCGGACGGCTGAACGGTTATTTTGAGCGAACTCTCAGCCCGTGGGATCACGCGGCGGGCGCGATCATCGCGCGCGCAGCGGGCGCGCGGGTTTCCGGGAAGGACGGCGCGGCCCCGAGCCGGGATTTCATCCTCGCGGGGGAGCCATCGGTCGCGGAATCCCTCGAAAGGGTGTTGCACGAGCTCGCCACCTGAATGGGTGACTTGGCGGATTCCATGCATCCGGATACTCTTTTGGAGGCCGTTATCTATCCGTGACTACCTGTCACGCAGGATGCGGCCATCGGATTTGGTCCGAAACCCGCGGAGCGCAGCAACAACTTGCGTCGAGAGGAGAGCCGTCGTGTCGTCAATTGACCCCCTCGGTGACCCCACGCAAGCTGTGCCCGTCGTGCGTCGCCGCGACCTGCGCGAACCCTCGACGAGGGGTTCACGCAAGGATGCCCGTAAGCGCGCGGAGGCCCGCCGCAAGTCGCCGTCCCCCCGCCCCTCCGGTCGCCGGTCGAACGTCGTCATCGTTGCGAAGGATGCGCGGTCGAAGCGTCGCCTCGGCACGAAACTATTCGCGATCGTCTCGCTGTCGTTCGTGGTGCTGATCGTCATCGCAACCTCCATTCCGACGTCGCTGTTCGGTAACGCTTCGGCTTCAGCGTCTTCCGCGTCGTCGGCAAGCGCGGGGGCGTCGTCCTCCACCGTGCACACGATCACGGTTGGGCAGAGCTACAAGGCGAGCGGCGCGGCCGACGACATCAGTCGCGAGGGGTTCAAGGCGACGTCAGAGGATGTCCTGGCCCAGCTGAACGCTGTGGCCGCTGACGCCGGCTACACCGTCGACAACAGCGGCGCCATCCGCTGGCCGTTCGATCTGCCCGTTCCGCTGGGCGATCTCTTCGGGCCCCGGATTGCGCCGTGCTCCGGCTGTTCGACCTTCCACAACGGCACCGACTTCGAGACCGGTGACAAGGCCCCTGTCTCCGCAGTCGCGGCCGGCACGGTCACTGTCAGCGAGATGGACGGGAGCCTCGGCCAGAACATCGCGATCTCGCACGATGTGAAGGGCGTCGTCTTCACGAGCGTCTATGGGCACCTCACGGCAGGCTCCGAGAAGGTGCAGGTCGGGGACAAGGTCACAGAGGGCGAGCTCATCGGGCTCACCGGCGACACCGGAGCATCCACCGGCCCGCACCTGTTCCTCGAGATCGACATCGACGGCTCGCCCGTCGACTCCCTCGTCTGGATGAAGGCACACACGGCGCACTAGTCGCGTGGCAGCCCAGCGGAGTCAGTCCGCCAGCCAGACCGTCGTGTCGGTGGGTAGTGCGCGAGCTTGGTCGAGTGGTTCGCTCGAGGCCAGGATGCTGCCGGGCGGCAGCGAGACGGGGTTCGTACCGAGATTGCACAACACCGTGACCGCGCCGTTTCGGAGCGCGATGACGTCGTCGGCGTAGCCTTCCAGCCACTCGAGGGTGCCGCCGCCGAGCCCCAGCTGCCTGCGGAGGGCGAGCGAATCGCGGTAAAGCCGCAGTGTGCTGTCCGCGCGGGATTCCTCGGCGTCGCGAGCGAATCGTGACCACTCGGCCGGTTGCGGCAGCCAGCTGGCGCCGGTCGCGTTGAAGCCGTAGGCGGGGGCGTCCGCTTCCCAGGGGAGCGGGACGCGGCATCCATCTCGCCCGTAGTATTCGCCATGGTTGCGGTAGAAGGTCGGATCCTGCCGGGCGGAGTCCGGCAGCTCGGTGTCCTCCGGTAGGCCGAGCTCTTCGCCCTGGTAGAGGTACGAGCTGCCAGGGAGCGCGAACATCATCAGGGTCTCAGCGCGGGCGCGACGGAGGCCGAGCGCGGCATCCGGCTTTGGTTCGGTCGCCGGCCCGACTCCGAGGCCCTGCGGTGGGGGCGGGTTCAGCCCGAGTCGCGAAGAGTGACGGATCACGTCGTGGTTCGAGAGCACCCAGGTCGCCGCCGCACCAACGTGCTCGAACGCGTCGATCGAATCGCTGATTGCCGCGCGGATCGCGGGCGCAGACCACGGCGCCTCGAGGAAGCGGAAGTTGAAGGCCTGCTGCATCTCGTCGTGACGAACCCAGTTCGCGAGCTTCGACAGCGGCTCGACCCACGCCTCCGCACACAGGATGCGGTCGTCGCCGAACTCGCCAAGCACCCGGTGCCAGTCGCGGTAGATCTCGTGCACGCCCGGTTGCGCCCAGTACGGAACGTCCCCGGGCGCGGTCATGGATGCGCTGTCATCGGGATCCGCGGCGGCCGGCGGTGAGTAGTCCGGGAGCCCGACCTTCTTTACGAGGCCGTGGGCGACATCCACGCGGAATCCGCTGACGCCGCGGCGCAGCCAGAACCGAAGGATCTCGCGGAACTGCTCGTGCACCCAGGGATTCGTCCAGTCGAGGTCGGGCTGCGAAACGTCGAAGAGGTGCAGGTACCACTGCTCCGGCTTACCGTCAGGGCTCGTGAGCCTGGTCCAGGCCGAGCCGCCGAACACCGACTGCCAGTTGTTGGGCGGCTCCGTGCCGTCCTCGCCAAGGCCGTCGCGGAACAGGTAGCGGGCGCGCTCGGGGGATCCGGGGCCGGCTGCCACCGCATCCTTGAACCACACATGCTCGCTGGAGGTGTGATTCGGCACGAGGTCGACGAGTACGCGCAGACCCAACCGGGTCGCCTCGGCCATGAGCCGGTCGAAGTCGTCGAGGGTTCCGAAGACCGGATCGACGTCGCAGTAGTCTGCGACGTCGTAGCCTGCGTCATGCTGCGGCGAAGTGAAGAACGGTGACAGCCAGACCGCATCGAGCGAGAGCTCTGCCAGGCGCGGGAGGCGGGACGTGATGCCGGGCAGGTCGCCGATACCGTCGCCGTCGGAGTCGGCGAACGACCGCGGATAGACCTGGTAGATGACGGCGCTGCGCCACCATTCGGCGCTCGCGGTTTCGACTGGCATCCCACGAACATACGGCCTCCAATTCAGCGCCGCGAAATCTGTACGAAGCATTCCTGTGGCACAGTTTTCGCCATGGCGGAATTTGTGCCCGGCTCCCTGCTCGAGCCGCATCATGACGGGTCGCCCCTGTTCGTGTCGACGCGGGCGCCGCAACTCGGCGATCACGTGCGCGTGCGCATCCGGATTCCGCACGAATTCGGGCCGGTCACGCAGGTGCGCACTCGCTCGAACCCGAACCACGAACCGCGATTCGCTGTCGCATCCCTCGTCGCCACGATCGACGGCTGGGACTGGTGGGAAGCCGAAATCGAGGTCGAGAACCCCGTGCACGGCTACCGGTTCCTGGTGAGGATGGGCGACGGCCGCAATCTCTGGGTGAACGGCACCGGGGTGCACACGACCGAGACGCTCGACACCGAGGATTTCAAGCTCGTGGCGTACCCCGCACCGCCCGTGTGGACATCCGGCAGCGTCATGTACCAGATCTTCCCCGACCGGTTCGCCCGGTCGGATGAGGCGGATGCGCGTCCGCTCCCCGACTGGGCAGAGCCTGCGGCGTGGAGCGACCCCGTCACCCACATCGGGCCATCAACCGCGACGCAGTTCTATGGCGGAGACCTGCTCGGCATCGAGGAGCACCTCGACCACCTGCAAATGCTCGGCGTGAACCTTGTCTACCTGACCCCTGTCTTCCCGGCGCGCTCGAACCACCGCTACGACGCGCTGTCATTCGCCGAGGTCGACCCGCTGCTCGGGGGCGACGCTGCATACGTGTCGCTCATCGGCGCCGCGCACAAGCGCGGGATGAAGGTGATCGGCGACCTCACCTCGAACCACTCCGGGGATGCGCACGAGTGGTTCCGGGCGTCGCACGAGCATCCCGGCACCCCGGAGAGCGCGTTCTACTACTGGCTCGATCCGGAACAACAGAGCTATGTGTCGTGGCTCGGTGTTCCGTCGCTGCCGAAGTTCAACTGGAATTCGCAGGAGCTGCGCGACCGGTTCATCGAGGGGCCAGACTCGGTGGTGGCGAAGTGGCTGAAGGCACCGTATCACCTGGACGGCTGGCGCATCGACGTTGCCAACATGACCGGGCGCTACCTCGACCAGGACCTGAACCGCGAGGTGCGGCGGATCATCCGGGCGACGATGGTCGACATCAATCCGGACACGCTGCTCTTGGGGGAGTCGACCAACGATGCCGCGAGCGACTTCCAGGGCGATGCGTGGCACGGGGCGATGACGTACACGAACTTCACCCGGCCGATCTGGGGCTGGCTCTCGACCGGCCAGCGCGAATCGAGCTACTTCGGGCTGCCGTTCGGCACGATTCCCTCCTACACGGGAGGCGAAGTCTTCGAGGCACACACCCGGTTCGCGGCAGGATTCCCGTGGCGGGTGCGGCTGCACAACATGAACGCGCTCGACACGCACGACACCCCGAGGTTCCTGACGCACGCGCAGCCCGGCACCGTGCCCGTCGCGCTCGGGCTCTCGGTGACGATGCCGGGAATCCCGGTCATCTTCGCGGGCGACGAGTTCGGGCTGGTCGGCGACGATGGCGAGCACTCGCGCACGCCCATGCCATGGAGCCGGGTCCACGACGACGCGACCCACATCGAGCTGTATGCCGCGCTCATCCACCTACGGCGCAACCACGAGGTGCTGAACACGGGGGGAGTGCGCTGGCTGCACGCATCGGATGACGTGCTCGTGTACGTGCGCGAGAGCGCGGCAGAGAGCATCCTGTGCGTCGCCGCTCGGGATGACTACGAGCTGACGCTCGCGCCGAACGCCGTAGCCGGGCCGCACGCACTCCTGTTCGGTACCGGAGGGGCGGAGTTCGAGCCGGCCGTCGGCCTTGTGCTGCGGGGGCACGGGCCATCCTTCACGGCCTGGTCGATGCCGGGCATCACGCTGCCGGCGTTTGCGCCGGAGGGCACCGTCCTGGAGCTGGAGTAGCTGCTCCCGCCGCTCTCGCTGGTTGAGCCGCTCTTGCTGCCTCCGCTCCTCGCTGAGTTGCCCCAAGTGGCTGCTCTGAGTGAGGTTTGGCAGCCATGTGGGGCAACTCAGCGAAGACCGGCGGCGGCCAAAGGGTCTGGCGGGATGACGGCGGCGGGGTGTTGGCTTGAGCCATGGCATCCAAACTGGGCAATATCACTTTCGACTGTGCTGACCCGACCGCCCTCGCCACCTTCTGGGCGGATGTCTTCGGCTACCCGCACCCGGAGTGGCCGGAGGCGCTGAAGGCCGAACTGCTCGCCGGTGGTCTCAGCGAAGACGACCTGGCCGCCAAGAGCGCCATCGAGGATCCAACTGGTGAGGGTCCGCGTCTGTTCTTCCAGCGTGTGCCCGAGGGGAAGACGGCCAAGAACCGGATGCACATCGACCTTCGTGCGACGCCGGGTCGCCGCCCGTCCGACGACGAGCTCGAGGCAGAGCGAACCAGGATCGTCGCGCTCGGTGCGACCGTCGTGGTCGAGTACGACGACAGCTGGGGTCCGGTCCGCGAGCACCACTTCGTGATGCAAGATCCGGAGGGCAACGAGTTCTGCATCGACTAGGCGGGCAGCGCAGCGTTGAGCCTGTCAAACCCGCCCCGCGCCCCCTCCTTCTGGGCGATGAAACACGACTCCCGCGGATGCTAGTCTCTTACGGTGCCAAAACGGCGCCGTGCATGAGCTCGATCACCGAGTGCACGGGCCGGGTTGCGCGCCCCCTTAGCTCATTGGTAGAGCACTTCCTTGGTAAGGAAGAGGTAGTGGGTCCGATTCCCACAGGGGGCTCCAGCATCCTTCACTCGGATGCGCCCGGCGGGGTAGCTCAGGTGGTTAGAGCACACGGCTCATAATCGTGGTGTCGCGGGTTCGAGTCCCGCCCTCGCTACAAAAGAAAAGTGCCCCGCGCGAAGCCGGGGCTTTTTTCATTTGTACCGCGGGCGGATCGAGAAGCCGCTCTGGCGTGGGGCCCCGGATGCGCAGTCCGGACGGCGACCGAGCGTGCGAGGCCGTCGGCAGGCGGCTCATCTGGGGAGTCGAGTCCCGCCCTCGCTGCAGAAAGTGCTGGTCAGACTCGGGTCACGTCGTGGGTGATGGTCACGCGCTCGGCCCTTCCACCTCGGCAGGCTTCGGTGCTGCGGTGAGAAGCCGGACGAGCCCGTAACCAATCGCGCCGCCCATGAGTTGGGAGCCGATGAATCCCAGGACGCTGGTCGGGGCGATTCCGGCGAGGCTGCCGGTGAAGATTCGACCGATCGTGATCGCGGGGTTTGCGAAGCTGGTTGAGCTGGTGAAGAAGTAGGCCGCGCCGATGTAGGCACCCACCGCGATTGGGGCGAGGCGTTCGAGCCTCTGGCGAGCGAGCAGGAACACCACGAGGACGAGTCCTGCGGTTGCGATGATCTCGCTGAGGAAGTGACCGGGACTCGATCGATCGGTTGTGCTGATGGTGACGGCGACTTCTCCGAACATCAGGTTCGCGAGGACGGTTCCGACGATGCAGCCGGCTACCTGCACCGGAATGTAGGTGAGGGCATCCGACCAGGAGCGACGACCAAGGATGCTGTCGACGAGCGAGATCACGGGGTTCAGGTGCGCGCCGCTGATCGGCGCGAGCAGAACGATGATGACGCCGAGCCCCAGCGCGGTAGCGATCGCGTTCTCTGCGAGCTCGAGACCGGGCTGTCCGGGGGAGAGGGTTTGCGCGGCGATGCCGGAGCCGACGACGACCGCGGCAAGAAGTAATGTCCCAAGGAACTCCGCGAGCAAGCGCCTGGGACGTGAGGCCATGCGTCAGACCGTAACCAGCAGTCGCGCGACACCGTCCAGGGCACCGGGCACCAGCCTGTAATACGCCCAGGTTCCTCGCTTCGACCTGGTCAGATAGCCCGCGTCGACGAGGATCTTCAGGTGGTGCGACACCGTCGGCTGGCCGAGGCCGAGTGGTTCGGTGAGGTCGCAGACACACGCTTCGGCGTCCTCGTGCGCTGCAACCATCGAGATGATCCGAAGCCGTGCCGGATCTGCGAGCGCCTTCAATGACGAGGCGAGATTGATCGCGTTCTCCTCGGTGATGGCTTCGCGAGCAAGAGGTCCGCAGCATGCTGTCACGTCTCGCACCGGGAGGAGTTCCATCAGGCTCATGGATCGATTGTTCCATATACATTGACAAACGTCGATGGATTAAAGATTCTTATATCGATAACCGTCAATGTTTCGAGGGAGCGTCCCATGGCAGACAAGCCACGTGTGCTGTTCGTGTGTATCCACAACGCCGGGCGCAGCCAGATGGCTGCCGGCTACGCGTCAACATTGTCGGGCGGCGCCGTCGAAGTCCGCTCGGGAGGATCCGAGCCTGGCAACGAGATCAACCCTGTCGCGATCGCGGCGATGGCCGAGGAGGGCATCGACATCTCGAAGGGTGTTCCCCAGCTGATGACGACCGAGGCCGTCCGCGACTCGGACGTCGTCATCACGATGGGATGTGGGGACGTCTGTCCCATCTTTCCCGGCAAACGATACGAAGACTGGGATCTCACCGACCCGAGCGGTCTCCCGATCGACCAGGTGCGTCCCATCCGCGACGAGATCAAGACTCGCGTGGAAGCGCTTCTGGCTGAGCTCCTGCCAGCCTGACCTCTTTATCCGAAGGACGGGAGGTGACCTTATGACCGGAGACGACGAATGCTGCCCCGACATGGGCTGCTGCTAACAAGAGGGCGTGCGGCGCGGAGACGTCCGAGTCGCCCGCTGCCGAGCAGGCCCCAGACCCAGCCCCCCGTCTGCGGCAGCTCCGAATGGATGCGTCAGCCGTGGTTGTTAACGTCAATAGGACGAGAGCTGCAGCGAACTCGCGATAGTCCGTCACGGCCTTACGTTGGCGCCGGGACTGCGTGCCCGATACTCAGGTCAGTTTGCTGGAGGGGTGAGAGACGTAGTTCTTTCAGGCACCTCCGGTGGCGACGATACCCATTCCTGACTATCGAACACTCGGGAATGCGGGCGTCTGGCGAAACACACCGCTAAGCAAGGTATTACTGCCTGGTCATGGCGAGACGGAAGCGCTCCTCGTCGTCGACCCGGTGGTCCTCGTCGACGGCGGCGGAGTCGACATCAACCTGGACCCAGGCGATTGTGCCGCTGAATCGGTTGGTGTCGCGCGTGTAGTCCTCGGAGACGGGCGCGCCCGCGTCAGTGCCGACGTCGGTGGTTTCATCCATGGAGAAGAAAATTCCGTGCGTGCGCCTGACGTGAGCCTCACCGATTCGATCGCCGTCCAGGTACAGGGTGACCGTTCCGCCCTTACCCATTCCCCCGCCGTCGTATCCAAATTCCATGCGAACCTGATGGCTGCCCGCTGACACAACGGCATCGCTGCCGACGTAGGTGCGCTGTACGCCCATGAAGTTGTAGCAGTACCGCAGCCGACCCTCATGGAAATAGAACGACCAGCCGCCGAAGTCCCCTCCTTGGGCGATGATCACGCCTTGCGCGCCGGTCGCCGGGATTTCCACCTCTGCGGTGATGGAATGGCTGTGGTTCTTGATGTTGATAAATGCATTCTCCTGGATGCGATGCATTCCACCGAACAGAACCTGCGTTGTGCCGCTGACCACTTGAGGCCGGCCGGCCAGCTCCGGGTTGAAACGTTCGGCGGCGCGAGGATCCAACGGAAGTACGTTGTACTTGACCGCCTCGATCAGGAACAGGCGCTGCAATTCGGCAAGCTTCTGCGGATGTTCGGCCGCAAGGTCGTGCGCCTGGGTCCAGTCCGTGTTGGTGTCGTAGAGCTCCCAGACATCGGCGTCAACGTCGAGGGAGCGACCCGTTCCTTGCCACGGGAGTGCGTGCCGGGCGACCGCGGTCCACCCCTTGTGGTAGATCCCGCGATTGCACTGCAGCTCGAAGTACTGCGTCTCGTGGCGCTCGGCTGCCGCGCGGTCATCGAAGGTGTACCGCATGCTGACACCGTGAAGTGGTTCCTGCAGCACACCGTTCACCATCGTCGGATCTGGCACCCCCGCGACATCCAACACCGTCGCGGCGACATCGATGACGTGCGCAAATTGGTGCCGGGTTTCGCCTTTGGAAGCAATCCCCGAGGGCCAGTGCACGATTGTTCCATTGCGGGTTCCGCCCCAGTGCGACGCGACCTGCTTCGTCCACTGGTACGGGGTGTCCATCGCGTGTGCCGACCCCACCGCGTAGTGGTTGTACGCGCGCGGGGTTCCGAGGTCGTCGATGTGGTCGATCATCCATTCCGCGGTCGCGAGGTCCGGCGCCTCACCGATCATGATCTCGTTCGTACTGCCAATCAGGGTGCCCTCCGCGGAAGCCCCGTTGTCGCCGATGATGTAGTAGATGAGCGTGTCATCGAGAATCTCCAGCTCGTCCAATGCGTCAATGACGCGCCCAATATGGAAGTCCGCGTATTCGAGAAAACCGGCGTAGACCTCCATCTGGCGCGCGAGAGCCGGCTTCAAGTCATCCGGCATGTCTTCCCAGGCGGGAATCTCTTCGTGGCGTGGGGTGAGCTCGCTGTCCTCCGGGATGACGCCCAGCGTTTTCTGCCGAGCGAACGTCTCTTCCCGCAGCGTATCCCAGCCCTGATCGAATCGCCCGCGGTACTTGTCCGCCCATTCCTTGGGCACGTGATGGGGGGCGTGGGTGGCGCCCGGCGCGAGATACATGAAGAACGGTTTGTCGGGGGTCATCGACTTCTCGGTTCGTGCCCACAGGATCGCCTTGTCCGCGAGGTCTGGCATCAGGTGATAGCCCTGCTCGGGAGTCGCAGGAGGATCGATTGGTGTCGTCTGCTCGTAGAGGGCTGGGTACCACTGGTTGTTTTCACCACCAATGAAGCCGTAAAAGTACTCGAAACCGCCGCCCGGATTCGGCCAGTGGTCGAACGGACCGGTGGGACCGGATTCGAACACCGGCACCTCATGGCTCTTGCCGATCTGCGCTGTGGAGTAGCCGTTCAGGCGCAGGATCTCCGCCAGGGGAGCGCAGGTATTTGGTCTCAGCGAGTTGTACCCGGGCGCCGACGTCGCCAACTCGGTGATGGCACCCATCCCGACGGTGTGGTGATTGCGGCCCGACAGTAACGCCGCGCGGGTCGGTGAGCACAGTGCGGTTGTGTGGAACCGGGTGTAGCGAAGTCCGTCTCGCGCAAGGCGTTCCGCCGTCGGTGTCTGGCAGGGGCCGCCATAGACGCTGGACGCGCCAAACCCGACATCATCGAGCATCACGACGAGCACATTCGGCGCCCCCTTCGGAGGACGCAGAGAAACGATGGGCGGGTAGGAGGTGTCAGGGTCGGTAGCGGCAAACGTCGTCAGGCCAATGACGTGCCGGTCCGGGATGGGAAGTATTTCGCGAGGAAGGTCATCTCGGTACATAGGTGCTCCTTCTTAGGATCGACCGCTCGTAGTCAGACAACCCGGAGCGAAGTTGTCGGGACTCACCCAAATTGGATGATCGTTGCGCCGGATCGCCCGGAATACGGCTCTTCCACCTCGGACACGCCAGCTGAGAAAGTCAAGCGCGGCGACGGCGTCCGAGCAATAAGCCGCCGAGCCCCAGAATGATCGCTGCAACCGACATCAGGCCGACCGCCAGTGGGCTTCCAAGACCGGTGATGGGCAGACCACCGTGGTCCGGGCTTGGCGCTGGTGGCACCGGCGGCGCCGGTGGCACCGGCGGGTCATCTGGTGTTGCCGTGGTGCAGGTGGCGCCTGGTGCGCACTCCCCGTTTGTTCCGGCCGTCACGACATTTACGAGAAGGGCGTCGGGTGAGAGAGTGTCGCTGGTGGTGACCGAATACCTGATTTCCACCGTTGTGTGTGCTGCAAGTGCATCCGACCACGACAGCATGCTGCTGACGACGGTTGCGCCGCCGGTTGCATCGTTGTTGTAGCTGGCGTTGTCGAGCACGTTGGTGAGGTCATCCGTGAAGCTCGCGGCGTTGGCGGTCGTGAAATCGACTGCGGTCACGTTGGTCACCGTGATCGTGTAAACCACGATGGACCCAGGATGCGTCACAGACACGTTGGCCGACTTCGAAACTGTGAATGCCGGCAGCGGCGGAGCTGGCGGGTCGACAATGGGCGTTGAGGTTGCACAGGTCGCGTCCGGATCGCACCCTCCGCCGTCACCCGCGGTCGCGACGTTCGCCAGCAGATGGCCGCCGGTGACCGGTGTCTTGACGGTGACTGAGTACGTGATGTTCACGGTCGCGCCGATCGCCAGCGTTCCCGACCACGACAGCACCGTGCCTGCAACGGTGCCGCCGCCGCTGGCGTCGCCGTTATAGGTCGCCTCATCGAGCACGGACGAGAGATCATCCGTGAACGAAGCAGGCGACGAGGCGGTAAACGCGACGCCTCCCGTGTTGTGCACCCGAACCGCATAGGTGACCACATCGCCCGGATAGACCGGTTGCGAGGCGGCAACCGACTTGGAGATGATGAATCCCGCGACGGGGGTCGATGTCGTGCAATCTGCGGCCACCGTGCAGGTGCCGTCCGTTCCCGGAATCACGAGATTGACGAGCAGGTGCGCACCCGTGGACGGTACGGGGTCTTTCACCGTGACCGAGTAGGTCACCTCGACCACCCCACCGACTGGGAGACTTCCCGACCACGACAGGGTTGTGCCTTGCAGGGTCGCCCCACCTGTGGCGTCGCCGTTATACGTTGCGTCATCCAGCACCCCCGCGAGGTTGTCGCTGAACGATGCCAGGTTTCCTGGCGCGAAGTCGACGTTCCCGGTGTTGATGATCGTGACCGTATAGGTCACCCGTGCGCCGGGCAGCACTCCGGTCGTTGGTGCATCGGTCGATTTCGAGGCGACGAACGAGGGCGTCGGAACCGGCGGCTCCGTTGTCGGTGTGCTCGTAGTGCAGTCCTCCGGCGTTATGCACGATCCGTCGCTACCCGGTGTGACCAAGTTCACCAGCAGCCCGTTACCACCGGCCTTGACGGTGACCGAATACGTGACCTGGATGCTTGCGCCGACGGCCAGCGCGCCAGACCACGTCAGCGTCGTGCCCGAGAGCGTTGCGCCATTCGTTGCGTCGTTGTTGTAGGTCGAGTCGTCCAGAACAGCCCGCAGGTCATCGATGAAGGTTGCCGGCCGCGCGGCATCGAATGCGACACCGCCGTTATTGGTCACGGTGACCGTGTAGGCGACCGTTCCGCCGACGGGCACCGGCGACGCACTCGGGGTCGCCGTCTTGGACACCACGTACGAGACGATTGGCACAGACGTATCGCACGTTGCGGTGGGATCGCACGAACCACCGGACCCCGGAGTAGCCAAATTGGTGAGCACGTGGTCGCCGCTCGCACGGACCGGGTCCGCGACTGTCACCGAGTAGGTGATGTCGTCGCTTGCACCAAGGGCAAGTGCTCCAGACCACGAAAGCGTCGAACCCGTCACCGTCGCGCCGGCGGAGGCGTCGTTGTTGTATGTTGCGTCGTCAAGTACGCCGCTGAGATTGTCGGTGAAGCTCGCGGGATTCGCAGCGGTGAACGCGACATTGCCGGTGTTCGTGACGGTGACCGTATAGCTAACCTTCGCGCCCGGCGCCACGCCCGCCGGAAGAGCATCGACCGATTTCGCGACGCTGAACGATGGGCTCGGTGCGACCGGGCAGACCGCGGCCGTCGCAGTGTTGTTGGTCTGCGCCGTGTCCTCGTTCCCGACCACCGTCGCTGTGTTGGGGATGCAGCCGGTGGCAGTCGATGGGATGGTGCCCCGCACAGTGATCGTGCTGGTCGCGCCGTTCGCCATGACACCTCCCGCACAGGTCAGGCTGCTTCCTGTGACGGTGCAACCCGCCGTCGTCGATGTCACATTGGTCAGCAATGCTGGCAGCGTGTCGCTCAGGTAGAAACCGCTCGACTGGCCGGGCCCGTTGTTGGTCACGACGAGCGAGTATGTGACCATGTCGCCGGGCGCGTAGACCGCGGGAGTAGCGGTCTTCGTTATGGAGAGGTTGGCGGGGAGCGCGACCAGCGACGCTCCGTCGTTATTCGAGCTGATCGGACCTTTCACCGTCGAAACGACAGCGAACGTCGGGGTTGCCGCCGCGGGATTCGTAATCTGGATCTGGTAGACCGTGCCGGTCACGTTGTTCGAGACTCCGAGGTTGCCGTTGCCGTAGACCCACTGTGCGCCATACGGATTGGAGGGAAGCCCGAGCGTCGCGGCGCTGAAGACGGAAACGGTCCCCGTGGGCGAGATCCGGTAAATCTGACGTCCCTCACCGTAGACACCCCAGAAGAATCCATTGCTCCAGACAATGTCCGAGACGTTCGGTACCGCCGTCGAAAGAGTGACCAGAGTAGCCGAACACGCGGTGGTGTTGATCGCGTACAACTGCGTACTCGAAGCTGCCGTGCGTACATACATCAACCCGTCGCCACCGAAGGTGCCCTGGTTCCAGTCACCGCTCGGCAGGCCGGTCACGGTGCACACCGTAGTCACGCTGCCGGTCGAGTCGATGCGCAGGAGCTGATGCGATGACGGCGGATTTCCGTTGTGTCTCATCGCGTAAAGAAAGTTGTCCGTCGGGTTGAAAGCCAAGGCGTTGTACTCGAACCCAGACGTGGATCCGACCGCGACGAAGCTGATCGAACCAGTGCCCTGCACTGCCTTATACAGCGTCGTAGTGGTGTCGCCCTGGGCGACGAACGCCAGGGACTGGGTCGTCGGAAACGGTACCGGAGCTGCCACCGCCGATTGCGGCACGATGACGAGACCCACCCCGACCAAAGACATTGCAGTCAGAGCGGACAGCATTGCTGCCACGCCTCGACGAATTCTCAGCGCGCGTCTTGCTCGCTTGCCAGATGGGTAGCGCACGGTATCAAACCCCCTCGTTTGCACCGATGGTAGAAGCGATACGTGACGCTGCAAACCGCTACCGAAGAAACCACCCAGAATGTGTTAGCCGCCGTCACAGCCACACCTACGCCACCGAGGAGGCGCCAAGAGTTGTTGAGCGGACAATGGTGAAATGGAAACTGAGCCGTGGCCTCATGACGAGCTAGTCAGCTCCTACTATTTTGAGGTCATCCGTCCCATCCTTCTGGAACGGTGGCCCGCTCTCCTCGTTGCGGCCGGGCGGCTCGGGACCGGCTCCGAAGTTCTCGGGCTGGACGACGAGATGTCGACCGACCACGACTGGGGCCTCCGTCTCACCGTTCTCGTGCCGCCCGCTGAGGTGGACATAGTGCGATCCCGGCTCGAGCAAGTGGTCCCCCCGTCGCATCGGGGTCGCCCTACGCGTTTTGCCACGACCTGGAGTCCGGAACCAACTCTCGGTGTGGAGGTCACCAGTGTTCGCGCGTTTCTCTTATCTCGCGTCGGTGTCGAGACGACGCGTGCACTCGAATCTTCGGACTGGTTGGCGATGACCGGTCAGGCGGTCCTCGAGGTGATCGCGGGACCAGTCTTCGAGGACCGTGCGGGCGAAATCACCGCCTGGCGGGAGCGCCTTCTGTGGTATCCGCCAGAGGTCCAGCGGTTTGCCCTGGCTGGCGCGTGGTGGCGCATAGAGGAAGAATTCCCGTTCATTGGTCGCACGGGTGCCCGCGGCGACGACCTGGGTTCGAGGATCATCGCGGCCAGAATCGTCCGCAGCATTATGCAGATCGGCTACCTGCTGGATCGGCGCTGGGCTCCGTATGCGAAGTGGTTCGGCACAGTATTTCGCGAGCTGCCGTCCGCCGTCACGGCGGCCGCGCCCCTCAGCGAAGCACTCGACGCCGACGAGTGGCCCGCGCGTGAACGGGCGCTCGGATCTGCTCTAACGGCGCTGGCTGCTCACCAGGCAAGCGTGGGGTTGCCAGTCGTTGAGCCCCTGATGCGACCATTTTTCGATCGCCCGTTTCAATCGGTGGCCCCGATGCACGCTGTCCTTCTGGAAGGCGTCGAGCTCGGATCCTTGACAGGGTTCCCGCAGCTTGGCCCGATCGAGCAATGGGCAGACAGTGCCCCCGCGCTCCTCAACGCCGACTGGCGGCGTGCGGTCGTCGATGGGTGGATGTCGAAAAGGGCGGGCACTGACCTCACGCCGGGATGACCCCACAGCCCCGAGAGTCGTGTCGGTTGCGGCCCCTCAGTCGACCGCTGGCCGGTTAGAGTCGGGGGCCAGTCCAAGCTGTGACTCTTCGGCGGCGACTGGCTGCTGCTGAACGTCCGGGTCGACTTCGTCGGCCTTGTGGAATTGCTCTTCAGACCTGGCACGCACGTCCTCAGCGGCAGCCTGGGTGTCCGCGGCCTGGCGGCGAAGGCGCTCTGCCGCCAGCTCCGCCTGCTTGGCGTCCGCGGCGGCGCGTGCAGCTACGGCGTCGTGCTCCTGAGCGGCGAGGGCATCGGCGTCTGCGCGATGACGAAGCTCCGCAGCGTTGGCGCGATCCCGTTGGAGCCTGCGGTTCTTGCCCAGTCTGATGACGGCGAATACAACGATCGCGATCACAACGACCACGACGATTATGACGATGATGGCGACGATTGTTCCGGTGCTCATAGTGAACCTTCTCTCCAGAATCCCCACCTCAGACTCTCGCCGGCCAGGTCACCTGTCAACATCTTGCTAGCCCATTGAACTATCTAGTTGAGTTGCGCTATAACCTCGAGCCCAAGCGGCTAGGGATGCTTGGGGTCGCCGATTTTCCCGTGCCCGTTGTTACCTTTCCCCTTCCCGGGTGCACCGGGGGCTGTTGGCGGCGTCGGCGGACCCTTCGGCGTCGTGGTCGGAGCGACGGTTGGAGCCGTGGTGGGCGCAGTCGTCGGCGGCACCGAAGTCTTCGTGGTTGTTCCCGAAGTGGCTGGCGCAGGGTCGTGGGTCGGTGAAGCTGCGCCGCCCGCATTTGATAGCGCGCTCGCGCCGACCGCAATAGCGACGATCGCCGCTGCGATGAGACTGACGAGCGCGGCAACGGTACCCCGGCGGCCAGTCCGCGTCGGCTGCACCCGAGCGACGCTCGAACCGGCGAGGCTCGAAGCGGAGGCGGCCGGGAGGGCGACCGTCGCGGCGGTGCTCGTCCTGGGAGTGCCCGCAATCGGCAGGATCTTTGTCGGCGCCGGCATCGCCTCGGTCGGCAACTCGGCGGCGCCGGCGGTGGCTGCCTCGGCGAGCCCGGCGCTACCCGAGGAGAGCTGTCGTGCCTCGGAGACCACCCCGAGCGCATCCGGCCGCTGCTCCGGGTCGCGCGCAGTCATCCGCGCGAGGAGGGACGCCCAGGGCGCAGGAATCGAGGAGGGGATATCCGGATCACGAGCGAGCCGCGCGCTGACGGCTTCGAGCATGGTGCCGGGGAATTCCCGCACCCCGGTCAGACTCTCGAGCATGATCAGGCCGAGCGAGTAGATGTCGGACGCGGGCGTGGCGTCCCGGCCCGTCGCCTGCTCGGGGCTGAGGTAGGCGGCCGTGCCGATTACGGTTCCCACCGTCGTGAGCGGGTCAGCGCCGACGAGGTGGGCGATGCCGAAATCGGCGATCTTGGCGCGATAGGGCGGGTCGCTCATTCCGGTCGGCGCCAGGAGCATGTTGCCCGGCTTCAGATCGCGGTGCACGATGCCGGCGTCGTGGATTGCCATCAGGGCCTGCGCGACTTCCACCATGAGGCCCTTGGCCTCATCGGGTGGCAGGATGCCCTGGCCAAGTCGAGCGCGAAGGTCGGGGCCCTCGACGAGTTCCATGACGAGGTAGCTGGGTGCGCTCGATCCTGCGGGTGCCAGGTGAGCGTCATGCAGGGTCACGAGATTCGGATGGTTCACCCGAGCGAGCAGCTTCACTTCCGTGTCGCGGCGGGCGTCGTTGTTGGCGGTTCCGACCGAGAAGATCTTGATGGCGACGAATCGTTCGAGCCGCGTATCCCACGCCTGGTAGACCGCGGCCATCCCGCCCCTGCCGATCAGGCGGGACAGGGCATAGCGGTCCCCGAGTAACTGCCCCACGAGGGAGTCGTCGTCCATGTGCTGTGGTCTCGATTCCTGGTCGGCCGCTGTGGCCCGCTTTCAACCGTAGCGCGCACCCGCAATCCGGGGATTGCCTGAGTACCGGAGCGATTGCTAGCGAAACTAGCAAAATGGCTGTTGACTAGAAACATGTCCGAGAATCCCTCCGATCCCGACGACGCCCTCGCCGAGTCTCCGGAAACTCTGAGACCATTTGACGTGAGCGTGCTCGAGGCACTGCAGGTCTATCGATCGGCTGAGGCGGCGATGCGTCGGCGCACGGGGGCCGCGATGGGCCTCGGCGAGAAGGATCTGCTGGCTCTTCGCTTCCTGCTCGAGCGCCACGCTGCGGGCAAGACGATCGCGGCAAAAGACATCACCCGCTACCTCGGGATATCGACCGCATCGACGAGCGCGCTGCTGCAGCGCCTCGAGTCGAGCGGGTTCATCGAGCGCCGCGCAAGCGAGATTGACCGACGCTCGGTCGAGATCGTCCCGACGGCGGCCGCGGCAAGCGACACCGGGCCGATGCTGGCCGCGGCGCAGCGACACATGGCCGACAGCGCTGAGACCCTCAGCCCGGACGAGGCACGAGTCGTCACCCGCTTTTTGAACATGATGCGCGAGACCGTCGACGGAATCGGTCAGGCTCCCTCCGAGTAGTTCGCGATACACATTCGCGCTCGGGTTGTCAACCATTTGCTAGCTCATTGAACTAGTTGTTGACTGGCGTTGCTCTCGTTCGAGAGCGCGAGACGCCGAGGTCCACGGGGAGGGAAGGCGAGACTTGAGCATCCAATCCCGCTCGTCCACCCGCACGGCGGCCCATCGGGCAGGCCGGCGATCGCGGCGATCGACACATCCCCTGGGAGATCCAATGAACATCCTCGTTGTCGTCATCGCGGTCATCGCGATTGTTCTTCTGCTGACCGGCGGGTTCGTTCACGCCGTCGGCTTCCTGCTCTGGGTAGGCATCGTGCTTCTGGTCATCGCGGCGATCGTCTTCCTGGTCAGGATGTTGTCCGGTCGCCGCGTCTAGTCACTCGACATTCTCAAAAAGCACGGGAAGGGAGCCTCACATGAGTCTCGGAAGCGGAATCGTCCTGTTCGTGGTCGGCGCGGTCCTCGCGTTCGCTCTCAACATCCAGGTCAACTGGATCGACCTGCATCTGGTCGGCTACATCTTGATGGTCGCTGGAGTTGTGGGCATCATCATCGGCGTGGTCTTGCTGACCCGCCGGCGCCAAACCGTCGACACGACTCGCTCAGCCGTCAACCCGGCGAGTGGCGAGCGAGTAGTCCAGCGCACAACCGACAGCGGTGACCCGCTGATCTGAGCTACCCACCCAGCGCGACCCGAAGCGCGCAGCGCTGCCGAAACCCGACGGCAGCGCTGCGTTCGTCCCCGCACGGCGCGCCACAATGGAGTCATGCAGCAGCGCATCGATCGCGTGACGACGCGGGGCGGCGCCGACATCGCGGTGGCGTCGGTCGGGTCCGGCCGGCCGATTCTCTACGTGAGCGGATGGCTCAGTCACCTGCAGCTGAGCTGGGAGCTGCGCCAGGAGCGCGGGTTCTACGAGGGGCTCGCCGAGGGCCGTCGACTGGTGCGCTACGACCGAGCCGGGTCAGGCCTGTCGGCCTCAACTCCGGCTCGGCCGTCGCTGGCTGCTGAACTCGACCAGCTGGATGCCGTGGTCGCGACGCTCGGAAATGAGCCAATCGATCTCGTCGGCACGTCGATGGGTGCGCTCGTTGCAGTGGCCTGGACGGCCGCGCATCCTGAATCGGTGCGACGCCTCGTGCTCTACGGCGGCTGGGTCCGTGGTGCGGATATCTCGCCGGCGAGTGCACAGGAGAACGTTCTCGGGCTGATCGAGGCGCACTGGGGACTCGGGTCCGACGTGCTCACTGACATCTTCGCGCCAGACGCGGATGCCGCCACGCGAGGCCAGTTCGGACGCTACCAGCGCGCGTGTTCGACGGCAGGAACGGCACGAGACCTGCTGGCGATGAGCTACGAACTGGATGTGAGCAGCCTGCTTCCGCAGGTGCGAGTGCCGACCCTCGTGGTTCACCGCGATCGCGACCGAGCGGTGCCGCTCGCGCAGGCCGAGGAGCTCGCCGCAGGCATCCCGGGGGCAGAGCTCACTGTGCTGCCCGGACGATCCCATCTTCCGTACATCGGGGACGCGCACGAACTGGTTGTGGCGATCCGCCGGTTTCTTGGCCTGCGAGTCGCCCGCCGAGGCGTCGGCGAACTGACGCGTCGCCAGCGCCAGGTCGCGTCGCTCGTGAGCGAAGGAGCAACGAACCGTGAAATTGCGGCGCGACTGGGCATCACCGAGCGGTCCGCTGAGGGTCACGTTGAGCGCATCCGGCTGCGGCTCGAGGTGAGGTCACGAGCACAGATCGCGGCCTGGTACGCCGCCGATCGCGACGGTTACTGATGCGCCGATTGGGGTATTTCCCCGCCTGAAGGCGATCCTGATTCTGACGAAGACTGGGCTATCGACGGCACGAACGCCGAGGAGAAGCGATGACCAGCAGCAGTTCAATCACCAGCACCATTCCAACGACCGGCGCGGCCGAGTTCCGCAACCACCGCGTGAGAGGCCGTTTCAACGCCGCCTTCTTCCGTGTGATGGAGCCGGTCCTTGAATCGAGCCTCGGTGAACGCAAGCAACGGCTGTTCGCGGGACTACGGGAGCGGGTCGTGGAGATCGGTCCCGGTGTCGGCGCCAACCTGCGCTACCTGCCGGCCGGGTCAACGCTTGTGGCGATCGAGCCGAATCGCTACATGCACGCGCAATTGCGAGCAGAGGCGAAACGTCGCGGCGTTCGTCTGGACCTCCGCGAAGCACTCGCCGAGCGAACCGGTCTGCCCACCGGGAGCATCGACTGCGTGATCTCCTCGCTCGTGTTGTGCACGGTGCACGACCCGGTCGAGGTGTTGGCGGAGATCCGGCAGATCCTGAAGCCGGGTGGAACCTTCCGATTCGTCGAGCATGTTGCCGCAGAGGCGGGCACCGTCACTCGCGCAGCGCAGCGCCTCCTCCGGCGGCCCTGGGCGTGGACCTTCGAGGGCTGCTCCTGCGAACGCGATCTAGCACAGGTCATCCGCTCGGCTGGATTCAGCCGGGTCGAGCTCGAACGATACGCAATCCGCACCCCATTCGTGCCATTCAATACGCACATCGCCGGCATTGCGTACGCATGATGCAGAGATACACGGGAGTACGCTCCGAGACCTTCGAGTGGGTCGGCCCGATTGTCGGCCCTCGAGTGGAGACGGGGATGTCGGGGCTCGCCTATCTGACGGGAATCCGCGATGGCGCGGTCGTCGCACCGGACCTCGGCCCACTGGTCAGCGCGGAACTCGTGGAGATAGTTCGAGGGCGCGTACAACTCATTTGTTCAGCGTCTCCATCACAGTTCGGGCTCCTGCGCGAACTTGATCCGGCAGTGGCGAGCCTCCTCGTAAACGCCGCCGTTACCGCGGTCGCGCAGTCTCTCACGGGTCACGGCCAGGGCTGGGCGACCGTGGAATCCCGCGAGTCGTACACGCGCCCGTCGTCACCTGAAGTCGGCAATCTCGTGGCGACTGCTGAGGTAATCGGATCGTCGCGCGGGCGCGCGGAGGTGAAGGGTGAGTTGCTCGATGGGCGTGGCCGGGTCGTGGCCACGATCGTCAGGACCATCGACATCCTCGACCTCGACGTCCCGCTGGAAACGTCGGCGGGACGCAGATCTGCGCACTCGTGAAGCAGCTAGTCCCGCAGCCGCGCAGCGACGCGAGCCACGTCATCCACGAAGCGCTCGAGGTCCGGCTCATTCGAGCGAGACTGAAGCAGCACTGTACCCACGCCAGCGTCGAAGTATTCTCGCAGCGTCGATTCGATCGCGGCGTCGTCGCCGATGGCCGCGACCCGTCGCTCCCCGGAGAGGTTCCACTCGTCGAACTCTTCCTCGATGCCGGCGGCGGCCTCTGAACCGAAACCGGCCATGAGGAACGCCACGATCTCGTGGTCGCCAATACGCCCGGCGCCCCCGCGCGCAGCGGCGACCTGCGAAACGGCCGAGCGCACCATTGCGACGCTGGTCCCGGTGGTGAGGACAGTGCCATCCGCCACCTCTCCGGTCAGCGCGATCGTCTTGGGCCCCTCTCCTGCCGCGAGAATGGGCACGAACTCTGTCGGCGGCCAACTGAGTCTTACGCGGTCGAGCTTGACGTAGCGGCCGTCCACGTTCATTTCTTCGCCGGCGAGAAGACCCTGCAATGCGGGAACGTACTCGCGCATGAGCGTGAGGGGCGAGGCGACCCTGCTGCCGACCTGGCCCATCCAGTCGAGGACCCCGTGCCCTACTCCGAAGCGGGCGCGACCGGGAAAGAGGCGAGCGATCGTCGCGAGCTCCATGGCCGTGACGGCAACATTGCGCAGCGGCATCGGAAGGATGCCGACCCCGACGCGGATGCGCGTCGTCGCGGCGAGCGCCGCGGTGAGAGCCGAGATGCCGCCCTCTCGGAAGCAGTCCTCGAAGACCCAGAGCTCGTCGATGCCGCGTTGCTCGGCGAGCACCGCGATCGAGACGAGCCGCTCGGGTGGGAACGATGGCTGGAAGATGACGCCGACGGAGTGCATGAGCTAATTCTGCTCGCCGCCACCGGCGTGCTGGCGAACAAGCGGCATGAAGACCAGGTCGACGATCTCCTCGATGGTTGCATCAGGCACGGGCTTCAGCGTCATCAGGAGTTCGTGGCGGGCGAGGTCTGAGGGCAGCGAGATGATTCGCGCGGGCAGTCCCGCCGGCAGTTCGCCCCGCTCTACCGCGCGATCGACGACCTTCTGCATGCCCGTCTGCCCGTCGCCGAACATCCGCAGTCGCAACTCGGCGGGCGAGATTCCCGTTTCCGCGAAGTACGAGCTGAGCAGGCTGCTGAACAGGCCCGCCACGCCGTCAGCCCTCAGGTTGAAATTCCGCAATAGAGCGATCGTGTCGTCGCGCAGCGTGCCCGTGTCAGGGGGAGCGCTCGGGCGCATGATCCCCTGGTAGCCGACGGCGGCAAGCATCATGGCCTCCTTAGTCGGCCAGCGACGGTAGAGCACCGGCTTGCTCGTGTGCGCCCGTTCTGCCACCGACTCGAAGGTCATGCCGGAGTATCCGCGCTCGTTGAGCTCGGCCCATGCTGCCTCGTGGATCGCCGATTCGAGCGCCGCGCCGCGCCGACGTGTCTCGGTCATCCCTGGTCTCCTTAGAACCGCTTGCGTTTCTAATAGTACCGTGCGTAGTATCAGGATACTAACGCGTATCTTATATTGGAGGTCAGGATGTCGGAACAAGCAACGACCACGACGGCAAGCGGGTCATCGGGTCGAGTCATAGCTGCGCTGCTCGTCGGCGGCATCACGGCGGTGCTCGACACGACGATCGTCGCAATCGGCCTGCACACGATGCAGCGCGAGCTGCGCGCATCCGTCGCAACCATCCAGTGGGTGAGCACCGGCTATCTGCTGGCGCTCGCCGTTGCGATCCCGTTCGTGAGCTGGGCGCAGGGTCGCTTCGGCGGCAAGCGCCTCTGGCTGTTTGCGCTGTCGCTCTTCCTGCTCGGCTCGATCCTGTGCGCTTGTGCATGGAACGCCGAGTCACTCATCGCGTTCCGCATCATCCAGGGAATCGGCGGGGGAGTGATGTTCCCACTGATGACGACGCTCGCGATGCAGAGCGTTGCCCCTGGCGCCATGGCGCGCACGATGGCGACCGTGAGCCTGCCCATCGCGCTCGGCCCGATCCTCGGCCCGGTGCTCGGCGGCATCGTCCTCAACTGGCTGTCGTGGCGCTGGCTGTTCCTGATCAATGTGCCGATCGCCATCGTCGGGCTGGTGCTCGCACTCGTCTCTGTGCCTGCCGATCGACCGGCGCCCGGAACGCCGAAGAAACCGCTCGATGTCGTGGGGGTCGTGCTCATCGCACCAGCCCTGGTCGGCCTCCTCTACGGGCTGTCGAAGACGAACTCCGCGGGCGGATTCGGCAACGCGCAGGTCTGGGTGCCGGTCGCGATTGGGGCGGTACTCCTTGTCGCGTTCATCCTGTGGGCGGCGCGGCGCGGGGCGGAGGCACTCATCGACATCCGGCTGTTCCGGGTGCGGTCGGTGCGGTCATCCTCGATCGTCCTGGTCTTTCTTGGCGGCACGCTGTTCGCCAGCACCTTCCTGCTCCCGCTCTACTTCCAGACGCTGCGCGGTGACACGGTCCTGGCTGCCGGCCTGCTCATGATTCCGCAGGGCGTCGGCTCGCTGCTGGCGCGGTTCGTCGCGGGCAAACTCGTCGATCGGGTTGGCGCGAAGGCGCTCGCGGTGATGGGGTTCGTTGTCATCGCGGCGACGACTATCCCGTTTGCTTTCGCCGATTCGACTACCAACATCTGGTACCTCGGCGCGATCCTGTTCGTGCGCGGCCTCGGACTCGGCGCTGTGCTGATCCCAGTGATGACCGTCGCGTACGTCGACATCCCCCGAACCGACATGCCGCACGCGTCGGCCATCACCCGCATCGTGCAACAGCTCGGCGGCGCATTCGGCACGGCGCTGATCGCGGTGCTGCTGCAGAGTGGGCTGACGGCGGGCAACCCCGTCGCGGCGTTCAACTCGGCGTTCTGGGCGACGGTCGCGCTGACGGTGGCGGCGGCGGCGGCCGGGCTGATCCTGCCGGGTCGTGCTGCGACTATGGTGCCAGGGCCGGTGGCGGCGGCCCAGCGCGCCTGACGTTCCGAGCGACAGGACGAGGACGTCGCTACTCAGCCACCGTCGTCGGCCGGCTCCCACAGTTGGATGGGGTTACCCTCGGGGTCCGCGAGGGACGCGAATCGCCCCATCGGGTATGCGGTCGGGT
Source organism: Galbitalea sp. (assembly GCA_036499165.1). Lineage (GTDB taxonomy): Bacteria > Actinomycetota > Actinomycetes > Actinomycetales > Microbacteriaceae > Galbitalea. Next base: position 50,876 of record DASYEE010000031.1, on the reverse strand, counting down.
CGACATCCACTGCGGTGCCAGCGGCGCGCAGCTGCTCGGCCATGCCGTCGAGATCGGGCACGCGAAAGTTGATGGCCCACACCCGGTCGGGCGCTCCAAACTGGTCGATCGCGTCCGGCATCGAGGTGAAGGCCGTCTCGCCGGCCTGCTGTCGCCATGACTGATCGCCCGCAGCCATCGGCACAGGATCGATACCCAGGTTGTCTCGATACCAGGCGGTAAGCGCATCCGAGTCCTTCGCGCGGAAGAAGAACCCGCCGATCCCGCTGACTTTGTGCATGCTCGATGGTTGCACCCCTTGAGCCGAGTTGCGAGTCTTGGCTGTTCCTGGCGTCCCCGAGGGACGAAAACTCGCAACGTGGCGAAGCGCGACTTGACGGGACGAAAAAGCGCAATGTATATTCGGCTTGTCAAATCGATTTGACCCCGTTGAACCCAAGCAATTCATCATGACGGGGAGTTGTTGACGCTTCAACGCAAATCGGTTTGACATCAACTTCTCAAAGCCGAGACAGGATCATGGCCACCTCCAGAATCACGCTTGCCGACGTAGCTCGACTCTCCGGAGTATCGAAGACGTCAGCGTCGATGGCGCTGGCAGACAGTCCTCGCGTGTCCGCGCATACCAAGGAGCTGGTGCGCCAGGCGGCGCAGCAGCTCGGCTACGTCCCCCATTTCGCTGCAAGCTCGCTGCGCTCCCAGCGGGTCGACGCCATCGCCGTCGTCGTGCCCCACGACACGCAGCACGTCTTCTCCCACCCGGTCTTCATCGACATCCTCGAGGGCGTTCTCACGAAGGCGAACGAGAACGACCTGAGCCCGATTCTCTCGACCGCCCGCACCGCGTCCGACGAGTCGTCCGCGTACTCGCGGATCCTCCGGGGTCGGATGGCGTCCGGCGTCATCGTGGCCGCGGCCTCGACGACAGACGAGAACGTCGCGGCAATCGCGAACGCCGGATACCCGGTCGTCGTCGTCGGCCGCAGCCCGAAACAACCCGGCATCGTTACCGTCGGCATCGACGACATCGGCGGCGCGTACCGGGCCGTCACTCACCTGATCGAGGTGCACGGAGCGCGCCGCATCGGCCACGTCTCCGGTCCGCTCAATCACCAGTCGGCGATCGACAAGCGCATCGGCTACATCCAGGCGCTGTCGGATGCCGGCCTCGAGCTGAACCCGCGCCTCCAGTATGAGGGCGACTACCAGGAGGAGTCCGGCACGGATGCCGCCGAGGCGCTGCTGCCGGAGATCGGCAACTGCGACGCCCTGTTCTTCGCGAACGACCAGATGGCCGTCCCGGCGATGGAGCGATTCGCGACCGCGGGCATCCACGTGCCCCACGACCTGCGGGTCGTCGGCTATGACGACCACCCCATGCTCCGGCACGCTCGCCCGGCTGTGACGACCGTGCGCGCAGACATGGTCGAGGTCGGCGTTCAGTCGATGAATAAGCTCCTCGAGCTCATGGCAGGCGCGACCGACGTCGACAACCTCGAACTCCCCACAGAACTCGTCGTCCGCGAATCATGCGGATGCACCCCAGCCTCGATCTGACGCTCGCGCAAGCGCGTTCGAGATCGACACCAGGCCCCGTCAAGGAAGACAACAGAGAGGCATCAAGATGAGGAAGCCCATTTTCGCCGCGGCTGCAGTAGCCGTGGCGGCCGGCTTGGCTCTCGGAGGCTGCAGCGCTGCAAGCCCGAGCGGGTCAGGATCCAACCAGGTCGTTCACCTCACGTACTGGAGCGGATTCACCGGAGGCGACTCGGCGACGTACAAGAAGACGATCGCGGAGTTCAATAGCACCCACCCGAAGATCCAGGTCGATTTCCAGCTCGAGCCATGGGACACCATCGCGCAGAAGCTGCCGACCGCGATCGCGTCAGGATCCGGCCCGGACATCGCGACACCCGACTACAACGTCGCCACGATCCAGCAGTACGTGGCGAACGGTCTCGCACTGCCCATGACCTCCGTCGTCGGAAACGGCGCGGGCGAGGTTCCGGCCAGCGCCATCCCGAAGTCGCTGCTCGACTCTGTCACGGTGAAGGGCAAGATCTACGCCATGCCCGCGAGCTTCACAACGCTGATGCTCTACTACAACACCAAGCTGCTCTCCGCGGCAGGCATCACCGCGCCTCCCACCACGATGACCCAACTGCAGGATGACGCGGTCAAGCTCACCGGTGGCGGAAAGTACGGCATCGCCATCGCCGACAACAACACCATCGCGCAGTGGCCGGTGCTGATCTGGGCGGATGGCGGCGACATCGTCAACGCCAAGGGATGCTCGGCGCTCGGCGATTCTGCAACCATCAACGCGGTCTCGACCTGGGCCAACCTGATCAAGACCAGGAAGATCACGCAGGTGGGCCTCAGCGGCCAGGATGCAGACAACCTGTTTGCGGCGGGCAAAGCGGCATTCGAGATCGATGGTCCGAACGCAGCGGGCGAGTTCACGCCCGCCGGCATCGACTTCAAACTCGCTCCGGTTCCGACCGGCGCGAGCGGTTCGCCGGTGACTCTCGCGAGCACTGCGCCGACAATCATCTCCGCGAAGACCAAGTACCCGAAGCAGGCACAGGAGTTCATGGCCTGGTGGATGGGCAAGAAGGCCCAGGAGATGATCTCGGTCGGAGCCGCTGACGGCCCGGCCCGGACCGACATGGCCGATGACGCGGCGCTGAAGTCCAACCCGCTGGTTCAGCAGTTCTCGGCCCAGGTGCCGAGCTCGCGACTGTTCCTGCCAACCGAGAAGGACTTCAACTCGATCAACACGAACATCTTCCAGCCGGCGATCCAGGCGGCATCCCGGTCTGGTGACGGCACGGCATCCCTGAAGGCAGCCAACACCCAGCTCAACACGCTCCTCGGCTGCTCGTAGGCCTGAAGAAGCACTCACCCTCGAAGGCTGCCGGTCCGCAGAACGCGGGCCGGCAGCCGGTAAGGCTCTACCCTCGTGTCCCAATTCGCTCCACCGCTGGCCCGGAAAACGCGCCACAAGAGGTGGCAGAACCCCCGCTCGGGGCTCCTGTTCCTCGCGCCGTCCGCGATCATCCTCGTCGTCTTCGTCGGGTACCCGATCGTGCAATCGGCCTGGATGAGCCTGCACGACTGGTCGTATCTCCAGGTAACGCACCAGTTCATCGGGCTGCAGAACTACATCGACCTCGCTAACGATCCGCGGTTCTGGAACGCCCTCGGCAACACCGCGATCTTCAGCGTCGTCACCGTGCCGGCCCAGGTCGTCATCGGCTTGCTGCTGGCCATCCGGCTCTCACGCTCGACCTGGCTTTCGACCTTCTATCGCTCTGTGTTCTTCTTTCCGGTGATCAGCGCGTTCGCCACAATGGCGATCGTCTGGAAGTTCCTGCTCTCACCGGATATCGGCCCGTTCGCCGCCTGGGAGCACGCGCTGGGGCTCCCGACCGTCAACATCCTGCAGTCCACGGCGTTCGCGCTCCCCGCGGTGATCGTCGTCGGCTTGTGGAAGAACGTCGGTTTCACGATGGTGATCCTGATCGCGGCCCTGCAGGAGGTGCCGGAGAGCCTCAACGAGGCAGCGGCGCTGGATGGCGCGGGCTCGTGGGGCCGGTTCCGCAATGTGACGCTGCCGGCCATCCGACAGCCACTCCTGTTCGCGACGATCATCGCCGTGATCGCGTCGCTGCAGGTCTTCGACCAGGTCTACGTAATGACCGCGGGTGGGCCGCTTTTCCACACCGAGACCCTCGTGACCTACATGTACGAGCTCGGCTTCCAGCAGTACCGTTCCGGCTACGCCGCTGCGGTCGCGTGGGTGCTGTTCATCCTCATCATGCTCGTCTCCGTTCTCCAGCTCAGGATCTTCAGGTATCGCGATGTCGACTAATTCCGTTCCCATCTACCTGCGGAAGAAGGCGACTCCGCTTCGCCTCGCGCTGAAGATCGTCATCTGGATCGTCATCTCGCTCCTCGCGCTGTTCGTCGTCTTCCCGTTCGTCTGGATGGTGCTGACCTCGTTCAAGACCGAGAAGGATGTCTTCGCGCTGCCGGCCCAGCTGTGGCCAGCGCACTGGAGCTTCGCGGCGTACAGCGACATCTGGAAGGAACTGCCGTTCGCGCGGCTGTTCCTGAACTCGGTGATCTTCGCCGGCGGCGTGACCGTCATCTCGGTGTTGTTCGACTCGTTTGCCGCGTACGCACTCGCGCGTCTCGACTTCCCGGGGAAGAACATCGCGTTCTACCTCGTGATCGCGACGCTCATGGTGCCGTACCAGATCACGCTGATCCCGCTATTCCAGGAGTTGTTCGACTTCCACTGGCTCGACAGCTACCAGGGCCTGATCGTGCCTCGCGCCACGAGCGCCTTCGGGATCTTCCTGCTCAGGCAGTTCTTCGTTTCGATCCCGCGCGACCTGGATTCTGCAGCACGAATCGACGGCGCAGGCGAGTTCCGGATCTACGCGCAGATCATGATGCCGCTGGCGAAGCCCGCGCTCGCGACCCTCGCGGTGTTCCAGTTCATGAACAACTGGAACGACTTCCTCTGGCCGCTGGTCGTCACGAGCTCGACAGATATGAGAACCATTCCGGCCGGCCTCACCCTCTTCGGCGGGCAGTACGTCGTCGACTACGCCGTGCTCATGGCCGGCGCGACGATCAGCCTCCTTCCCCTCGCCATCGCGTTCTTCTTTGCCCAGCGCTACTTCGTGCAGGGCATCGCCACGACAGGAATCAAATGAGTAGCAAGACCCATCCGTTCTTCTGGGCCGTCGGCATCGAAGACACCAACATCGGCTGGCCGCTGCGCGGCTCGGGGATGCCGCTCGACGAATACGCGTCGACCGGCCACTACGACCAGTGGCGAGCAGACTTCGATCTCGTGATCGAGTCGGGCGCGACCACCGTGCGCTACGGGCTCCCGTGGTACCGCATCAACCCGGCGCCAGGAGTCTGGGAGTGGGAGTGGGCAGACGAGGTCATCAGGTACGCGGCGGGCGAACTCGGTCTCATCCTCATCCTCGACCTCGTGCACTACGGAACCCCGGACTGGCTAGCCGGTTCGTTCACCGACCCCGGGTATCCGGCCGCAGTCGCCGAGTATGCGGGAGCAGTCGCGGCCCGATATCTGGGTCTCGTCGACCACTTCACGCCGCTCAACGAGCCGCTGGTCACGGCATCCTTCACGGGTGCGCGAGCGATCTGGCCCCCCTACGAGACGGGGGATGCCGGCTGGGCTCGCGTTGTCGTGAACATCGCGACGGGGATCCGCGAGTCGATGCGCGCGATCCTTGCAGCGCAGCCGGATGCCACGATCGTGCACGTCGAGGCGACTCACGTCTGGACCACCGAGGATCCGGCACTCGAGGCGCACCGCGACACGATGAGTCTCCGCAACTTCCTGCCGACCGACCTCGTCCTCGGCCGGGTCGACGCGCAGCATCCGCTGCACGCGTGGCTACTCGAGACCGGCATCGCGCAGGAGGCGCTGGATGCCCTCCTCACGCCGTGCCCGGCGCCGGCGATCGTCGGCCTGAACTTCTACCCTGAGCTGTCGTGCCGCGAGTTCGTGATGATCGATGGTGCTCCCGTCGGGGTTGCGTTCAACGGCTGGACCGGTGGTCTCGCGCAGGTGCTGCGCGAATTCGACGAGCGGTACAACCTGCCGCTGATGATCTCGGAGACGGCGGTCGAAGGCGATCCTGAGCACCTCGTGTCCTGGCTGCGGGACTGTGCGGCCGAAGTCTCGCGGCTGCGCGCCGAGGGGATGCAGCTCGTCGGCCTCACCTGGTGGCCGCTGTTCGACTTCGTCGACTGGAGCTGGGGATCCGGCGGCCGCGTCGTCGAGGAGTTCTACACGCGGGTCGACGGGGTCGTCTCTCCGGTCATCCCGCCGCCTCCCGCCGAGGGGATCGCGTCGTATTTCCGTCGGATGGGGCTCTGGCGACTGCGCGAGGGCGAGTCGTCCATCGCGCGCGAGCGCACCATCGCCGTCGACGGGTATCGAGCGCTCGTCGGCCAGCCACTCGATTCCATTGAAGAACAGAAGGTCAACTGATGCCACGTACTACCCGCGCGCCCCTGTTTACGGGCGATGGAGTCATCCGCCAGGTCGAGCGCGAATACCGCGACCCTGGCGAGGGCGAGCTCCTCATTTCGGCTCGCGCGAATGCAATCTGCGGGACCGATCGCCAGTTCTTCCTCGGTGGCGCGACCCACATCGCGGGCCACGAGACCGCTGGCATCGTCGTCGGCGTGGGTGCAGGCACATCGACACCGGTCGGTACCCGCGGCGTCGTTTTCCTGATGGACTACTGCGGCAGGTGCCGCAGCTGCCTGCTCGGCGCCACGAACCAGTGCCTCGATAAGCGCGCAGACATGGGCATCAACACGGACGGCGGCTACGGCCCATACGAGATCGTGCACGAGTCGAACTTCTTCGCCATCACCGACGACATCGGCCTCGACACCGCGACCATGCTGCTGGACGTCATGGGCACGAGCACCCACGCGATCGGCCGCGCTGAGCTGGTGCGCCCCGACATCGAGTCGATGTACATTGCCGGGGCCGGGCCGATCGGTCTCGGGATCCTGATCATGGCGAAGATCCGTTACGGCGCCGGCCTTCCGGTGTACGTCAGCGACGTGTCACCATGGCGGCTCGATTTCGCCGAGAGTTTCGGGGCGATTCCCGTGAACGCGACGCAGCCGGCGGCGATGAAGGCAGTTGGGCGGCCGGATGTCGCGTTCGACGCCTCCGGGAAGGAGGTTGCGCGCCGCGCGGCCCTCGATGTCCTCGGCAAGCGCGGCGTGCTGGTGTGCGTCGGCCACGGCGAGGGGCTGACGCTCGCCGTGTCGAGCGACCTGCTCGAGCCAGAACACGCTGTGCTCGGAAGCGAGTACTTTCGGTACGACGAGCTCGCGGGCAACCTGGCGTTGCTTCGAGACCACCAGGATGTCGTCTCCCGCGTGATCACGCACCACTACCCCATCGACGATCTCGACGAGGCATTTGCGGCGTTCCTCTCGGGGGAGACCGGCAAGGTCGTCGTCACCCAGGAAGGACTCGATTGAGCAACGAGCAGGTCTCGAACACGGATGCGCTGCGGGTCGCCGTCATCGGGGCAGGAGGGTGGGGTGAGCAGCACGCACGCATCTTCTCCCGCAGGCCGGACACCCGGCTCGTGGCCGTGGTTGGCCGCACCGCCCAGAAGACGGATGCGCGCGCTCACGCGTACGGAGCGGTCGGCTATACGGACATCGATCGGATGCTCGAGGCAGAGCATCCCGACCTGGTCACCGTCTGCCTGCCGAACGAACAGCACTTCGCGACAACCAAGCACCTGCTGGAGCTCGGGGTACCGCTGCTGGTCGAAAAGCCGCTCGTCTTCTCGGTTGCCGAGGCGGATGAACTGCTCGGCATCGCCGATGCGCATGGCTCCTTCTTCGGCATCAACTTCAACCATCGGTTCGCCGAGCCGGTGCAGCGCGCGCTCGCAGCCATCCAGGACGGGTTTCTCGGCGACCCCGTCTTCGCGACCTGGCGCTTTGGCGGCGAGGCCAACTTCGGTGAGTCGTCTCACGCGAACCTCATCGAGACGCAGTGCCACGGCCTCGACATGCTCGAGTTGCTGTTCGGTCCGATCTCGTCGGTGATGGCCCAGATGACAGACAAGACCTACGGCGCATTCAGCACGATCGCGGTCGCGCTGGAATTCGGCAACGGTGCCGTCGGCACGCTTCTCGGCAGCTACGACTCGTCGTACGCCTACCCGGACAGCCAGTTGGTCGAGCTGAACGGCACGCTCGGACGCGCCGTCATCCACGACACCGTGCGATCGCTCTCCCTGCAGTCGGTGGGTGACGAGGTCGAACAGGTGTGGCGGGCGGGTTACTTCAACGACGAGGCGCGCAATTTCGCGGGAACGTTCGATCGTCACGTCGACAGGCTCATCCCGGCCCTGCGTAATGGCGACGCGCCTCCCGTGCCCGCCGCCGCAGGCCGCCGAGCGCTCGAACTCGCGGAAGCGATCATCCGCTCCTACCGCGCGGGCAGCCGCATCGACACCCTTCCCCAGTAGCGAGGTGCGGCTACGGGCGATTCAGGCGGTAGAAGAAGAACGGGATTGCGGAGAGCAGGCAGCTGACGGCCGGCACGATGGTGATCGACAGGAAGATGGTGTTCTGCATCGCTGGCGTCACGTGAACGCCATCCTGGTAGCCGGCGATGACAACGAAGAGTCCAAAGGCGAGAACGGCGAGTCCTGCCATGATCTTCGACACGAACGTGAGGGTCGCGAACGAGATGCCGTCGTTTCGCACGCCGGTGCGGTGCTCCGCGTCATCCACGGCGTCGGCGATCATGGTCGCCTGCACGACCAGGAAGATGCCAAGCGTGAGCCCGGTCAGGAAGATGAAGATCATGATGCTGACGAGGCTCCGGAACCCCGCGAAGTACATGCCGATGTAGAGCACGGTGCCGATCAGCGAGCTCACGATGACGAGCCGTCGCGGCGTCGTGAAGCGCAGGATGAGCGGGGTCAGGAACGCGGAGAGCACCAGTCCCACGATGATCGCCGCACCGATGTAGGTGAAGTACGCGGGGTCGCCGTACGCGATCACCGCGAAGACGGCACCGCCGGCCTGCACGATGTTGCGGCCGAACCCGAGGACGGAGCCGAGCAGCACCATGAGCAGAGGCGTGTTGCGGAACAGTCCGCCGAACAGTTGGCGGAAGGTCAGCCTCGTGCGAGCAGCGGTCGCGCGCTCGCGACCGAAGAAGAAGGCCAGCAGGTACAGGCTCATGCCGATGATCGCGGTCAGGAAGACGGCCCGCGACCATCCGCTGCCGGTCGTCGTGTCGGAGAAGCTCAGCGCTTTAGCGAGTGCTGGCATGCCGAGAGTCGCGAGCCCGAGGGAGATCGCGCCGAACGCCCGGACGTTCGACACCACGCGGTTGCGGGCGATCGGGTCGGGGAACGCCGAGCCGATCAGCGCCCAGAGCGGCACGTCGCACACCGTGTAGATGATCCCCCAGAGCAGGTAGATCACGCTGAAGTAGATGATCTGCACAGACTCTGTCGTGTCTGGCACCGTGAACATCAGGCCGGTGAGGATGGCGACAGGGGCAGCAGAGAACAGGATGTACGGCCGCAGCTTGCCCCAGCGCGTGTTGGTCATGTCGATGAGGCTGCCCATCACCGGGTCGCTGACCGCGTCGAGGAACTTCGCCGCCGTGATGACGGTCGTTACCACTGCGATGCCCGCGGTCGACAGGTGGGCGTACTGCAGCAGGTACACGAGGATGAACGTGGTGACGGTGGTCAGGATCACGTTCTGCCCGAACCCGGCCGCGACGATCGCGACAGCCTGCCTGCGCGGGCTTACGGCACTCGGCGTCGTTGCCGTTGCTGTCATGGTTGCTAAGCCTCCAGGAGGATCGTCTTGATCTCGAACGGGCCGAACTCGAGGTGACCGAGCTCGGCGGCACCGATCGGGATCTCCATGAGGTCGGTCTCGCGCACGTTCGCGTGTGGCAGCGTCGTCGTGACCGCCGTCGTCACCGTCTGCCCGAGGCTCTCATAGAGGCGCAGGATGACGCCACCCCCGCTTTCGGCCGGTTTGATCGTCTCGAGGATGACGGCGGGATTCTCGACCGCCGCAACACTCGAAAACTCCGCAGTGCCACCGAGCAGCAGCGGATTGTTCAGGCGGTAGCCGTCGCGCACGACATCGGCAAGTTGGCCGGATGCGTATGGGCGGAACGCGTAGCTGAAATGGTGCACCCCGCGATCGGCGGTCTTGTCGGGGAACGTCGGCGAGCGCAGCAGGTTGAGGCTGATGAGCCCGTTCTTCGCCCGGTGCCCGTATTTGGAGTCGTTCAGCAGCGCGAAGCCGCCGGTCGCATCCTCGGTCGCAACCCACTTGTGGGCGCAGATCTCGAACTGGGCGCGCTCGACGTCGGTGCGCTCGAGCGTCGTTCGCTCGATGTGACCGAACTGGATCTCGCACTTGACCGCGTCGCCGAAGTGGGTCGGGCGGAACTCGGTGCGCAGCATCCTGTGCTTCTCGCGCCAATCGACCCGGGTGTTGAAGCGCACCAGGTCGCTGCCGGCCTCCAGCACGACGCTCTGCTCGATCTCGCCGCCACGCCACCAGTAGACCTGCAGGCGCACGACTCGCGGGCCGTCGATGATGGTCTGCACCCGCGACGGCCGAAGGGTGCGCGGCGTGCGCTTGGTGTACTTCTGCCCGATGTTCCAGGCGTCCCAGGGAATTTGGTAAGGATCGCGGTGCAGCACCATCCGGTTGAATCCGCCCGCGGCCTGCTCGACGCCGTCTGCGCCGATGCACGAGACGATCTCGCCGGATACCCCGAACCGCAGGGTCAGGAGACCATTGGTCATGGTGTCTGCGGTGTAGCCGAGCCCCGCATATTCTGTTCCGGTGCTCGCGACCACCGGTTCGAGCCTGACCGCAGAGTATGGCGCGGCATCGGCGCGGTACCAGCGACGATCGATCTCGATGTGCTCGGTGCGGGCGACGGAGGTGAGGTTGACCGCCGTGCGAATCGGCTCCGCGTTCGGCTCTCCGCGCTGCTCGGCGGACTTCCCTGGGTGCAGCCGCGCCGTCAGCGTCGCGATGTAGTCGTCGAGGGCGGCCTCGATCCGGGCCAGCGTCTCGACGGCCTCGCGGTTGACCCGCGTGATCGACGAGCCGGGCAGGATGTCGTGAAAGTGATGCAGCAGCACGTCGCGCCAGTGCGGCTCGAGCACCGCTCGGCTGCCGGTGTCGCCGGCGATGACGGCGAGGGCCTCAGCCTCGTGGAGCTTGCGCTCGACCAGCCGGTTGCGGCGCTTGATCTGCGCCTGGGTCGTGTAGGTGCCCTGGTGGGTCTCGAGGTAGAGCTCGCCCGTGTGGGTGTGGGGGACATCCAGCTTCTCGAGGTTGCGAAAGAACTTGGTCGCGCTCGAATACTCGACCTTCGGCAGCCCCCGCAGGCTGTGCTCGCGGCCCGTGACCTCGAGGTGCACCTCGCCCGGTCCGCCGCCGCCGTCACCCGATCCGTAAACGAGCAGCGCCGTGTCGAGGGCCTTCTCCGGGTATTGCTTCAGGCCTTTGAGGAGCCCGTCCGCCGCGCCGCGACTGTTGTAGTCGCCTTCGGGCGGCATGTGCACGAGCACGGTCGATCCGTCGATCCCCGCCCAGGTGAAGGTGCGATGCGGGAAGACTGTGACCTGGTTCCAGGCGAGCTTGATGGTCTGGAACCAGTCCATCCCGCTCTTCTTGAGGATCTGTGGCAGGTTGCCGCTGTAGCCGAACGTGTCGGGGAGCCAGCAGAGCCGCATATCGTCGGCCGTGAGCCCGAACTCCTCGGCAAGGAACCGGCGACCGACAAGCGACTGCCGCACGAGAGATTCCCCACCGGGCATATTCGTGTCGGTCTCGACCCAGAACGAGCCCTGCAGTTCGAGCCGACCGGCAGCGGCTGCATCCTGCAGTTTTGCGAAGACTGCGGGGTGGTCCTGCTTCATCCAGAGCAGCTGCTGCGGCTGGCTCGTGCCGTAGATGTAGCCCGGGCGCTCCTCGAAGTTGTTGAGCGCGCGCGTGTATGTGCGCGCCGCCTTGCGACGAGTCTCGCGCAGGGGCCAGAGCCAGGCCTGGTCGAGGTGGCCGTGACCTACAGCGCTGTAGACGAAATCGCTCGTCGACTCCGCGGCGAGGAGGGGCGCGAGGATGTCGCGGGCTTTGCGGGTCTCGCCCGCCGAGAAACGAGTCCATGCGCTGCGAAGGGCGGCGCGCAGCTCTGACTCGAGCGCGGCATCCTCGGTGGCGCCGGCCAGGACGAGGAGCGTCATGTAGTCGTAGAACAGGCCGTAGGCGTCGTCGTCTCGCACTGCGATGTGTGCGCCATTGAAGACGCCGTGGCCGATCTGGTACAGCAGCCAGATGTTGTACGAGACGTCGGCGAAGAACTCGATACGCCCGGGTTCCCACTCGACGTGGTGCAGCGGGCGGAAGCGACCGCCGCTGTGCGGAAGGTCGCCCTGCTGGAACACGCGGCTGATGGCGTCGACCACTTCGCCCTCTGCCGAGTAGATGAGACCTTCACCCTGGATGCCGAGCATCAGCACCGCATTCTCGATGCCTTCCGGCACATCGCCGGTGATGCGCAGCCACGCGCAATCCTGGGGTGCGCCGAATCGTCCGCCTGGCGGGATCGACGTGAACGCAGAACGGTCGAGGCGGTCGAAGGGGATCGGCTCGCGCGACTTGACGACCTGGGCCGAGAGCTCAACCACCGGGGTATAGATGCTCTTGCGGATCTTTCGCAGCTTGCGGTACTCGAGCGGTTGCTCGGCCGCGAGACCGAACATCCAGGTGGCGAAATTGCTCATCCCTGCGGGCCTCCCTTGGCGACCTGCTGCCGCTTCGAAAGCCTAATGGACGGCAGCAACGCGGCAGTTTCCGGGTGCGAATACGAAATCGCCCCATTCGAGTCTTCGATGCCCCTGACGCACGTGACAGTACCTTTCGCCACGAACCGGCTAAGAGTGAGCGGTGTCGCGACTGAAGTGGAACGCCGGCCGGTCGAACCGGCTCCGGGACTCCTCGACGAGGATTGCGACCCTGGCCCTCGCCTCGCGGCGCACGATCACGGCGATGTAGTCGCGAATCGGCGCATCCTCGAATGCTCGGTAGCCCTCGGTGACGTACTGCACGAGCACCGCACGCGGCACATCCGGGAACGTTCGTGCGAGGTCTGCGACGACCCCGTCGACTGCCCTGCGCTCCTCATCCGCTTCCACGTTTCGAGAGCATACTCGCGTCAATTGAATCGCCGAGGTGACATCCGCGGCCGACGCAGCTACTCGAACGACTGGTGCACGGGCGTGAACGTGATGCTGTCTGCCGTCACGCCAACGAGCCCCAGCGTCACCCTGAGCAACTGGTTCGGCAGCTCGTTGTTCGGCGGGGGAGTAAGGGCCCCCAGGCTGATCCCGAGCCCGTTCCCCAGGGTGCCGGTCACCGAGTTGACGTAGGCGACGACGTGACCGTGCAGCTCCATGGTGCCAGCGTCGGTCACGAGACCCGACTGGTCTCCGGATGCCCGGACATCCAGCGTGAAGTTCTGGATCGTGATGTCGTCGGCGGCCAGCTTCAGCACCGGGGTGCGCGTTCCGTCGATGAGTGGAACCGTCACCGCACCAACGGCTTGCAGCCCCGAGAACGAGATCGAGGTGCCGCCCATCTGCGCCGCTGGCAGCGTGAATGTGCTCGACTGCGCATCCGGTTTCACATCGGACAGCGGAATGCCCACCCCTGTTTCCGTGCCGTTGCTGCTGGTGCCACCCGTGCCGAGCAGTCCACCGATGGCGCCTCCCAGGCCGCCTCCGAGCCCGCTCCCGGCCGAGCCGCTGCCCGACCCGTCGCCACCGGTCGATCCGCCGCCGGATGATCCGCCGCCGGATGTCGGGGTCGGCGTTGGTGTCGGAGACGGCGAGCTGCAGTCCATGAGCAGCGGAATGCACAGGCTCGACTTCATACCCGGCACGGGCGCCGCACCGATGCCGCCCAGCGCGAGCACCAGCATGAGCACGACACCCCCGCTGACCGGATTCGCTGCCTTGGTGCCCTTCTTCGCCACCGCTGGTGCAGCTGTGCTCGAGTCAGCGCCGACCGCCGCCGGCGCCGACTGGAAAGGGGGCGGCTCCGCGGCGGATTCCTCGACCGGGCCATCCGGCTCCAGCGCCGCCGCCTTCGGCGACCATGAGACCGTCAGGATGCCGCCAACGGCCCCCAGAAGCATGCCAATGAAGAAGCCGCCGAGGTTCAATCCCACGAGGGTGTACACCGCGAGGACGAGCGAAATCACCCCGTAGAAGATGCGGTGCTGCGGCATCAGCATCGCGAGCAGACCCAGCACAACCATCGCGATCGGCAGCACCGTCGACTGCAACCCCTCAATACCCACCTGGACGTGGATGTTGCCGAGGTCGAGCTGTCCGGAGAAGAACAGCTCGAACCCCGCGAGGATCGTCAGTGCACCGCCCACGAACGGGCGGCGTCGATACCAGCTGCCGAAGCGCTGGCCGCGAGTCGGACTCGCGCTGGTTGCGTTCGATGGTGTGGTTATTTCTGCTGATGCGGTTTCTTTGCGCGTCATGGGATCGACTCCTTGAGGTCAGTGAACGCGTGCCTGGGTGCCGAGGCGCCTAGAAGCAGGTCGTTCCGTCTGTCACCTGCACGTGCATCCCAGTGAGGTTGAAGACGGCTGCCTGCGTCGACCATGCGGTCTGCTGCAGGTGCGCGATCTTGATCGAATCGGCATCCTGCGCGAAGTCGCCTGCCGTGCCCTTGGCGCCGGTGTTCACGGTCGACGCATCCACGCCGATCCGAATGTTATTGAACGTCGCATCGCCCTTCAGATCGGTCATGCCGATCTGGAGGTTGGTCGCGCTGGCCGGGGTTCCGCCGCCGCCCGCGGTGATGAGGATGCCCACCTTGCCGAGTGGGGTGTTGGTGACAACCGATTGGCAGAGGTCGGTGAGTTTGGCCGACCCGATGTTCGCGATCGCGACCGAGTGCTCCTTGCCAGCCGTGTCCTTCGCCGTGCCCGCGTACTGCGAGAAGCTCGTTCCGTCGAGCTGCGATGCACCGATCTGGAACTGGCTGCCCGAGATGTCGAACGCCACAGGAACGGCGCCGTTGGCGACCCCCGCCATCATCATGGTCGCGACGACCGCGACCGGTACCGCGGCAATCACTACGCGTCCGCTTCGCTTGGCAGTGAGCTTTCCGAGCTTCATGAGATCCTCCTTGATCCGTGCCCTGCGGTCGGTGCTGCAGGGGGCGTGCGGGTGCTCGCGATGAGCGTCCTTAGTAAGAGCGACCGGCGAATGACGTCACAATGACGCGATTTGAGGATGTTGTCAGGATGCGACAAAAAGTGGGGCCAGCTTGCGCGATTCATGCGCCGTATGCCACTAACCCACTGCCGCTAACCCACTGCCGCTAACCCCCTGTCGCAAAGTCGGAGATTCGGCGAACACGCCGGGGGAGCAGACCCACATCCGCGGCGCGCCGTGCGAAATACCGACTTTGCGACAGAGGAAAACACAACGGCAGGCCAACCGGTCGGATTGCCGCGAATTCCCGTAGCCTCGTTTTGTCGGCCGGGTCACGAGCCTGCCCGGCGCCGGGTCACGTACGAAGGAGAACTGACCATGGACAAAACCTTCGCGTCAGCTGCGGAAGCCGTGGCAGACATCCGGGATGGCGCATCGATCGCCGTCGGCGGATTCGGGCTGGTCGGTGTGCCCATCGGCCTGATCGGGGCGCTACTCGCCCGCGGCACCACCGACCTGCGGGTTGTCTCGAATAACTGCGGAGTGGATGGCTGGGGTCTCGGTCCCCTGCTTGCCGCCGGCCGGATCAGTCGGGTCACCGCGTCATACGTCGGCGAGAACCAGGACTTCGCCCGGCGTTACCTGAGCGGCGAGCTCGAGGTCGAACTGAGCCCGCAGGGGAGCCTCGCCGAGCGGATGCGCGCGGGCGGCGCAGGCATCCCCGCGTTCTACACACCGAGCGGCGTCGGCACGATGGTTTCGGAGGGTGGACTGCCGTGGCGCTACGCGGCTGATGGCTCCGTGCTGGTGAAGTCCCCGAAGAAGGAGACGAAGACGTTCGGCTCGCTCGGCGAGGAGAAGGAATACGTGCTGGAGGAGGCCATCGTCACCGACTTCGCGCTCGTGCGGGCGCGCCTCGGTGACGCCCACGGCAATCTTGTCTTCGAGAAGTCTGCCCGCAACTTCAACCCCCCGGTCGCGATGGCCGGCCGAGTCACGATCGCGGAGGTCGATGAGCTCGTGCCCGCTGGCAGCATCGACCCAGACGACGTGCACCTGCCTGGCATCTACGTCGACCGCATCGTGCGGCTGACGCCGGAGGATGCAGCGGACCTGCCGATTGAGAAGGTCACCGTGCGCCAGCGGCCGGTCTCGACCACCGGGGCGGAGGACTAGGCATGGCACTCACTCGCAACGAGATGGCCGCGCGTGCGGCGCTGGAGCTCGTGGACGGTTCGTACGTGAATCTTGGCATTGGACTGCCCACCCTCATCCCCAATTACGTGCCGGATGGCGTCAGCGTCGTCCTGCACTCCGAGAACGGTGTGCTCGGCGTCGGCCCGTATCCGTGGGAGGGCGAGGCCGACCCGAAGCTGATCAACGCGGGCAAAGAGACGGTGACGGTCTTGCCCGGCGCATCCTATTTCGACTCTGCGATGAGTTTCGGCATGATCAGGGGCGGTCGCATCGAGACCGCGATCCTCGGCGCGATGCAGGTGTCGGCGTCTGGTGATATCGCGAACTGGGCGGTCCCAGGCAAGCTCATCAAGGGCCCCGGCGGAGCCATGGATCTCGTGCACGGCGCCCGCCGCGTGATCGTCGTAATGGAGCACGTCGCCAAGAGCGGCGACCACAAGATCGTTGCGGAGTGCGACCTGCCGCTGACGGGTCGCGGTGTCGTCGACCGGATCATCACAGACCTCGCGGTTATCGACGTGACGCCGGATGGTCTCATGCTGCGCGAGCTTGCGCCCGGCGTGACCTCCGATGAAGTCCAGGCAGCCACGGGCGTACCTCTGCTGGCCAAGCCTGTCGAACCCACATGACTCCCGCTCCCGCGCACGACCCCCTCGACGTCATCGTCAAGGGCGGCCGGGTGCGGGGCATCCAGGTCGGGCGGGTGCGTTCGTGGCGGGGCATCCCCTATGCGGCACCGCCCACCGGCATCCTGAGGTTTCGCGCTCCCGGCCCCGCACCGCGCTGGTCAGGCACCCTTGACGCCTCGCGCTACGGCACTGTCGCGGCCCAGGCATCCTGGCAGGCACTCGCCGGAATGGTCGCGAGCGCGCGATCCGGCGAGGATTGCCTCACCATCAACGTGCAGGCACCCGTGGATGCCGTGGCCGGCCCCCTGCCCGTCATGGTCTTCATCCATGGTGGGGGATACAGCGCCGGCTCATCGCGCGACTTTTCTGGCCAGGGTGAGGGATTCGTGCTGGCCGGGCCCGTCGTCTACGTCAGCTTCAACTACCGCCTCGGCGCGCTCGGCTACCTCGACTTCACGCGCTACTCAACGCAGCGCCACTCGTTCGAGAGCAATCTCGGGCTGCGTGACCAGGTTGCGGCCCTGAGCTGGGTACACGACAACATCCGCGCGTTCGGCGGAGACCCGACGAACGTCACCGTGTTCGGCGAGTCGGCGGGAGGCAATGCGGTCACGACGCTGCTCGCCACCCCGGCCGCCCGTGGGCTGTTCGCCCGAGTGATCGCGCAGAGCGCTCCGCCCAACGCGGTCTACTCGCCATCGACCACCGCAAAATGGGCGGCAGAATTCGTCGCCGTGCTGCGCGAACGGCTCCGCAGGCGCGACACCGTCCAGGCGGCCAGGGCAAGGGATCCCGCCGACGCGCTGCTGGCGCACGCCAGCGTCGCCGACCTGGTGGAAGCGGCCGTCGTTCTGCAGGTGCGCACACCGGATGCGTACCCCGGCGCCTTTTGCCTCGCTCCGGTGGTCGACGGCGACTTCCTGCCCGAGCATCCGATGACAGCGATTCGCGCAGGACGCGCGCACCGGGTGCCGATCATCATCGGCAACAACGCGCGCGAGGGCTCGCTCTTTCGCGGCAGAATCGACATCATTCCTCGCACCCCGCAGCGCATCGCCGCCGTCTTCGAGCGGGCGCCGCAGGCGTCGAGGGCGCCGATGCGCGCGGCCTATCCCGGTCTCCCCAGCGCGCGGGCAGCCGCCGACTTCGGGGGCGACTACGGCTTCTGGTTTCCGAGCGCACGACTTGCCGACTTCCACAGCCGTTTCGCGCCTGTGCACATGTACCGCTTCGATTTCGCTCCGCGACTGCTCAAACTCGTCGGCCTCGATGCGACGCACGGAACAGAGATGTTCGCCCTGTTCGGCAGGCTGGACGAGCCGATCGCCCGCACCATGACCGCGCTCGGCGGCAGGGAGGAGTACGCGAGGGCCGGGGCGAGGATGCGCGCGTTCTGGCTGAACTTCGCGCGGTCCGGCGAGTTGCCGAAGTCGTGGCCACAGTATCGAACCGATGGCCGCAGGGTCTTCGTAATCGACGCGACTGATCGCATCGAATCCGATCCGTTCCATGCACGGCGGCTGGCCTGGGGGGCATTCTTCCCCGAGCTCGGCTCGGGCGACGAAGCGACCGGCAGCGAGCCCGATGGCGACCGCCCCGAGGGTTAGCGAGCGTTCCGCAGCAGCCAGTCCATCGCCACGGAGACGGTGTCGAGGATCGCGATGTGCCCGGCGCGCGGTCGAAGCCAGAGCTCGGCATCGGTTATCGCGCGGGCGAGCCATTCGCCGTGACTCACCGGAACCACGCTGTCGTCCCCGCCGTGCGCGACGAGGGCGGGGCATCCGATCGATGCGACGTCGAATCCCCACGGTTTCACGAACGCGAGATCGTCGTCGATGACCCCGACCGTGCCCCAGGCTTCGGACGCGCCGACATCGCGACCGAGGTCGGCCCACGATTCGGCGAGGGCGGCGTAGTCGAGGTCGTTGAACGAGGTCGGGTCGAACTCTGCCGTCTCTTCGTACCTCTCTCGGGCCGTGCGGCCCTCGACCGCTGCGCGCAGCGATTGCCCGTCTGCCGCCATCCCGCCGAACCAGTCGATGTCGGCGCCGAAGGGCGCCAGACTCGCAAACGTCGCGACGCCGGTCACCCGCTCGCCGAGCAGCGCCGCACAGGCGAGCGCGTGTGGCCCGCCTCCGGATGCGCCGCTGACCGCGAATCGGTCGACCCCGAACGTGTCGGCGAGGGCCGCGACATCCGCCGCGACCGAGGCGACGTCTCGATCGCGCAGTTCGGATGACCCGCCATAGTTGGCCCTGCCAAA
Source organism: Galbitalea sp. (assembly GCA_036499165.1). Taxonomy (GTDB): domain Bacteria; phylum Actinomycetota; class Actinomycetes; order Actinomycetales; family Microbacteriaceae; genus Galbitalea. The sequence goes on along the minus strand of DASYEE010000031.1, from coordinate 31,953 downwards.
CGACAGCATGCGGATGCCGCGGTCGGCTGCGGCGGCGAGGAGCGGTTCGAGAATCGCGCCGGTCTGCGGCGACCCATGGTGCCAGACAATCGTGAGCACGGCGTCCTGGATTTGGCTGTCGTATGCCCGCAGGGTGCGGCCGTCGGCGAGGGAGATGGTTCTTGAGTCCATTGCAGTCATGCTAGCCAGAGCGGCTGAGGCAACACCGCCCCTTTGGGGGAGTCGCGGGACCAGTCAGCCGGGTCTAGCCTCGAAAATGAACCAAGGGACCCAGGGAATACCGTCATGCCAAGCGCCACAACTACCGCCAGAAGCGAGGGAACGCTCGCCGACTGGAACGGGGATCGCGGATTCGGGTTCATCCAGCCCGCCGACGGCAGCAGGCAGGTCTTCGTGCATATCCGTGCGTTTCCGCGCGGTGCGAGCTCGCCGACGGTCGGCGAACGACTCTCGTATGAGACCGAGCTGAACCCTGAGGGCAAGACCAGGGCACGGTACGTGCGCGTGGTCGGCGACAAGGCCGTGCCGACCTACGGGGCCCGCTCGGCGCAGAGTGTCGTCAGCTATCTCGCGATCGTCGCGTTTGCGGTGCTCTACCTGATCGTGCAGATGCTCTGGCATCCTTCGCTCTGGATCCTCGAAACCTACATCGGCACCAGCGTGACCTGCTTTGTGATCTATGCCCTCGACAAGTCTGCGGCGCTCGCGGGCAAGTGGCGGGTTTCGGAGAGCGCGCTGTTGCTGCTCGGGCTCGCCGGCGGATGGCCGGGTGCGATCCTTGCGCAGCAGATCCTGCGGCACAAGACCAAGAAGCCGAGCTTCCAGGCGGCGTTCGCGGGGAGCATCGTCGTGAACGTGCTGCTGTTCGTGCTGCTGACCTCGCCCGCGTGGACCGGACTCGTCGCGACGTTGTAAGCACACGACGTTCTGGCGAGTGCCTGCTATTTGATCCCGATTGCGCGACGCGCATTGATGGTGCGCAGTTGCGACGGCAGCGTGACCAGGTCGACGATGATTCCGAACCCGAGAACACCGAGCGTCGGCAGGTAGACCAGCCCGCGCGTGAGCTTACCGAGGTAGAACTGGTGGATGCCGAGGAACCCGACGAGCACCAACAGGACGTAGGCGACGGCCAGGTTCTTGCGGGCCAGCGCCGGGCGGGAAGATGCGGCGACGTTCTCGTTCGCGGATGGAGCGGTCGCAACGAGTTCATCGGTCATGTATCGAGATTATGCGGCGGTTCACGCCCTCATAAGCTCCCAATTCGGGGGCGCGGCGCATCAATTACCGGCCATTGGCCGCACCGTTTTGCCCGTGCGACGAGAGGAACCTCCTGTGCGTTGCCCAGCAGGCGGCGCGAAGTGTGCGGTAGTAACCGATCAGCGCGCGCTCATCGGCTCGCTCGGACCAGGTGACAGCGCGGTATCCCCATTCGCCGCCGATCCGCAGGTAGCGCACCACCCCGTAGCACTGGCCGTACTGGGCCATCATCATCCACTCGCCCGGCGCAGATTCGACCGCAGAGAGGATCGGATGCCAGCTGGGCGAGTAACCGGATTGCGCGCGGTCGCGCGCGGCTTCGCCATCCTCGGTCTTGTGTTGCATCTGCATTGCTTCGGCTCCCGTGTTCGAGCAGCCGGCCCTGCAGGTTCCTCAACCTAACGCGAGCCTGCGACGCGCGCCAGGGGTCGAGACCGCCGGCTCGAGAAAGGGGGATTTGCGCGTTAACCTTCATGCGCAACAATGAGGCCATGTCCAAGAAGATCGATTCTGCGCTGAAGGACCTCGTGAAAGCCCTTCGCAAGCACGCGCAAGTCGCCGGGGAGCGACACGTTTCTCTCAAGCGGTCGCAGCGAGCGACCGCGAAGGTGCGCTCGGCTGCCTCCGCGTATGCCGCCGCCGTGCACGCCCGCAGCGGTCTCGGCAACCCGTTCGACGACGTGCTAGACCCGGCGCTCGACCGCGAGACGCTCGAGTCGCTCGCCGCAGAACGGGATGCGATTGCTCGTGTGGTGACCGGCCCGGTGCCGATCCAGAAGCCCGCAGCGCTCTAGCCGAATATGTGGCGAAACTCCTCAACAGGAAGTTTCGCGACCCGGTTCTCGTCGTACAGACCGTTGGCCTCCTGCTGCGTGTCGGTGAGTTGCGTGTAGCAGAACCCCGCGAGACCGCTGCTGGCACGGATGGCGCCGACCAGCGATCCAAGCCGGTCGCGGTAGTCGTCGGCCGATGCCGCACTGGTATAGCCCCACGCGCCAGCAACCTCGTCGCGCGGCGTGTAGCGGATGCCGCCGAATTCGGTGAGCATTATCGGTTGCCCGGCGTCCGGCTCGTCCGACACCCGTATGCGGCGACCGGCTGGTCCGATGCCCACCAGCAGCGCGGTCACCGCCGCAGCATCCGCGTATCTCGGCTGCACGACATCCGCGCTGCCTTCGTAGTCGTGCACAGACCAGATGTCGGAGTCGACGTGTTCCCAGCCGTCATTGGTGATGACGGGTCGAGTGGGATCGAGGGCCCTGGTGAGATTCGCCAGCCCGCTCGCGTACGCGCGCATGGCCGGGTTGTGCGCGATGTGCTGCGCGCCCCAGCTCTCGTTGATCGGCACCCAGGTGACGATCGACGGATGCGAGCGGTCGCGCTCGATCGCCTCGGCCCACTCTGTCGTGACCCGCTGCACCGCGGTAGGTGAGAACTCGAACACGCTCGGCATCTCCTCCCAGATGAGGAGTCCGAGCTTGTCTGCCCAGAACAGGAATCGCGGGTCTTCGATCTTCTGGTGCACCCGGGCTGCGTTGAAGCCGAGGTCTTTGATGAGCTGGGCTTCGGCGCGCAGGGCATCGACGGAGGGCGCAGCGAGATGGCTTTCTGGCCAGAACCCCTGGTTGAGCACGGAGCGCACGTAGTACGGGCGATCGTTCAGCAGGAAGGCCCGATGCTCGACGGCAGCCGAGCGCAGCCCAAGGTACGACGAGACGGCGTCACCGCTCGAGAGGCTCACCTGCGCGTCGAGCAGGCGCGGACGCTCAGGGCTCCAGAGCAGGTGTTCGTAAGCCTGTCCGTTGGCCTGGCCAGGAAGCGCCACCGTGAGCGTCGCGTGGTCGGTCGTGGTCGTCGCGCTCGCGGACACGAGTTCTGTGCCGTCGTAGGAGATCGCGACCGTCACCGTCGTGGCCTCGCGCACGCGCCGGTTGAGGCGAACCGCAAGGGTCACGGTGGCGCCTGGCAGGTCGGTCGTCCACTGCAGCTGGGCGATGTGCTCATCCGGCACGCCCTCCAGCCACACGGTTTGCCAGATCCCGGTCGTGCGGTCGTACCAGATGTCGTGCGGCTCCGGGTGCCAGTCCTGTTTGCCGCGGGGTTGGGCGACGTCGAGCGGGTCATCCTCGGCCCTGACGACGAGCGAGTGGCTGTCGCTGCCGTCGGCGACGAGGTTTGTGATGTCGAACGAGAACGGAGTGTGGCCGCCCTCGTGGCCACCGAGGAACATGCCGTCGAGCCAGACCTGCGCGCGATAGTCGACGGCGCCGAAGTGCAACAGGATGCGCGGGGAGTCGTCCCCCTGCCGAGCGGCCGCAAGTTCGGCAGGGGTCACCTCACGGTGGTACCAGACCACCGGGTGGAAGCCGCGGTCGCCAATGCCGGACGCGCGCGACTCGGGCGGAAACGGAACGGTGATCGTGCGGTCGAAGCGAGGGTCGGCAGGCCAGCCCGCGTCGACGCCGAGGTCGTCGTCGTCGTGGGCGAAGTTCCAGGGCCCGGAGAGATCGGTCCAGTGGTCGCGGAGCAATTGTGGCCGCGGATACGTGCCATCCTGCTGGCTAGCGCGCGGGAGGTTCACGGGGGCATCAGTGCCGCTCGGGGAATTCATGGTCCCAGTGTGTCGCAAATTTCTAGCGCTGTAAAATTCCGCCAAAGAATTGGGCGAGGAGGCAAGCCTTTCGCTGCGCGCTCAGTCGACTGCGGGCGGATACGGCGCGCTCTCACGCACACGGAGCGTGTAGTCGACCAGCGCGTGCCTGCCGATGCCGTCGTATCCCGCGATGCGCTCTTCGAGCATGTCGAGCGCGCGGATGGCGATCGCCCGTGTATCCGGCGCGATCGTAGTCAGGCTCGGGTGAGTGACCGCTGCCATGGCGATGTCATCCCAGCCGGTGACGGCGACGTCTTCCGGTACGCGGTAGCCGCGCTCGCGCAGGGCGCGAAGCGCTCCGATCGCTGCCAGGTCGTCGCGGCAGACGAGGCCGTCGAATTGCACTCCTCGATCGAGTGCGGCCCCGACTGCTTCCGCGGCGCCCGGGGAAGAGATCGTTTGGCTGGGGATGAGCAGCGACATGTCGAGTGCGAGGCCGGCCTGTTCGAGAGCGTGCTGGTATCCCGTCATCCGCTGCAGTGAGGTCTGCGCCAGCTCGCCCTCCTCGTGCCCAACGAAGCCGATCTTCGTGCGGCCCAGTTCGATCAGGTGCGCCGTGGCCTCCGTTGCGGCCGCGACATTGTCGATCTGCACGTGATCGAAGCTGAGCGGCGCGCTCTCTTCGCCGAGGAGTACGAGAGGTACATCGCCCCTGTGCTGGGCTATCTCGAGCGAGGTCATCACCGACGGCTGGAAGATCACGCCGTCGACGAGCCCGGCTTCGTCGCTCGAGACGATGGCTCGTTCGCCCTCGAGCGTCCCGTCGGTCTGCTCGAGGAGCATCCGGTATCCGCGCTTGCGTGCTTCGCTCGACACCACCTGGGCGAGTTCGGAGAAGTAAGGGATGTCGACGAACGAGAAGGCCAGCGACAGGAGCCCGGTGCGCCCGGTCGCGAGTCTTCGCCCGAGTACGTTGGGGCGATAGCCCATTTCGTCGATGGCCGCCTGCACGCGGTGGCGCATCGAGGGGCTCACATGCGCGTAGTCGTGCACGACGTTCGAGACGGTCTTCATCGAGACGCCCGCGAGCTTCGCGACATCCTCGAGTCGTACCCGTGCCATCGCCGTCCGCTCCTGGATTCGCTGGCGCGAATCGCCTCGTGCCCGCTCCAACGACTGTATCGGCTCCCACGTGGAACAGGTCATTCACTTCGCGATTACAGCGCTATAAATTCGGCGTGCACGCGTGGAGGAGCGCGCGATGCCCATGCTCCACTCGATCGCTTTCGCTCCTTGCGACGGGGCCGTCACGGCTGCTGCGATTGTCGTGGTGCTGGCGGTCTCCGGATGCGCGACACCCGGCGCAGTCCGATCCCCAGGGCCTCCACCGCGCGCGGGGGTGAGGGGAATCGGCCATCTCGCCGACCCGTTCGAGCTGCAATTGGATGACGGCCGCTGGCTGCGGGTGCGCCTCACGGAAATCTCGGCGGATTCGATCCGAGTCAAGCAAGAGGACTGGGGCGACATGACCGCGTCTCCGGTCTATTACCCCGCCAGCCGCGCTCGCGTTACATCCGTCGCTTTTCGCATGGCTTCGTACGCTGTTCCCACGTCTGCCAGGCCGCAGGTGAGCCACAACAAATGTCAGTGGCGTGGCCTATCTTTTAAATAGTTCGCGACACGCCGAAAACACTAGATGTAGTGGAATGACAAACGTGTCATTCGGGTTATATAGTGGGGACTCACCGCACGGAGCCTTCAGCTGAATGGCCCCAGCCGGACACAGATTTAGAACCTTTTATTCACCAGCCAGGGGAGGCAAACATGGAAAACGACAACGACAACGTGGGTGGCTACGCAGTACCCGTCGACCCGATGGATCTTCTGCAGTGCGACAGCTGCCAGTAAACGTCAACTAGCACGAACCACGAAACCCCCGGATGGCCGCTGAAGGCCACCCGGGGGTTTTGCGTTGCATCCGCGGCATCCGACTCACGCCCATCCGCCGCCCCACCTCATAAACTGGGCCGGTGCCAGTGAACCCCGAACTCCAGGGACGAGCGTTCCCGCCAACGGAGCCATACCTCGTCGGCCGCGAGAAAGTTCGTGAATTCTCTCGTGCCGTCTTCGCCACCAGCCCGCTGAATCTCGACGTCGAGGCCGCGCGGGCCGCCGGCTACCCGGATGTCGTGGCCCCGCCGACCTTCGCTGTGGTCGTCCAGGAGAAGACGCTCGCCCAGCTGCTGGCCGAACCCGATGGCGGCATCGACTTCACCCGCGTCGTCCATGGCAGCCAGCAGTTCACATACTCGCGGCCCATCGTTGCCGGTGATGAGCTAACCGCGACACTCAGTGTCTCGAGCGTGAAGACGCTCGGCGCGCACGCCATGGTGACGGCAGAGTCATCCATCGTCGATGCGGCGGGCGACCACGTCGTCACTGCCATCTCGACTCTCGTGGTTCGAGGCGACGAATGATCGAACTCGCGGTCGGCGATGTCATCGCCGAGAACAGCTATCACCTCACCCGCGACGCGCTCGTGCGCTACGCGGGGGCATCCGGCGACTTCAACGCCATCCACTACCGCGACGACGTCGCGGCGGGGGTCGGCCTCGACGGCGTGCTGGCGCACGGGATGCTGACGATGGGGCTCGCCGTGCAGCCCGTCGTCGACTGGCTGGGCGCACGAGGAACGGTCACCGACTACCAGGTCAAGTTCACGCGCCCGGTGGTCGTCGACCCGGTTGCCGGCGCTGATCTCGCCGTAGTCGCGAAGGTCGGGGTCGTGGATGCCGACGGCGCGCGCATCGACCTCACCGTCAGCTTCGGCGACCTGACCGTGCTGGGCAAGGCTCAGGTGCGGGTGGCGCTGGCCTCCGCATGAAGCTCGCCGACCTCACAACCTTGCGCGTCGGCGGCGACGCGGCGCACGTGATTGCGCCTGCGCACTCGAGCGAGCTCATCACGACGTTGCGCGAGACGTGGGCGACCGGCGACGACTGGCTGCTGCTCGGCGGCGGATCCAACGTTGTCATCGACGACGACGACTTCGAAGGCACGGTCATCCGGGTCGTCACCCGCGGCATCGAGCGCCTGCAGCCGGCGTCTGCCGCCGTGCGGCCATCCGCGTACCTCGACGACCACGCGGTGCGCATTCGCGTGCAGGCCGGCGAGCCGTGGGATGCCGTGGTCGCGCACACAGTCGCCAACGGTTGGGCGGGCATCGAGGCGCTCTCCGGCATCCCCGGTTCGAGCGGTGCTGCACCGATCCAGAACATCGGGGCATACGGACAGGAGGTCGGCTCGAGTCTCGTCGCGATCGAGTTCCTCGACTACGAGACCGGCGCGCTGACGCGCATCGAGGCGTCCGAACTCGGGCTGGGCTACCGCACATCCGCGATTAAACAGGGTCGCACTGGCGCCGTGATTGCGATCGAACTCGAGCTAACTGAGGGCTCGCTCAGCCAGCCGATCGCCTACGCGCAGTTGGCAGCGTCGCTCGGGGTGCGCATCGGCGACCGGGTCCCGGTCGACGCCGTTCGCGACGCCGTGCTGGGCCTCCGGGCGGCCAAGGGCATGCTCTGGAGCGAGAGCGATCGCGACTCATACAGCGCAGGCTCGTTCTTCACCAACCCGATCGTCGCCGAGAATTTTGCGCGACGGCTCCCCGTCGATGCACCGCGCTGGCCGACCGCGCCGGACGCGGAGGATGTCGCGGTGCCCCTCGGCCAGGAGCCGGCGACCCCCGAGGTGGCCGGTGACTACCGCGTCAAACTGAGCGCGGCGTGGCTGATCGAGCAGGCGGGCATCCATCGCGGTTTCGCGCTGCCCGGCTCGCACGCCGCGATCTCGCGGAAGCACACGCTCGCGATCGTGAACACGGGTGGCGCGACCGCAGCGGAGATCCGCGAACTCGCTCGCTACGTGCAGACCCGCGTCTTCGCGGAGTTCGGCGTACACCTCCACCCCGAGCCCGTCCTCGTCGGCGCCACCCTCTAACACCCGCATCCCGCGGTGAGGGGTGGCTAATTGCCCTTCCGGCGCCCGTTTAAGGGCGATGTGGCGCCCCTCAGCGAAGGGACTAGAGGAGGTCTAGCCAGCCGGTGCCCTCGACGTGCTCGAAGATCAGGTTGGTCTGGGTGCGCTTGACGGCAGGATGCGACGCGAGGTGGGTCAGCACGAAGTCGCGCAGGTCGGATGCGCTGGTGGCGGCGACGTGCAGCAGGTAGTCGTCCGCGCCGGCCATGTGAAACAGGGCGCGAACCCCGGGCCAGGTGGGAGCAGCCTCCCGAAACCGGTCGACCTCGCCGCGCGCGTGCTTCACGAGCCTCACCGAGATGAGCGCCTGCATCGGCGCGACCCGGTTGAAGTCGAGGTCGAGCCGATACCCGCGGATGTCGCCTGAGGCCTGCAGCCGCCGGATGCGCGTTGAGACTGTCGACTCGGCAACCCCGGCCTCGTTCGCCAGCGCAGCACCGGACACGCGCGCGTTGCGGGAAAGCGCCCGGATGAGCGTGCGGTCGAGATCGTCGAGCACGAGATGCGGTGCCAGATCCTGCGTTTGGGGCATCTTCGCCACCCTTTCCGGCGAAGGATGTCCGCCGCTGTGGCTCCCCAGCGTAGATGCTTCGGGGTGTCTTGTCGATTACCGCAGAATCTGCTTTCGTCGATCCATGGATGCACCAAAAATGCGAATGGAGACGGTCGCGGTTCACGCCGGGATGTCTGGCCTCACCGAATCCGGGTCGCACGTTCCGACCATCGACCTGTCGACCACGAACCCCCTGCCCGACGTCGAGACTGGCGGCGATTCGTACGAGAACCTCGCGACCGGCGGCGACCTCGTCCCCGGCCAGTCTGCGGTCTATCGCCGACTCTGGCAGCCGGGTGTCGCGCGCTTCGAGGAGGCACTCGCCGCGCTCGAGCTGGCCGACGGAGCGGTCGCGTTCGCGTCCGGAATGGGCGCCCTCGCCGCGTGCCTCACGGCGACCGTCGCCGCGGGCAAGCCGCACATCGTCGCCCTCCGCCCGATCTACGGCGGCACCGATCACGTGCTCGACACTGGCCTCCTCGGAACGACGATCACCTGGTGCGACGAAGACACGGTCGCGGCGGCGATCCGCCCGGAGACCGGACTCGTCATCCTCGAGACTCCGGCCAATCCCACGCTCGAGTTGGTCGACATCCGCCGCGTCGCCGAGCAGGCAGGCGACGTTCCGGTGCTCGTCGACAATACGTTCGCGACCCCCGTCCTCCAGCGGCCGATCGAGCACGGCGCGACCCTGGTGCTGCACAGCGCGACCAAGTACATCGGCGGTCACGGCGACGCGATGGGCGGCATCGTCGCGACCAACCGCGAGTGGATGACGCGGCTCCGCCAGGTGCGCGCGCTCACCGGCGGGTTGCTCGGGCCATTCGAGGCGTACCTGCTGCACCGCGGCATCCGCACGCTCCCGGTGCGCGTTCGCGCGCAGCAGGCGACCGCCGCGGAACTCGCCTCCCGCCTCGTCGGTCACCCGGCAATCGCGATGGTGCGGTATCCGGGGCTTCCGGGGCAGGATCCGCGTGGGCTCATCGGCGCGCAGTCACGCGGCGCGCAGTCAGACGGTGCAGGATCGCTGATCGCGCTCGACCTCGTCGGCGGGTATGACGCAGCGGCGAAGTTCATCGCAGGGCTGCGGTTGTTCAGCCACGCGGTTTCGCTCGGTGGCATCGACTCGCTGGTGCAGCATCCGGCGTCTCTCACTCACCGACCGGTCGCCCCAGAGGCTCGGCCATCCGCCGGCGTAGTGCGACTCTCGATCGGCCTGGAGCACGTGGACGACCTCACCCACGACATCGAATCCGCCCTGGGTAGCTAGAGGAGGCCGAGCTCCATCGCTCGGGTGACGGCTCGAGTGCGGTCGCTCACGTCGAGCTTCTCGAAGACGTGGATGAGGTGGGTCTTGACGGTCGCCTCGCTCACGAACAGGGACACGGCGATCGCGGGATTGCTCAGCCCCGCGGCGACGAGTCGCAGCACCTCGGTCTCCCGCGGGCTGAGCGTCGGTGTCGGCGTCTTGACCCGCTGCACCAGGAGAGCAGCGATTTTGGGAGCCAGCGCGACCTCGCCCGCCGCAACCGACCGCACCCCAGCGAGGATCTCGTCCTGCGGGGCGGCCTTCAGCAGGTAACCGCTCGCGCCCGCCCCGATCGCCGTGAGGATGCTGTCGTCCGTCTCGTAGGTAGTCAGGATGACGATCCGGATGCCCGGGTCGACAGACAGGATCCGCGAGGTCGCCTCGTCGCCGTCGATGCCGGGCATGCGCAGGTCCATCAGGACGAGGTCCGGGCGGAGGGCGAGAGCGAGGTCGACCGCCTCGAGACCCGTTGCGGCCTCGCCGACGACCTCGACATCCTGGGCGGTCTCGAGCAGCGCGACAATGCCGCTGCGCACGATGGGATGGTCGTCGGCGACGAGGACCCGGATCACGCGGCCGCACCCCGGGTCGGCAGCGTCGCGACCACCGTCGTCCCGCCACCCGGCACCGACCGAACTGCCAGAGAGCCCTGCACGAGTCCCAGCCTCTCGCGCATTCCGTCGAGCCCGAAGCCGGGAGATCGAACCGCGGTGTCGAACCCGCTGCCGTCGTCGGTAATCGCGAGCTCGATGTCGTCGCCGCGCCGACCGAGCGTCAACATCGCGGCCTTCGCCGACGAGTGCTTGCGCACATTCGCGAGACCCTCCTGCGCGCACCGCAACAGCACGACCTCGTCGTCGCGATCGAGGCTTTCCGTGTCATCGGCGGTCACCGTGATAAGGATGCCGGTCTCTCGTGCGAAGCGCTCGCCGAGCCTCCTGAGCGCCGTCGGCAGCCCGGCATCCGGGCCGACGGCCGCGCCGACTGCCACGAGCGCGCGCGTCTCGGCGAGGGCGTGCCGCGCGTTCTCTTCGAGGATGGCCAGCTGGTTCTCGGCTTCCGTGTGGTGCCCCGCCGCGAGTTCACGCCGGCCCCGCTGGGCCGTGAGCACGAGCCCGGCGAGATCCTGGGCAATGGTGTCGTGGATCTCGAGTGCGAGACGCTCGCGCTCGGCCGCGGCCCCCGCATCCCGGCTGAGGGCTGCGACGTGGCCCTGAGCGGCCTCGAGTTCGTCGAGCAGTCGCTGTCGTTCGTCGCTCTGCGTCGCGATATTGGTGATCCAGAGGCCGAGCGCGAGGCTGAACGCCAGCGAGATCGTCTGGATGATGACCGCGACCACGAACGCCGTCGCCGTCGCGCCGTTTCCGATCACCTGGCCGGTGCCGACGAGGACGGCGAGAGCGATGTTCGCCGGAATCGTGCGCCGGTTGCCCTCGACGAGAATCCAGACGAGAGGGTAGGCGATGCACTGGATCGTCGCCATCGACGAGTCGAAATACGCGTCGACCGACGACAGCACGATGATCCCGATCACCGTGGGCATTGCGAATCGCTGCTCGGCGAGGGCTCGTTGCCCGATCGCGAACCAGAAGGCCACGAGCACGACGTGCACGCAGGCGATGCCGACCAGGCGCCAGGTCGGGAGCCCCTCGATCGATGCGACAGCGGTGAGAACGACCGCGGTCGCAATGACCGCGATCGTCCACCCGCGTCGCATGTTCATGGTTCAGCTATCTTTGCGGATCCAGCGGAAGGTCACGCGGCAGAGCACGAGACCGACCACCAGCCAGATGAGCGTCACGATCAGCACGCCGCCCAGGTTCCATGAGTGCCCCTGCTCGACGGCCTTGAACGAGTCGGGGAGAAACACCGAGCGCATGCCCTGGGCGAGCCACTTCAACGGGAAGATGCTGGCGAAGTTCTGCAGCCAGGCTGGCAGCAGCGAGAACTGCAGGTAGACACCGGAGATGAACTGCAGGATGAGGGTGATCGGGATGATCACGGCCGTCGCGCTCTTGCCGCTGCGGGGCAGGGCGCTGAGCGCGATGCCGAGGATCGCGCACGTCGTCACGCCCAGCAGGAACACCCACGCGAACGTCGCCCACTTGGCCGGATCGGTCGGCAGCTTCACCCCGAAGATGGTGCCGGCGACGAGGATCAGCACGGCCGCCTGCAGGATGCCGGTCACGAGCACCTGGCCGATCTTGCCGATGAAGTAGCTGAAGACCGGCAGCGGGGACCCGCCGAGTCGCTTCAGGGTGCCGTCGCTCTTCTCGCCCGCGATATCGATCGACATGTTCTGCAGGCCGCTCAACAGGAGGCCGGCCGCGAGCATCCCCGGCAGGTAGTAGTCGGCCGCAGTCACGGTGTTGCCGTTCGCATCCTTGCCGAAGTCCGCGTTGCTGAACGCGACGGAGAAGATCGTGAGGAAGACGAGCGGGAACAGGAAGGTGAAGAAGACCGTGTCCCCCTGCCGGAAATACGCCTTGATTTCGTAGCGGATGCGGCTGAAGCCGAGGCGGATGGTTCGCCCGGCCGGAAGCGCCGGGGTCGTCATGATGGGCGCCGTGGTGGTCATCGTGCGTTCTCCAGTTCTGTGGTTCCGGATCCGGTGGCGCCGATGGCGCCGTCCCTCTCGTACTCGGAGACCAGCTCGAGGTAGACATCCTCGAGGCTGGGGCGAACGACCTGCAGGTCGCGCGGCTCGCCGCTCGACCTGACGAGTTCGGCGACGACTGCGCCAGGCTCGTTCGTTCTCTTCTCGTGTTTTCCGCTCGCATCGCTCCAGCGCACGATCGGCACTCGTGCCTCAGCACCACCGATGGTGTTGATGTCGCCGATGTCGATGAGCTTGCCGCCGGCGATGATGCCTGCGCGGTCGCCCAGCTGGGCCGCCTCATCCAGGTAGTGGGTGGTGAGGAGGATCGTGGTGCCCTCCGACTTCAGCAGGTTGATGAGCTCCCAGAAGCTGCGCCTCGCTTCGGGATCGAAACCCGTGGTCGGCTCGTCCAGGAAGAGCAGTTCCGGCCGGCCGATGATGCCGAGGGCGACATCCACCCTGCGGCGCTGGCCACCGGAGAGCTTGCGGATGAGCGTCTTCGACTTCTCCGTGAGCCCGACGGCCGCGATCACCTCGTCGACATCGCGCGGATTCGCGTAGTAGCGGGCGAACTCGGCCAGCTGCTCGCGCACGGTGACATTGCCACTCTCGCCCGTGTTCTGCAGCACAATGCCGAGCCGCGCCTTCCACGCGATCCCGCCCTTGCGCGGGTCGGTACCGAGAACGCTCGCCTCGCCGCCCGAGCGATCGCGGTAGCCCTCGAGGATCTCGATCGTCGTCGACTTGCCCGCGCCGTTCGGGCCGAGGAGGGCGAACGTCTCGCCCCGGTGGATGTCGAAGCTCACGCCGTCGAGGGCGGTGAAACTCCCGTAGCTCTTCCGCAGGTCTCGAACCGAGACCACGGCATCCGTATCTGTCATACGGCAATGCTGTCGCTCCCGGAGGTTTTGCGACAGCAGTGCACTGAATGATTTGGGGATCAACCGATCGGTGGATGCCCATGGGAGCGACCCCCGCGGGCCGCGCGAACAATGGCGGCGACGAGGGCGGCAATAAGCAGCAGCGCCCCGAATCCGACGACGCTCCAGAGCACAGCTGCGCCCGTGAGCGGCCCGGTGGTCAGCACCAGGATCGCGAACACGGCGATGCCAACCAGGATCGCGCCCCAGACGATGGTGCCAACGCGCACGTGCCTGCGCGGCCCGGGAATCGGCGTGTACTCGGCGGTCGTTGTGCTCTCTGTATCGCTCACTGGTTTGCTCCCTGCTGGACGAAGGTGATGTTTCCGTGAAGGGCGTGGATGTCGACATCCAGTTCCCTGATCGCGTGCTGGTCGGTGCGGTAGCCGTCTACGGTCATGCTCGCGTTGTACGCGTTCTCGACCCGCTCGCCGGTGGCCGTAACGATATGGCCGCCTGCGGTGCCAGCGTCGATGTGCACGTACTCATCTGCCGGCAGCGTCACCGTGACGTTTCCCGAGACGACGAGGACGTTCACCTGGCTGTACGACTGAAGGCCGTCGTGATTCGAGAAGCTCGGTCGCGGTGTCGAATAGTACGAGCTCAGATCGAGCCGCACGTTGCCTGCTCCCTGCAAATAGGTGGTCTGGTTGACGCTCGAATGGAACGTCGGGGCGACGCTGAGCGTGCCGAAGTAGTGGCGCTGCTGAGTCTCGGGAACGACAGCCGCGACCAGCAGCACGATCGCCAGCAGCACTGCGACGCTGCTTGCGCCACCGCTGCGCTTGCCGATGGCGCCGTTGACGATGATGCCGACGCCGAGCACGCCGACCGCGACCGCGGTACCGACCAGCCACTGTGACGGCGTCGGGCTACCTCCACCGATGGCTAGCGTCGTGATGGCGCCGGCGACGAACGCGACACCGACGAGCGCGACGGAGTACAGCGGATTCGATCGGGTCTTTGCGTAACGCTCGCGATAGGCGGCTGCGCGGGCAGCGCGCTCGGCCTGAGCGGCTCGCGACGCTGCCTGGGCGGCCTCACGGCGCTGCTGGAATTGCTGCTGCCGATATGCCTCGTGATCGGCTTTCCACTGGGCCTGGCTCGCGCGCCAGGCGGCGACATCCTCGGCCGGGGCGTCTGACGCGAGCGGGGCCGGCTGCACCGGCTCATCCACTGCCGCTGTTGCTGGTTGAGCGGCCGTTGCTGCTTGAGCCTGTTGAAACCCCTCGCCGCTCCCGCCCGTCGCCCTCGTCGACGCCCCACGCGACCCCCGCCGTGAGAACCACACCACGAACCACACCAGGAGTCCGAGGATGACGAGCGTCCAGATGGCGCGGCCGACGGAGTCGCCCCAGTTCGGTGAGCCCCAGTAGAGCGAGCCGAACCACCAGAACCCCTGCGCTACAGGCAGCAGCGACAGCGCGACCAGCACCGCGATGCCGACCACCGGCGTCTCGACCTTGCCGTGCACGAGATCTTCGAGGTGAATGTGGTTCTTGGCATCGGGTAGCACCAGCCAGGCGAGCGCATAGAGCAGTATCGCCGGCCCGCCGAGCACGGCGATGACCACGAGGATTCCGCGCACGATGACGACATCGATTCCGAGGCGGTCGGCGATCCCGGCGCTGACGCCGCCGATCCAGCCGGGCTGGCGCACGAGACCGAGCGAGCGCACCCACGTGAAGAAGCGGTGCGTGTGGGCGGCGGCCGGGCCATCCTGCTGTGGAGGGGTGGATGTGTGGTCTGCCGACTCGTCGGGCGGGGACTCTGGAGGTGCTTGCTTTGGCATACCTCGATGCTGGCCCTCGCGCCCGCCCGCCAGCTATGGGGGATGACCCCGAACCGACCCTGATTTCGCTCTGCCGCCCGGATCGGGGTGGTTTGATGGGGGCGTGACCACCGCATCCATCCGGCCGCCGTTCGTACGGCCGCGCCGTGCCATGCTCGGCGGGGTTTCCGCGGCGCTCGGTGCGCATTTGCGCCTGCCGGTGCCCGTGGTTCGCATCGCCTTCGTGTGCCTCGTCGCGGTTGGCGGGGCGGGCATCCTGCTCTACCTGTGGCTGTGGGCGCTTACCCCGATGGAGCCAGGCCTGGATGCGGCGACACCGGTGTCGAGGCGCGTGCCGGTGGCCGCGTTGCTGGTCGCGGTGACCGGCGCCTTCCTGCTCGCGCTCGTGGCGACCGTCCTGTCGCGGAACGACGCCGGGGTGAACTTCTCGTTGTTCGGGGTGATCCTGGCCGGCGGGGGAGCGGTCGTCTGGTCGCTGCTCATGGACTCGGCCGACCCCGCGCGCTCGCGCGCGTACGCGACGGGGGTTCGCGCGGCATCCATTTTCCTGCTTCTCCTTGCAGGCGTTGCCGTGCTGCTGTCTCGCCCGCAGGGATTCAATGCGGCGCTCGGGATGATCGCGATCATCGCCGCCGTCGGGTTGCTTGTCGCGCCGCGCGTCGTTACCCTCTGGACCAGCCTCATGACCGAGCGAGCGGCCCGCGTGCGCGAGGAGCAGCGAGCGGAGATCGCCGCGCACCTGCACGACTCTGTGTTGCAGACGCTCGCGCTTATCCAGACCAGGGCCGGGGCGTCGAGCGAGGTTGCACGGATCGCACGGGCGCAGGAGCGCGAGCTCCGCGACTGGTTGTTCGCCGAAGACGTGCCGACCCGTGTCGACCTCGCGACAGAGCTGCGGGAGATCGCGGCGAACGTCGAGCTCGATTACGCGGTGCGCATCGACGTCGTGACTGCTGGCACGGTCGTCGACCAGGTGCCGGGTGCGGTTGCCGGGGCGGCGCGCGAGGCGATGCTGAACGCAGCACGTCACGCGGGCGGCGACGTGTCCGTCTACGTTGAGACCAAGCCTGAGTCCATCGACGTGTTCGTTCGCGATCGTGGGCCCGGGGTCGACATGGCAACCCTGCCGGACGACCGGCTCGGCATCCGTGAGTCGATCATCGGCCGGATGACACGGGCCGGTGGCACCGCGACAGTCTCACCGGGTGCCGGCGGAACCGGCACCGAAGTCCACCTGCACCTGGAGCCAGCCCATGACTAGCGTCGTGATCGTCGACGACCACTCGATCTTCCGTTCCGGCCTGCGGGCCGACTTTGACGCATCCGTCGAAGTCGTTGGAGAGGCCGCCACCGTGGATGACGCGGTCGCGCTCATCGCGCAGCTGCGCCCCGAGGTCGTGCTGCTCGACGTGCACCTGCCGGGTGGAGCAGGCGGCGGCGGTGCCGAGGTGCTGCAGCGGTCGGCCGGCCTGCTCGGCGACGTGCGGTTCCTGGCGCTCAGCGTCTCGGACTCCGCAGAAGATGTCGTCGGCATCATCCGGGCTGGCGCTCGCGGGTACATCACCAAAGGCTCGTCGGGCGCCGAGGTGAGTGCCGCCGTCGGCGCCGTTGCAGGCGGGGATGCCGTGTTCTCGCCACGGCTGGCCGGCTTCGTCCTCGACGCGTTCGGTGCGGTAGCCGGTGAGCGCGCCGAGCTACCCGATGAGCTCGATCGGCTCTCTGCCCGGGAGCAGGAGGTGATGCGGCTCATCGCGCGCGGATTCTCGTATAAGGAGGTCGCATCCGAGCTGTTCATCTCGATCAAGACGGTCGAGACGCACGTCTCCGCCGTCCTCCGCAAGCTCCAGCTCTCGTCCCGCCACGAGCTCACGGTCTGGGCGCAGCAGCGCAAACTCCTCTAGCCCGCCCTCGCCGCTCGCCCTCGCCCGTACTCTGCTGAGGGGCGCCAGATCGCCCTTCCCGCGCCCCGTTTAGGGCGATGTGTTGCCCCTCACCCGGGTCGGTGGATAACTTGGGCGGCCCAGGCCGTGCTCCGGCAGGATCGCTGGATGCCACGACTAGTGCCGCTCCCGGAGGGCCACCGCACACAACCCTTCGCCTATGGCTCAGGGCTCGCCGCCGGTTTGGGCCAGAAGCGCTTGCGTGGAAGCGATCTTGCACGCCCGTTCTACGGAACTCGGGATGCTCGACCGGAGGTCATTCGCGAGTCGATTCGCGGCCGGTGCGAGGCGTACTCCGTCCGAATGGATGCCGAGTCGTTCTTTAGTTCCGTCACAGCTGCCCTCCTGCTCGGGGTTCCCCTCCCGCGTCGCCTCGAGGTGCCTGGCAAAATCCATGTCGCTGTCGTTGCGCCGCGGCGGTCGGTCGGGACCGCGGGGGTCGTGGGCCACAAGGTTCAGCTCATGGGCGAGGATTACTGGACGTTGGATGGGCTGCGAATCAGTTCGCCCGCTCGAGTCTGGTGCGAGCTCGCGGTACTGCTCAGCATGCGCGAACTGGTTGCCGCCGGCGACTTTCTCATCCACTGGCGGTCGCCTCTCGTCTCACGCGAGCAACTTACCGCCGCTGCCCGTCGGTACCCCGATCGCCGCGGTCGAGTCTCGAGGCGTGCTGCCCTCGAGCACCTCGACGCTCGTTCGGAGTCGCCCAAGGAGTCGGAATTGCGGACAATTCTGGCAGTCGGCGGGATCCGCGGACTGGTCTCCAACCTCCCCGTGCGCGTCGGCGGCGCGAATTATCGACTTGACCTCGCGCTGCCGGAGTCGAAGATCGACATTGAGTACCAGGGCGACTATCACCGGGATCCCGCGCAGTGGCGGCGTGACATGTCCAGGCGATCGCGCCTTGAGGCCGACGGTTGGGCAGTCATAGAGCTGAACGCGGATGACCTCAACAACCCGGCCGAGCTTCTTGCGCGGATCCATCGAATTATGCGCGTTCGCACTCATCCATCTCGGTGAGGGGCGCCAGATCGCCCTTCCGGCGCCCCGTTTGGGGCGATCTGTTGCCCCTCACCGAAAGGTGAACGAACGGTGGCCGGTGCAGGACCCTGGGCGGTCCCGCACCGGCCACCGAGTTATCGGTGCGTCAGCCTACAGAATCTGGCGTCGGCTGTTCCGCCGATAACCCTCCCGCACCAGATAGGCACCCGCTGCCAGCAGTGCGAGGATCACGGCCACCAGGGTGGCGATTCCGACGCCCGTGAAGGCGAGGTTGGAGAAGGATGCCGGGGACACCGCCGAGTTCGCGCCGCCAGAGCCGCCAGAGCCGCCAGAGCCGCTCGGGGCGCTGACCGTTGTCGACCCGCCCGGTGCGCCCGGTGCGCCCGGATCTGTCGGTGATCCAGGGGCGACCACTCGCGAAACGTTCGGGCCGACGGTTGCGGATGCGAGGTTGATGGTCGCGAGGTCGCCCGTCGCCGAGAGCGCAGGTGCCGCTTGCACTCGCAGCGCGGTCTCGGTGAATGTGCCATCTGCATTCTTGGCCTGGTTGTTGAGGGTGACGGACAGCGCGCTCTTCAGCGCCGTTCCGACGGAGGCGTTTGAGCCGGTGAGCGCTGTTGCAGCGGGGTCAACGAGCTTGGTATCGAGGGAGTCACCGAGCTGGCTGACCGCGCTGGTCGAGCCGAGCAGGTGCGAGTTCAGCGTCTTCCCGAGCCCAGACACGATGTTGTTCGTGTTGATCGAAACTGGCTGGCCGAGCAGCTTCACGTTCGCGGTCGCCTGCGGTGCGTGTCCGCTGACGATCTGCGACACGGTGCCGTGCACGTGCACGCCGAGGTTGGTTTGGAGGGCAGGCAGCGCCTTCGTGGTGGTGTTGCAGAGTAGTCCGCCCACCACACCGCCGAGGAGTCCGCCTGAGGCGGCAGGCGTGCAAACCTTGCTGGGGACCGGGGTCTGGGGCGTCGACTGGTCGAGGGCGACATCCACATTGACCTTCGCGTTGCCGAGTGCGTTCGAGACCTTGTTCTTCACCTGGTCTGCCAGGCTCGCCACGCTCCGGGTCACGTTGTTCAGGACCTGGTTGACGACGGCATCCGAGAGCACCTGCGTGCCAGCCGGTTCGCTGTTCAACTTGCCGCCGAGGAGCGTCGCAAGATCGACAGAGACGGCGCCCGTCTGGAGGTTCATCGTCACCCCGTCGCTGCTGTACGTGCCCGTCAGGAGCGGCTCGACGGCCGCTTTCACGTCGGCGTTGACGTTGGCATTCACAGTCGCCTTGGTGCCCAGGATGCCGAGCGCCGGGCTGATCCCGGTGACCGCCTTATTGACGGATCCCGCGAGCTCACCGTTCGAGCCGTCCAGGCTGGCCAGCTGGGCAGTGACCGGAGCGAGCGCGCTGTTCACCTTCGAGTCAAGTCCGCTGATGGCCGGGCTGGTAAAGTCCAGCGTCAGGCCGGAGAGAGAGTATCGGCCTGACGCAGTTGCCTGCTTCGCATTAGCCTGCGCAGCCACCGCGCTCGCCTTGAGGTCCATGTCGCTGAGCACTTTCGCGAAGCGTGAGTCAAGCAGCGAATCGAGGTCGACGCTGGCCGATCCCGACGAGTTGTCGCCGACCTGGCCAGCTCCAATCCCGCCGTCGTTGTTGACAGCGCCGCTCGCCGCCATGGACGTTCCGTCCTTACCGGCCTGCGCGTACTGGCTCAGCGCGCCGAGGTCGACGATCTGGCCGAGGTTCAGCTGCACGCCGCTCGGCTGGTTGATGA
Source organism: Galbitalea sp. (assembly GCA_036499165.1). Classification (GTDB taxonomy): domain Bacteria; phylum Actinomycetota; class Actinomycetes; order Actinomycetales; family Microbacteriaceae; genus Galbitalea. Next base: position 12,184 of record DASYEE010000031.1, on the reverse strand, counting down.
GAGTCTGGTTCAGCGCGCTGACCGCGAGCGGGTCGCGCGACACCTGGGTCGATTGCGTGCCGTTGTTGCTGGCTGTGGCAGGCCCGAGTGCGGCGACGCGAGAGAGGTTGGTCCCTGCGATGCTGCCCGACAGGAACTGCCCCTGCGCGGAGGCCGAGTTGGCGGTGTCAGCGGATGCCGCCAGTGGCGCTGCGAGTGCGAGTCCCGACCCGAGGGCGGCGGCCGCGCCAAAGGCCGCGACTCTCGTGACGGCCGAGCGCTGGGTACCGTTCCCAGTTTTCCGCGTGTTGTGTGTGAACACGATGGGTACCTTCCTGATCCTTGAGATGAAGTAAAAGGAAGCTTGGGTCAGTTACGCGTCGATGCGTCATCCTTCCTCGAACGAGGTGGATGGTGCGTGCGACTCTGCCTGAACTCAGCTTCGCTTTGCCTTGTGGTGCGTGTGGTTAGTGCGCGGTTCGTGATGCGGTGGTTATCGACCGGTGGTGGTTTGCCCCGTTCACACAAAGAGACGGGGGCGCGGCGCAACTATGACGCGAGCAGACCAAAGTTTTTTTCATGCACCGCGACGGATGCCGTGAGCCGCGCTTTTTGGGGGTCCCAACTCATGCCGTACACTGGTGTCGGTAGTTGAAATCTGCCAAGATTCCGTGTGCCCAAAAGCGGCCATGAAGGCGATTTCGGCCTCCTTAGGGCGGTGGCTCAATTGGTAGAGCAGCGGTCTCCAAAACCGCAGGTTGCAGGTTCAAGTCCTGTCCGCCCTGCAAGTCGTAACGCGAAGCACAAATAGAACGCAAGCGCATCGGCTGACGGTGAAAGGTAGTGAGTGTGGCAAGGAAAGTGATCGACGAGCCCAGTGAGGACATCGTCGCCAACGCACGAAAGGATCGTGCCGAGAGGCGCAGCCCGTTCGCGCGTGTTGCACTCTTCGTCCGCCAGGTGTTCGGCGAGCTGCGCAAGGTGGTCACTCCCACTCGTCGCGAGCTGTTCAGCTACACCGGTGTCGTGCTCGCGTTCGTCGTCGTCATGATGGCGCTCGTGTACGGCCTCGACCAGGGCTTCGGCTTCCTGGTGAACTGGGTATTCGGCTCAGCTTCCTAGCCGAGCGCCCGCGTGTGCCCACATGGGTTGCGCGTAACAGTGCCTTCTTTCGGGTATCGCCCGAATTCCAATGAAATGAAATGAGATCCAAGTGTCTGAGTCTGACCGCCGGGATATCGACCTCGGGACGGCTGCCGAGCAGTCGTCAGAAGAGGACGAGGCCCAGGAGGGCAACTTCCTCGAAGCCGACGAGCTCTCCGATGAGAACGCCGAGAACGAAGCCATTCACGTTGTAGACGAGGATGGCGACGACGAGACGGAGGCCGGCGACATGGCCGGGCTGCTCGAGGCGCTCGACGCCGCCATCGATCCAGAGGTCGACGCGATCGTGAACGACGCGCTCGAGATCGACTCCATCGACGAAGCGGATGCCGCGGTTGCCGCAACCGACGACGAGGAAGAGCTGGAAGAGGAAGACGAGGCGGCAGAGCCGCAGGACGTCACGCCGTACGACGGCCCGGAGCTCGACGACAACGGCGACCCGATCGTGCCGGCAGACGCCGACGCGGACGCGGACGACAGCGAGGTCGACCCCTACGAGGCCTTCCGCGCAGAGCTGCGCTCGCAGTTCGGCAAGTGGTACGTCATCCACTCCTACGCCGGCTTCGAGAAGCGCGTCAAGCAGAACATCGAGAACCGTCGTGTGTCGATGGCCATGGAAGATTTCGTCTTCCAGGTCGAGGTGCCGATGGAGGATGTCGTTGAGATCAAGAACGGGCAGCGCAAGCTGGTCAACCGCGTTCGGATCCCCGGCTACGTGCTCGTTCGCATGGACCTCAACGAAGACAGCTGGTCTGTCGTTCGCCACACCCCTGGTGTCACCGGATTCGTTGGCAACTCGCACAACCCGACGCCGCTCAGGTTCGAGGAAGCCTTCAACATGTTGAAGAGCCTCGTGCAGATCGTCGAGGCACCGGCGGCGAAGACCGCAGGCGGCAAGGGCAAGGCTGCTGCTCGGGTCATCCCGGCCGAGGTCGACTTCGAGATCGGCGAGACCATCACGATCAAGGAAGGCTCGTTCGCGGGCCTGCCCGGTTCGATCAGCGAGATCAAGCCCGAGAGTGGCAAGCTCACTGTCCTCGTTTCGCTGTTCGAGCGCGAGACGCCGGTCGAGCTCAGCTTCGAGCAGGTAACGAAGCTTTAAATCCTGTAAACTCACAAGGTTGGTCTCGATAACGCCGGGCTCCGCCGCGGCTGCTCGACCACCGATTACCGCATCCATCCGGATGGCGGGAGCGTCGCACTTGTGCGGCACGAATGAAAAGGAAAAATAAATGGCACCGAAGAAGAAGGTCACGGGTCTGATTAAGCTTCAGATCCAGGCCGGCGCCGCAAACCCTGCCCCGCCAATCGGCCCGGCTCTCGGTCAGCACGGCGTGAACATCATGGAGTTCTGCAAGGCGTACAACGCCGCGACAGAGTCGCAGCGCGGCAACGTCATCCCCGTAGAGATCACCGTCTACGAAGACCGCAGCTTCACATTCATCCTGAAGACTCCGCCAGCCGCCGAGCTCATCAAGAAGGCCGCAGGAGTGCAGAAGGGGTCACCGACCCCGCACACCGTCAAGGTCGCACGACTCACCAAAGACCAGGTTCGCGCCATTGCGGAGCAGAAGCAGGTCGACCTCAACGCGAACGACGTCGAGGCCGCAATGAAGATCATCGCGGGCACCGCCCGTTCGATGGGGATCACGGTGGAGGCGTAATCATGGCTACGAAGTCAAAGGCATACCGCGCCGCCGCGGACAAGATCGAAGAGGGCAGGTTCTACACCCCCAGCGAGGCGGTCTCCGTCGCTCGCGAGACGGGGTCGAAGAAGTTCGACTCGACCGTCGAGGTCGCACTGAAGCTTGGTGTCGACCCGCGCAAGGCAGACCAGATGGTTCGTGGAACCGTCATCCTTCCCCACGGCACGGGCAAGACCGCCCGCGTTCTCGTGTTCGCGACGGGTGCAGCGGCCGAGGCCGCCATCGCAGCCGGTGCAGACGAGGTCGGTGGCTCAGAGCTCATCGAGAAGGTTGCGGGCGGCTACACCGCGTTCGACTCCGCCGTCTCGACTCCCGAGCTCATGGGCCAGGTCGGTCGACTCGGAAAGGTGCTCGGCCCGCGTGGCCTCATGCCGAACCCGAAGACCGGAACCGTGACGACGGATGTCGCCAAGGCCGTCTCCGACATCAAGGGCGGCAAGATCGAGTTCCGCGTGGATAAGCACTCCAACGTGCACTTCGTCGTCGGCAAAGCCGGCTTCACTCCGGAGCAGTTGTCCGAGAACATCAAGGCAGCTCTCGACGAGGTCGTTCGCGCAAAGCCGTCGAGCTCGAAGGGCCGTTACATCACCAAGGGAACCGTCTCGACCACGTTTGGTCCTGGCATCCCGCTCGATGTGAACGTGCTGTAGCAAGACCAAGTCCTCACGAAAAGGGGTCGGTCTCCTGTGCTCGTCACAGGCAACCGGCCCCTTTTCCATACCCGAAACCCCGGCGACAAAACGAAGGAGATATTGGATGAGCGACGCACCAGGCCCACACTCAGACACGAATCGCGGCGAATCTCCTTCAAATTCGGCGATCACGATTCGACGGGCCGGAGCAGCGGATGCGCGCATGCTGCACGACGTGGCCGCCGCCACGTTCGCGCTCGCCTGCCCGCCGCACACCACCCAGGAGTCCATCGACGACTTCGTTGCGAGCAATCTCAGCGAGGCGAGCTTTGAGGGATACCTGGCTGACCCGGATCGCGCGCTGTTCCTCGCGATCGATACCGGCGGCACGGCGGTCGGATACACGATGGTCGTCTTCGGCGAACCGACGGATCCGGATGTCGCCGCGGCCATCACTATCCGCCCGACCGCGGAGCTGAGCAAGATCTACGTGCGCGAGGGCCACCACGGCGTCGGCCTCGCCGCCCAGCTCGTTGCCGCGTCGGTCGCGGCGGCTGCCGAGCGCGGCGCAGTCGGTCTCTGGCTCGGCGTCAACCAGGAGAACGCCCGGGCCAATCGCTTCTACGAGAAGCAGGGCTTCGAGCTGGTCGGAACCAAGAAGTTTCTCGTCGGCGAGCGCTACGAGGACGACTTTGTGCGCGAGCGCAATATCTAGGTGCACGGCGCCGATAACATTTGCGTAGACCGTACGACACTGCCGTTCGAGGGGACAACACGTGAAGAGCACTGGCTACCGGTATGGGGTCGCGGTCATTCGCATCCTCATCGCTGCCCTCGTGGTCGCGGCCGTCGTCGCACAGCTGGAGCGCAGCATCGGCAACTGGCACAAGACCGGGCTGAGCGTCGTATTCGGGGTCACCAACTTCTTCAGCTTCTTCACGATCGAATCGAATGTCGCGACCGTTGTGGTGCTCGTAATCGGCGCGATCCTTGTCTTCGCCAAAAGGGACGACCCGCACTGGTACACGGTCTTTCGCGTCATCGTCGTGACATACATGGCGGTCACCGGTGTCGTGTACAACCTGCTGTTGCGTGGCATCGAGCTGCCGCAGGGCTCGACGGTGGCGTGGTCGAACGAGATTCTGCATGTCGTGGCGTGCGCATACATGGTGCTCGACTGGATGTTCGCGCCCGGCCGCACCGCGCTGTCGTGGCGCTCGCTGCGCGCGATCGTCATCTTCCCGATCGTGTGGGTGATCTACACGATGATCCGTGCGCCGTTCACCGTGGACGACAACCACGGCAAGGCCTTCTACCCGTACCCGTTCCTCAACCCGGCGCTTGCCAATGAGGGTTATTTCTCCGTGGCGTTCTACGTCGTGCTGATCGCCGGGGTGGTCTGTGGCGTCGGCGCGGCCGCCATCTGGTATTCGCGCCGCTTTCCTGCGGCGGCCATCCCCGCACCCCAATGACCCGTCGCGCACTCATTGACGTCGTAGCCTCCACCGTCGGTGCCGGGTTGGTGTTTGCTGCGCTCGTGATCATCTGGGTTGCGCGGCTCAGCATCCCGCGTCCCGTCTATGTCAGCGAGCTCGGAGCGAGCGACATGTCGACCGCGAAGGTGTTCGAGCTCGCGTTGCTGCTGATCGTGGCGGGCGGAACCCTGATCGCGTTCGCGGGTAAGGACATCCGGTCTCGCGTCAGGTTCCTGGCCATCTGGACTCCGTCGGTGTCGCTGTGGGTGGCGAGCGGCTTCTTCCTCGTCGCCTCCCAGGTCACGTGCACGCCGGGATGCCCGCTGCCGGTCGGCCCGGCGTTCGACTGGCAGGATGTCACCCACATCACCTGCGCGACCCTCGCGTTCTTTGCGGCCTGCGTCGGGATGCTGCAGAGTGCATTCGCCGATCACCACCGCATCCTCGCCCGCTTTTCGCTGGTGATGGCCATCGCGGTCGGCGTCGTTTCGGGCGTTGGCGGCCTGTGCTCACTCGCGCGATTCCAGGTCGACTTCGGCAGCTCGTGCGAGCTGGTCGCCACAACTCTCGCGATCGCGTGGGTGATCGTCTTCGGCGTCTCGATCGGCGCGCGGCGGATCCTTGCGCTTCAGCGCCCGGCCATCAGGTCGAGCAGCCGATTCGCGAGCCCGACCAGCACGTAGATCTCGTTGTCGTCTCGGGGAACCCAGCGGAACTGGGGCTCGGAGGCGATGGGAACGAAGTCGGAATGCTGCTCCCAGACCACGAGCGTGCGATCGGCACCCAGTACATACTGCTGCCACCAGACCTGGCGCAGATAGCCCCTCGGGATGCTGCGCCAGGCGTGCGAGGTCGTCTTGATCTCGCAGAGCAGCAGGTCATTGCCCTGTTTGGTCACGCCATCCGGAGTGGCAAGGTGACGCTTCTCGCCGTGCGCGTGAAAGAGCTCCGTGCTCGGCGCGATGCCGTGGTTTGCGTGCACCCAGCGGGCGATCTCGGGCTCGCGGGCACGACCATGGTCTGTGTACGCGTTGCCGCCGAAGCCGCTGCCGGTGAGTTTCTCGAGGGCGACGGCCTGCAGGGCGCGTGCGCTCGAGAGGCGGGCGACATCCGTTGCCGTTACCCCGCGACTGCGAGCGCGGAGCCAGGCGACGCGGTCGGTCGAGTTGGCGAGGACGCGGGATCGGTAGTCGGGCGGCGGCTCATCCCAGAGGTCGAGGGTTGGCTGCACGAATGTCACGCTCCATTGTCTCCCGGTCAGCCGTCATCCGAAGGTCGCACCCGCCGAAGGTGCCTTGCAACAGGGTTCACAGTTGGCTCATAGAAAGTTCCCAATACTTGAACCATGACAACTTTTTCGACGGAGTCACGTCACAGTTCGCCGAACGCCGCCCAGCCCCGGCTTCGCAGGCCGGATGGCACCCCCATCCGCGCGGTCGTCGTCGACGACGAAGACTCGCTTACCGACCTGCTCTCGATGGCGCTGCGCTACGAGGGCTGGGATGTCCGGCTCGCCCCGGACGGCCAGAAAGCGCTGAGCGTCGTGCGCGAGTTTCGACCGGACATCATCGTGCTCGACATCATGCTGCCGGACATCGACGGTCTGCAGGTGCTGCAGCGGCTGCGCGCGGATGGCAACCAGACGCCCATCCTGTTCCTGACGGCGAAGGACTCGGTGGATGACCGGATCGCCGGCCTCACGGTCGGGGGAGACGACTACGTCACGAAGCCGTTCAGCCTCGAAGAGCTCGTTGCGCGACTTCGCGGCCTTATCCGTCGCTCGGGCATGACCGTTGATGACTCCGCAGACTCGCACCTCGAGGTCGGCGATCTCGAGCTCGACGAGGACAGCTATGAGGTGCGCCGCGGAGGCGAGCTGATCGAGCTCACAGCGACGGAATTCGAGCTGCTCCGGTACCTGATGCGGAACGCCCGTCGAGTGGTGTCGAAGATGCAGATCCTCGACCGCGTGTGGAGCTACGACTTCGGCGGCAAGTCGAGTGTCGTCGAGATCTATATCTCATACCTGCGCAAGAAGATCGACGTAGGCCGCACGCCCATGATCCACACTGTGCGCGGCGTCGGGTACATCCTGAAACCATCGCGATGAGCGACCGGCCAGCCGGCCGGCAGTCACGTCGTCCATCCATCCGCCAGATTCCGCGTGGCATCGCCCGTCGCGCCAGCAGGCCGATGACTCTCCGCACGCGCCTGGTTGTCAGTGTCGTCGGCCTCTTCGCGGTGCTCAGTATCGTGATCGGTGCCGCGAGCGTCCTCACGCTCGACGGAACCCTCGTCAGCAGGCTGGATTCCCAGCTTCAGCGATCGCAGGAGCGTTCGCAGTCGACCGCGAGCAACCCGGGTCCTGGCGGCCAGCGCTACATTCTCGGCCCGGGAACCCCCATTGGGACCGTTGGTGCGGTGATGGTCAGCGGCAAGATCGACGATGCGGTCGTGCTCACGCAACGCGGTGCCACCAAGCTGACCGCGGCGCAGTCCAAGCCACTGCTGTCGGTGAGAGCCAATAAGGTGCCGTCGAGTATCAGCCTCCCCGGGCTGGGCGACTATCGGGTGGTCGCATTCTCGGTGGACTCGACGAACGTCGGCGTCGTCGCGTTCTCGCTCGACGACATCGACTCGACCGTGGCATCCACGATCGTCATCATTTTCGGGATCAGCCTCGGCGGTCTCGTCGTCATCGCCTTTGCGACCTGGTTCATCGTGTCGTTTGCGTTACGCCCGCTGCGACGGGTGGCGGCGACGGCGACCGAGGTCGCATCCATGCCGCTCGATCGCGGTGACGTCGACCTGTCCGTGCGTGTTCCTGAGACGGACACAGACCCGCGAACCGAGGTCGGGCAGGTCGGTGCGGCATTCAACACCATGCTCGGACACGTCGACAACGCCCTGAAGGCGAGGCAGGCGAGCGAGAGCAAGGTGCGGCAGTTCGTTGCGGATGCGAGCCATGAGCTGCGCACGCCGCTTGCGTCGATTCGCGGCTACGCGGAGCTGACGAGGCGTGGCGACTACGCCCTGCCAGCGGATGTCACGCATTCGCTCGGGCGGGTCGAGTCGGAGGCCGTACGCATGACCTCTCTCGTCGAAGACCTGCTGCTGCTCGCACGGCTCGACGCGGGGCGCGACCTCGAGACGGGTCCGCTCGATCTCGCGCGACTGCTGGTCGACTGCGTCAGCGACGCGCATGTCGCGGGCGAAGACCACGAATGGGAGCTTGATGCGCCTGATGAACCCGTGATGGTCGAGGGCGATTCGCAGCGACTGCACCAGGTTTTCGCCAACCTCCTGACGAACGCCCGCGTGCACACGCCTGCTGGGACGCACGTGGTCGTGAGGCTCGCGAAGGCCGACCCCGATGGAGCGATCGTGACCATAACGGACGACGGCCCCGGCATCCCGGACGGCCTGCAAAGCGAACTGTTCGAGCGATTCGCGCGCGGCGACACATCGCGCGCGCGTGCCACCGGAAGCACGGGGCTTGGCCTCGCGATCGTGCGCGCTGTCGTAGACGCTCACGGCGGCGAGGTCACGGCGACGAGCGAGCCCGGCCGCACCGAGTTCCGCGTCGTGCTCCCGGGCGCAGCCGCCGAGTAGTCCATTCGCGCGGCTTTGCCCGCGGGGGTTTCTGTCTGGGCCCGGGCTATGCACGGGGAAGTCGGGGGGTTAGCGCTCACCGGGGCGCGCGGCAACTGGCAGAATGGGGGCATGCGAATTGTGGTCACAGGTGGAAACGGAAAACTCGGCAAGGCGGTCGTCACCGGCCTCCGCGAAGCGGGGCACGACGTGTACGTGCTCGACGCGGTCGGCGCACGCGGCGATCACTTCACCCGGGTCGACCTGACCAACTACGGATCCGTGGTGGATGCGTTCGGCTCGGTGAACGACCGCTACCCGAGCCTCGACGCCGTCGTGCACCTGGCGGCCATCCCGGCCGGCGGCATCGAGACTGACTCGGCCACGTTCCACAACAACATGGTCGCGACCTTCAATGTGTTCCAGGCGGCACGGCGCTCGGGCATCAGGTCTGTTGTCTATGCGTCGAGCGAGACGCTGCTCGGAATCCCGTTCGACATTGACCCGCCGTACGCGCCGGTCGACGAGGATTACCCGTCGAGGCCCGAGTCGATGTATTCGGTCGTCAAGCACCTGGAAGAGGAGCTTGCGACGAAACTGTGCCGTTGGGATCCCGAGCTGAGCATCACCGGGCTTCGCTTCTCCAACGTGCTCGATACGACCGACTACGTGAACCAGCCGGACTGGGAAGCCGACCCGTCGCTGCGTCGCTGGAACCTGTGGGGCTACATCGACACCAGGGATGGCGCCCAGGCAGTGCTGCGCGCGCTCGAGGCCCGGCTTCCGGGCTTCAATACCTTCGTCATCGCGAACGCCGACACGGTGGTCGCGCGCCCGAGTGCTGAGCTCCTCGCGGAGTACTTCCCGAATGTCACCGTCAACAAGGTGCTCGTTGGCAACGAAACCCTGCTCTCGATCGAGAAAGCCCGTCGCCTCCTCGGCTACACCCCGACCCACAGCTGGAGCGACTAACCCGTTTTCTCTTCGGTGAGGGGCGGCCCGTTGCCCTTCGCGGGGCGTTTTTAGGGCAACGAGGCGCCCCTCACCGGATGGGATGAGGAGTTGACGGCTTAGTGGGCCAGGGCGGCCTCGGCAGGCGCCGTGGTCGGTGTGGATGAGGTGACAGGCACGCTGCCGAGCGAGAGGCCCTGCCCCTTGCGACGGAACAGGAGCGCCGCGAGGACGGCCCCGAAGGCGAAGAACCCCGCGCTCCAGCCGAAGGCCACGTCGTAGCTGTGCACGGCCGCCTGCGCCGCGACGAGCGGCGTGGCGGGCAAATGCGCGGCGACATAGCCGGTGGCTGCCGTGGCTGCGAGCGTGTTGAGCAGCGCGGTTCCGATCGATCCGCCGACCTGCTGGCCCGTGTTGACGAGAGCTGACGCGACGCCGGCGAACTGCCGATCGACCCCAAGAGTCGCGGTCTGGATGGCGGCAGGCATGATCGAGCCCATCCCGAATCCGAGCACGAGCAGCGCAGGCAGCAGGCCGCCCGCGTAGCTCGCATTCAGGTCGAGCCTCGTGAGCCACAGCATTCCGGCAAACCCGAGCAGCATGCCGAACGGCACCATCACCTTCGGGCCGAAGCGAGGCGCGAAGATGTTGGTCGACAGCTGGGCTGCGAGCACGAGCATCCCGATCATCGGCAGGAACGAGATGCCGGCCTGGATCGGCGTGTAGCCGAGCGAGGATCGCATGAAGTACGTGACGAACAGGAAGATGCCGAACATGCCAGCGCCCGCGATGAGAATCGACGAGTACGCGGCCCCGCGGTTACGGTCAAGCACGATGTGCAGCGGAAGCAACGGATGCGCTGCGCGACGCTGCCACAGGATGAATGCCGCGATCAACACGACGAAGGCGCTCAGCATGACCCAGGTGAGAGGGGAATCCCAGCCGTCGGTCTCGGCGTTCGAGAGGCCGTAGACCAGCGAGAACAGGCCACCGGAGACGAGCAGGGTGCCCGGGATGTCGAGTCGCGGTCGTGGGCCGACGCGCGGCACTGTCGTCACGAAGATGACCGCCCCGATGACGGCGACGACGGCGATGAAGTCGTTGATGTAGAGGTTCCAGCGCCAGTTGAGGTCCTGGGTGAGGAATCCGCCGAGCAGGAGCCCGATCGCACCGCCGGCTCCGGCAATCGCACCGAAGACGCCGAACGCGCGCGCACGCTCCTTCGGCACGGTGAAGGTGGTCGTGAGGACGGCGAGTGCGGTCGGGGACAGCAGCGCGCCGAACGCACCCTGCAGGGCCCTCGCGCCCACCAGCATCCCGAAGCTGTCTGCTGCGCCACCCAGTGCGGATGCCGCGGCGAAGCCAATGAGACCGATGATGAAGGTGCGCTTGCGGCCGATGAGATCGGACAGGCGGCCGCCGAGGAGCAGCAGGCTGCCGAAGGCGAGCGAGTACGCGGTGATGACCCACTGGCGGTCGGCGTTGGAGAAGCCGAGGTCGGTCTGGGCCGACGGCAGGGCGATATTCACGACGGTGGAGTCGAGGACGACCATCAGCTGTGCAAGGGCGACGGTTGCGAGGGTGAGCCAGCGCCGGGAGGCGTGGGGAGCGACGAGTGTTGAATCAGGCATTCGGCTACTATATACGAAACGGAAGAGTTCCGGATATTAATAGTTCCTGAATTTCCGAGTACCGTAATCGCGTCCGCGGTAGACTGTGCGCGAGCACCATGAGAAAGGGAGAGAGCCGCAATGACGCCGCTTGACCTCGCAATTACCGGCTCCGACGAGCGCGCCGACGCCATCGACAGCGCACCCAAACTGGGTCGCAAGCGCGACTTGACTCGCGACCCCGAGATCTTGAACTGCGCCCTCGAAGTGCTGGCCGAGACCGGCTACGAGGGAATGACCATCGACATGGTCGCCGCACGTGCGAAGGCCGGCAAGGCGACGATCTATCGCCGCTGGCCGTCCAAGGCGGAACTGGTACTCGACGCCGTCGCCTGCATGAAGAAGGCAGGCACAGCGCCGGAACGACTGCCCGATACTGGCACGCTTCGCGGTGACCTCGTCGCGATGATCAAGCCACACTCCATCGAGGACGGCGAACGCAAGTTGCAGATCATGGCGGGCCTCGCCTCCATGCTGACGTCGTCGCCCGAGCTCGCGGACGCCGTGAATGCCGCGATCATCAATCCCCGCGTCGCGGTGAACAAGCTGTTCCTGCGCCGCGCAATCGACCGCGGCGAGATCTCGCCGGATGTCGACATCGATACGTTGTCGATGGTGAGCGGCTCGATGGCTGCGCATCGCACGCTGCTCGAGCGCAAACCGATCGACCGGGCGTTCCTGGTCTCGCTGATCGACGGGGTCATCCTTCCCGCCGTAGGGCTGAAGCCTCCGACCAAGGCCTGAGTTTGCGGTAGTCCCGCGCATCACGTACCCTTGACCTCGGCCAAAGACCGCTGGATGTCGCCGCAGGGTGACTGAAAGTCTGAATCGACTGAGAAGTCGATACAGCATCCCGCGCAGGTGTGTGAAGACTTCTAGCCCGAAAGGGCAACCAAGCTCCGACCGCCTGACGCGTCGGAGCTTTTTTAGTTCCGTCTCGCGTCTGTTCGACATCACGTCGATGGCTACCGATATCTATCAAGGAGTGCCATGGCGAACAAGGAAGCTTCGGTTGC